>JAKPQT010000109.1 GCA_029555885.1 Chloroflexota bacterium | reverse complement strand
ATCCACAACATCGCCAAGTTCCACTCCGGCTACTCAGTGTTTGCTGGCGTGGGCGAGCGCAGCCGCGAGGGCAACGACCTGTGGCATGAAATGCGCGACTCCGGCGTCATCAGCAGTACGGTCATGGTGTTCGGCCAGATGAACGAGCCGCCGGGCGCGCGGCTGCGCGTCGGGCTGACCGGCGTGACGATGGCCGAGTATTTCCGCGACCAGGGCCGCGATGTGCTGCTGTTCATCGACAACATCTTCCGGTTCGTGCAGGCCGGTTCCGAGGTGTCTTCGCTGTTGGGCCGCCTGCCCAGCGCCGTGGGCTACCAGCCGACCCTGGGCACGGACATGGGCGAGCTGCAGGAGCGCATCACCTCCACGAAGACCGGCTCGATTACCTCGATGCAGGCCGTCTACGTGCCCGCGGACGACTACACCGATCCGGCGCCCGCAACCACGTTTGCGCACCTGGACGCCAGCATCAGCCTGGAACGTTCGCTGGCTGAGCAGGCGCTCTTCCCGGCGGTGGACCCGCTGGCCTCCACCAGCCGCATCCTGGATCCGAACATCGTGGGTCAGGAACACTACGCGGTGGCCCGCAACGTGCAGCGCACCCTGCAACGTTACCGCGACCTGCAGGACATCATCGCCATCCTGGGCGTCGAGGAACTGAGCGAAGAAGACCGGCTGACCGTCGCACGCGCCCGTAAGATTCAGCGGTTCCTGACGCAGCCGATGTTCGTCGCGGAAGCCTTCACGAGCCGGCCCGGCGTCTACGTCAAGCTGGCCGACAGCATCGCGGGCTTCCAGCAGATTCTTGACGGCAAGCACGACGACCTGCCGGAGCAGGCCTTCTACATGGTCGGCACCATCGAGGACGCGGTGGCGCGGGGCAAGGAACTGAGGGGGTAATTCCGATGGCTACGATTCGCCTGGACTTCGTAGCGCAGGACCGTAATGTGTTCTCCGGTGACGTGACCGAGGTGCAAGCGCCGGGCATCGAGGGGCAGTTGGGCATCCTGCCCAAACATGCCCCGCTGATGACGGTGCTCAGCCCCGGCGAGGTCATCGTACATCGCGCAGGGGCCGAGCCGCTTTATTTCGCCGTCAGCGGCGGCTGGATGGAAGTGCGGCCCGACCACATCACGATCCTGGCCCGTACCGCCGAGCGGTCGGACGAGATCAACGAGGCGCGCGCCGAGGCGGCCCGC
>JAKPQT010000091.1 GCA_029555885.1 Chloroflexota bacterium | reverse complement strand
GGACACCATGAACCGCACCGAATACCTGCTGACGCAGGCCGCCAGCGAATGCAACGAGGTGGCGCACCGCATCACCAAGGCGCTGCACTTTGGTCTTGATGAGGTGCAGCCAGGCCAGCTCGGCGAGCCAGAGAACAACGCCGAGCGAATCGTGGGCGAGTACATCGACCTGCTGGCATCGGTGGAAATGTTGATCGAAGATGCGGCGCTGACCATGCCCAGCGCGCCCACCGTTCGCGCCCTGATCCTCAAGAAGAAAGCCAAGGTCGAGCACTTCATGGGCTACGCCCGCGACAACTGCGGCACGCTGTCTTCGTGAGGCCGAACGACGTAGCTCACCGGACCCTGTAGGCGCGGAGCGCCGGAAGGGTTCCGGTGCAGCGCCCTGTTAGGCCATGCTGCCTGGGCGCACGGAATTTGACGAACAAAGGAGAGTGAGCATGAACGTGATCTACATAGGCGACCACTTTTATTTTGAGAGCGGGACCATGATGTCTTGCATCTACACCGAGGACGGCAGACGCATGGACTGGGGCTTTGTCCAGTGCGCACTACGCGACGGGCAAGCCGTACACATCCGGCCAGCCACTCAGGTGGAGCTTGACGGCTACGAAGCCAAACTGTCTCGACTGAAGCGAGAGCGTGAGCGCGAAAAGGCCTAACGTTGGAGTTGAGCCGCATTCGGCGGCCTGAAAGGATTGTGATGACGAGCGAAAGTAGCCAGCCGACGAATGTCGGCTCGAACGACCGGTTAGGCCTGGTGACGGAGCGCGCCAAGGTTGGCGACGCACCCCTGTGCGACCAGATGCAGGCTCTGCAAGCGCGAGCCATGAAACTGCACCCGATTGACTTGCACGACCCGCAACTAGACACAGCCGACCCCTACACACGGCTGTTCTTGTTGGCCGAGTATTGGCAGCGGCAAGCGAACGAGGCCCGCGCATGCTTGGATGACGAATGCGACCGAACCGACTCACTGCTGACCATCTTGGGCCTTGAAGCCGAGCGGTGCAGGAGCGAGGGCGGCGCCCTGGTGCCGCAAAGGGTGCTGGCGTTGCTGGCCGACGCAAAGGACGGCACCGCGCCAAATAGCGCGAAGCCGCTGCACACCTGCGCGAATGCCTTTACAGGCAGTCCCGGCAAGTGCGGAACATGGTGCGGCGATGAGCGCATCTGCCCGCGAGTGGAGAAGGCCGCGAGTAGCGGTGTTTTTGAGGCCTAACTGAAGCACATGCAGCAAGGGGACCAGCCATGATCTACACCACACTGACCCGCATCCGTGCGCAAAGCCCGTGCAGCCCCGGATGGACCAAGCTGCTGCGCGGGCTGGGCAAGACCTCCCCCGATGATGAGCCGCTGGGCTTTGATGCCATCCTGCGCATCAACGGCGCAGACGATGCGCTGTGGTGCCTGCGCGCTGAGCCGCAGCATGATCGGTTGTGGCGCATGGTGGCCGTACGTTGCGCTCGCACCGTACAGCACTTGATGACCGACCCGCGCAGCCTTGTCGCGCTGGATGTTGCAGAACGGCACGCCAACGGCAATGCAACCGATGCCGAGTTGGCTGCGGCCTGGGCTGCGGCCTGGGCTGCGGCCGGGGCTGCGGCCGGGGCTGCGGCCTGGGATGCGGCCAGGGCTGCGGCCAGGGCTGCGGCCTGGGCTGCGGCCAGGGCTGCGGCCAGGGCTGCGGCCAGGGCTGCGGCCATGAAACGTGCTGGCGAAATCCTGCTGTCTGCCGTGTCGTCATGCCACGCTGACCCGGGTTGCCTTGGCGTGCGCGAACCTGCGGAGCGCGCCAGGTGACCTACCTGCACCGCCTCTATGCCGTGCTTTCCGGTGACGGACGGCATCCCGACAACGTTGCCTTGCTGCTGGCTGCTGCGCTGATCATCGGCGCGGGCGCTGCGGGCTGGCTGGATTGATGGAGAACGCAATGGCATTCCCGCACATCGATACCCCGTCCGGTGGCCTGCTGACTACCGCCGATCTGGATGCAGCCCGGCGCGAGAGTACCGGCCGCATCTACCAATTCGCCCGCCACTGCCCGCCCTGCGATGGGCTGTGCCGACAAGGCCGTGACTGCGTGGCCGAGTCGTGCGCTGCGGAAGGTGGCGCCTATCACGAACCCAGCGCGACCATTCAACGCCCCGCCCTGGGCCTTGCGCTTGTGCTGCTGGCCTGGCCTGCGGTTGCCGCTGTCGTCGGCGCCGTGGCTTGGGTGTTGCGCTAACCAATCAACCAGGC
>JAKPQT010000089.1 GCA_029555885.1 Chloroflexota bacterium | reverse complement strand
TCTGGCTGGCGGCGGACGGGGCTGTTGTGCCCCAGGCCGGCGCCGCCCCGCCGCTGACCCTCGTAGATGCGACGAACGCCTCGCTCGCAGGGAGCGATGCCTGGCGTCACAAGGTGCTGGCGCACCTGGCCGAACTGCACGTCAGCCACCCCGAGCTCACGACGTTCGGCTACGGCGACCCGCAGGGGCTCTACTATCAGGCTGCAGATGGGTGGGAGGTCTGGCTGGGTGACACCGGGCCGATGGGCCGCAAAGTGACGGTGGCCGCGGGCGCCAGCGCCCAGGTCAGCCAGTCCGGCGCTCAGGCCAAAGTGATCGATCTGCGCTTCAGCGACGAACGCGCCTTGTGGTGGTGAGCGATGCAGTGGGGGAACCGTGAGTGAGTTGATCTGTGCCCTCGATGTCGGCACGACGAAAGTGTGTGCCCTCATCGGCAAACTCGATGACAACAATGCGCTGCGCGTCATCGGCGTGGGCCGGGTGCCGGCACGCGGCCTGCGTCGCGGCGTGGTCGTCAACACCGTCGAAGCGACAGCCTGCATCGGCCAGGCAATCGACGCAGCCGAAGCCGCAGCCGGTGTACCGCTCGAGACAGCCTACGTCGGCATCTCCGGGGCGCACATCGGCGCAATCGGCAGCAAAGGCGTCACCATCCTGGGCCGGAACGGACGCAAGATCACGCCGGAGGACTGCCAGCGCGCGCTGGACCAGGCCCGCGATATTGCGCTGCCACACAATCGCGATATCATCAACGCAGTTGCGCGCAGCTACACTGTCGATGATAATCAGGACGTCCAGAATCCGGTCGGCATGTTTGCCTACCGGCTGGAAGTGGATGCCAGCCTCATCACCGGCGCGACATCCGCCATCACCAACCTGACGAACTGCGTCACGGAGAACGGCGTCGAAATCGAAGACCTGGTGCTCCAGCCGCTGGCCTCCGCGGAGGCCGTGCTGACCAACGACGAACGGCAGGCGGGCGTCGCCGTGGTGGACATCGGCGGCGGCACGACCGACATGGCAATCTTTCTCGAATCGGCCGCCTGGCACACCCACGTGCTGGACGTGGGCGGCGACCATTTCGTGCGTGACGTGGCCGCCGGCCTGCGGATGCCGTATGACAAAGCGGAAGCGCTCATCCGGCAGTTCGGCCATGCACTGCCCCAACTCGTCCCGCCCGATGCCGAGGTGCGGGGCCCGGCCTTTGGCGAAGGCGGCTCACAGGTGATTCAGCGCCGCTCGCTGGCCGATATCATCTACTTCCGGGCAGAAGAGGTGCTGGACCTCATCGTGGATGAGATTAAACGCAGCGGCTACGACGGGCTTCTGCCCGCCGGCGTGGTCCTGACAGGCGGAGTGGCCCAGCTCGACGGCATCGGCGAGATGGCCCACGACCGGCTGACCTGGCCCGTGCGCATTGGCCGGCCCAACGGCATCGGCGGGGCCGTCGTCGACTTGAGCAGCCCGGAATATGCTACGGCAGTCGGGTTGCTCCTCTGGGGACTGCGCCGCGACAGCCAGCCGCGCGTGGCAGCTCCGCCGGGCGGTGCGCCGCCCTGGCAGCGCCTATTCGATTACCTGAAGCGCATTTTGCCGATCCCGGCACCCTAACGATGTACATAAGGTTCCCGCAGGGACCACCCTAGATTGTAAAAGGAGCGTCAGATGAACCCGAAAGGACAACAACCGGCCTATGTTGAGAATCCGGCCCAGATTAAAGTGCTCGGTGTGGGCGGCGGTGGTTCCAACGCGGTCAACCGCATGATCGAACAGGGGATCCGTGGTGTGGAGTTCATCGCAATCAACACGGATGCCCAGGCCCTGATGCTGGCGAACGCACCCCAGCGTCTCCGCATCGGCGATAAGCTCACCAAAGGACTGGGCGCGGGCGGCAATCCCGAGATCGGTGACAAGGCCGCGCAAGAGTCCAGCGAGGAAATCAAGGCCCTGATGAAGGGCACCGACATGGTGTTCGTGACCTGCGGCATGGGCGGCGGCACAGGCACGGGCGCTGCGCCGGTCATTGCCAAGCTCGCCAAGGATTCGGGGGCGCTGACAATCGGCGTGGTGACGAAGCCGTTCACCTTCGAAGGCGCACGCCGGCGACGGCTGGCCGACGATGGCATCAAACGGCTCAAGGACAGCGTGGATACGCTCATCGTCATCCCGAACGACCGGCTGCTGCAGGTGGTGGACAAGAAGGCCAGCATCCAGCAGGCGTTCCTGGTGGCCGACGATGTCCTGCGCCAGGGCATCCAGGGCATCTCGGAACTCATCACCATCCCCGGCCTCATCAACCTGGACTTCGCGGACGTGCGAACGGTGATGAGCGAAGGCGGCTCGGCCCTGATGGCCATCGGCCAGGCCAGCGGCGACAACCGGGCGCAACAGGCCGCAGAGCAGGCCATCCACAGCGCGCTGCTCGACGTGAGCATCGAGGGCGCCGGCGGCATCCTGTTCAACGTCACCGGCGGGCCGGACCTGAGCCTGTACGAGGTCAACGAGGCCGCGGAGATCATTCGCCGCACGGCCGACCCGGATGCCAACATCATCTTCGGTGCCGTTATCGACCCGAACGTTAAGGACAGCATCCGCATCACCGTCATCGCGACCGGCTTCGATATGGCGCGCGAGCAGCAGGCGCCCATCACCGACGAAGGCCACGGTGGGCCGACGACTCTGCCGTTCCCGAAGCGGGAGTATCAGCGCGACGACCTGGATATCCCAGCCTTCCTGCGCCGGTCGCGCCAGAGCTAAACCGCCGCTGACTGCGAACCGGCCCTGTGCAGCGGGAGTGACCATCCCGTCACACAGGGCCGGCCGTTTTTCTGCCTCCCTCCCATCCCCCAGAACTCAACCTTAAAATTATGCCAAAAAGGGCCAATCCGCTTATACTCCCGCTCTCATGTGTGGTATACTCGCTTGGTCAATACAATATCTTGTATCGAACGGGACTTGACATACTACTGGTTGTGGCGCGGCTCACGAGCATCCTTCACACGCTAGGAAGCAACTCGATCATGGCCGCTGACTGCTAGAGCCCACCGGGTATGCAGAGAGGCGTCTGATCGAACCCCAGACCGTCCTCCGCCATCCCCATATATGATGGCTGCGCTCGCCAGTGCAACGCGATGCAGAGTGGAAAGGTGATACGATGCAGTGTCCATACTGTGGTCAGGCGGACTCCCGCGTGGTCGATACCCGCGCAACGGGTGACAGCATCCGGCGCCGCCGCGAATGCCAGACCTGCCGCAAACGCTTCACAACCTACGAGCAGATCTCGGAGGCGCTGCTGATTGTGAAGCGCGATGGCCGGCGCGAGCCCTTCGACCGGCACAAGCTGCTCCAGGGCGTGCGCATCGCCTGCGCCAAGCGGCCGATCGCCATGACCGAGATTGAGCGCATCGTCAGCCAGATCGAGGAGCATCTGTTCAGCCTGGGGCGTGCTGAAGTGAGCAGCGACACCATCGGCCAGTTGGTCCTGGAGAAACTCAAAGAACTGGATTCGCTGGCCTATATCCGCTTTGCCATCGTGTATATGGCGATGGAAGACGTGGAAACGCTGCAAGGCGAGATTCAGCGGCTGCTCTCCGAGCCCAAGTAAGTCCTTCCCGACCACCGGTTACGTGCAGTCATCTGTGCCAGTGACTCTGCGAATGATGATTTTTGCGCTGCGTTTCGTGGCGCTGAAGATAGCTATGAGATGAGAGGAGTAAGGGATGAAACCCCAGGATACAGCTCGGTCTTTCGTGCCGGCACTGACGCCGCCCAGCCACTTGGAGCTCTCAGAAAACAGCCAGCAGGTACTGCGTAAGCGGTATCTGCGCCGCGGACTGGACGGCCAACCCGCGGAGACTATCGAAGGGATGTTCCGGCGGGTCGCCAGGGCGGTCGCGGAACCCGACGCAGCCCACGGGTATGATAGCAAGAGCACGGAAGACAGCTTCTATGCGCTGTTGACCGACCTGCGTTTCTTCCCCAACTCCCCGACCTTCACTGGCGCAGGCACGCCGTTGGGCCAGCTTGCTGCTTGCTTCGTCCTTCCTATATCCGACGATATGGGCCGCGAGTCTGCCGGCATCTTCCAGACACTGCGCGACGCGGCGCTCATCCAGCAGACCGGCGGCGGCAACGGTTTCTCGTTCTCCAGCCTGCGCCCCAAGGGTGACTCCGTGGCATCCAGCGCAGGCGTTGCCACCGGGCCGGTCGGCTTCCTGCGCGTATACGACACGGCCTTCGGCGAGGTCGCCCAGGGCGGCACCCGCCGCGGGGCCAACATGGCCGTGCTGCGCGTCGACCATCCGGACATCGAAGAATTCATTACCTGCAAGGCGCAGGAAGGGCAGATTACCAACTTCAACATCTCCGTCGGCATCACCGACGCATTCATGCAGGCCGTCGAGGCCGATGCCGATTTCGATCTCGTCAATCCGCGCGACGGCAAGACCTGGCGCACCGTGCGGGCGCGCGAGCTGTTCGAGAAGATCGTCACCTATGCGCACCACAACGGCGAGCCGGGCGCGCTCTTCCTGGATGCAGCCAACCGCACGAACCCCGTGCCCCATCTCTATGTGCTAGAGGCTACAAACCCCTGCGGCGAGCAATGGCTCGGCCCGTACGAAAATTGCTGCCTGGGTTCCATCAACCTGGCCCAGCACGTGACGCCAGACGGCCAGGTCGATTGGAAGAAGCTGCGCGAGAGCACCGTCGTCGCCACCCGCTTCCTGGATAACGTCGTTGATGCAAACAAGTACGTGCCGGCGGTCCCCGCGCTGCGTGAGGCGGCGCTGCGCGCCCGGCGCATCGGCCTCGGCATCATGGGGCTGGGCGACCTGATGTACGAGCTGGGCGTGCGCTACGGCTCGGAGGAAGGCCAGGAGTTCGCCGCGCAGGTCATGGAGTTCGTTCGCTATCACTGCATGTTGACCAGCATCGAGCTGGCCCAGGAGCGCGGGCCGTTCCTGGCGACCAAAGGCAGCATCTACGATCCGGAGAACCTGCGCTGGCAGCCGCCCCAGCCCATCACGCCCTATCAACGTGACTGGGGCCGCCCGGCAGTGGACTGGAACTGCGTGGTCGAGGGCATCAAGCAACACGGCATCCGCAACGCCGCGCAGACCACCGTCGCGCCCACCGGCACCATCGGGACTGTCGCCGGCTGCGAGGGCTACGGCTGCGAGCCGGTCTTTGCCCTGGCCTATACGCGGACCGTGAAGGACGGCACGCGCGATCTCAAGCTGACCTACACCAGCCCGCTGTTCGAGGCCGCGCTGGAGCGCGCAGGGCTGGACAAGGCCACGCGCGAACGCATCAGCGAGGAGGTCAGCGCGGTCGGCAGTTGCCAGGACATCACCGACGTGCCTGAGGCCATCCGGCATGTCTTCGTCGTATCCCAGGACATCACCGCGGAAGAGCACGTCCGCATGCAGGCCGCCATCCAGGCTTTCGTGGACAATTCCATCAGCAAGACCATCAACTTCCCATCCACTGCCACCGTCGAGGATGTGGCGCAGGCCTACATGCTCGGCTGGCATCTCGGCTGCAAGGGGCTGACGGTCTACGTCACGGGCAGCCGGCAGGAGGTGGTGCTGGAGACGAAGGCGACTGCCGAGTCGAAGGGGGCAGGCGAGCCAGAGAAAGCAAGCGAAGCTGCGCTCTCGGCTCAGCCCACAGGCGCCGAGGCCGCGGCCAAGTACCCGATGATGAAGCGCCGCCCGCGGCCCACCACCCTGCACGGCATGACCTACCGTAAAGAGACCCCGCTGGGCACCGCCTTCGTAACCGTGAACATCAACGGCGGCAACCGGCCGTTCGAGGTCTTCATGAACGTGGGCAAGGCCGGCAGCGATGTGGCCGCGGTCTCCGAGGCGCTCGGACGGCTCATCTCGCTCATCCTGCGCCTGCCCTCGCCGCTGGACGAGAACCAGCGCTTGCAGGAAGTCATCGACCAGCTCGCCGGCATCGGCGGCGGCCGGTCGCTCGGCTTCGGCGCCAACCGGGTGCGCTCGCTGCCGGATGCCGTGGCGCAGGTCCTCCGCGAGCATCTCAACAGCCATTTCCCGGCCGAGGCTCAGACCGTCAAAGATGATGCCGAGCCCTATGTCGAGCAACTTGCCCTGCCCATCGCTGACCGCCCGATCGGTGACCTGTGCCCCGACTGCGGCCAGGCGACATTCATCCCCACGGAGGGCTGCCGCAAATGCTACGCCTGCGGCTACAGCGAGTGCTGAGTCGCACGCCATAACACAATCTGACCAGGCCGACGCTCCCCCGCAGGGGAGCGTCTTGCTTTAGCCGGCGGTTGCGCGGGGAGACGCGACAGCCGGTGCTCCACCTGCAACTTCGCTGACTTTACGCAGGAACAGATTCTAGCTACAATGCGTCCCATGGCTGTATTGAGAAAGATTCGAGTATGGAGGTGAGTATGAACCGTTTGATCGCCCGACTTCTGTTGATCGCAGTGCTCTGTACCGCTCTCGCGGGAGCCGCACCCCGCCCCGCCGCCGCACAGGCCTCCGAAGGCTGGCAGGCCGAGTTCTATGCCAACCCGCACCTGATCGGCGCGCCCGCTCTCACCCGCATCGACGGCCTGATCGATTTTCAGTGGGGCACCGGCACGCCGGACCCCAGCATGACCGGCGACGCTTTTTCAGCGCGCTGGACCCGCTACATGGACCTGACCGCGGGCACGTACACCTTTTATGCGGCCACCGATGACGGTGTGCGCGTCTTCGTGGATGACCGGCTGCTCATCGACGCGTGGCGGCCGCGCTCGGTCACAACTGATCGGGCGACCATGACGCTGGCCGCCGGTCGGCATGCCTTCCGGGTGGAATACTTCGATGCGGGCGGCGCGGCAGCCGCGCGCTTCTGGTGGGAGCAGGCAGCCAGTCCCACACCGGCGCCGACCCCCCAGCCCACGCCCACCGGCAGCCAGACCTACATCGTCCGCACCGGTGACACCCTGGCCCGCATCGCCGCACGCTTCGGCGTGACAATCGCGGCGATCATGGCCGCGAACCCATCGATCACCAACCCGGATCGCATCCGCGTCGGCCAGCGGCTTGTCATCCCAGCCCCCGGCACGCAGCCGCCCACGACCACCTACAGCCAGGTGCGCGTCTATCTCATCAGCGAGGGCACGGGCAATGTCGGCTGCGGCGATGAGGTCGTCGGCGTGCGGCGCAACATCACGCCCACCACCGCGCCGCTGACTGCCGCGCTGAACCAGTTGTTCTCGCTCAAGACACGGTACTACGGCCAATCCGGCCTGTACAACCCGCTGTACCAGTCGAACCTGGCGATCCAGGAAATCACCCGCGTCGGCACAAGCTGGACCGTCAAGCTGACGGGCACGCTGCTGCTCGGCGGCGTGTGCGACAACCCGCGCGTCGAGGCCCAATTGCGCCAGACCGCGCTCCAGTTCGACACGGTCAAGCAGGTTGCGTTCCTGATCAACGGCGTCCCGCTCGAACAACTGCTGTCCGGCCGCTGAGAATTGGGAATTGCGAATGAGGGATTACGAGTTCGGCCATCGGCGCCAACTGTGACCCTCATTCGCAATTCCCAATTCCTAATTTCTAATTACTCATTACTCGTCACTCAGGAGCCCGCCATGCTCACCACCGCCGCTCGCGCCTACCCGCTCATCATCCCCGGTTACACCGGCTCCCGGCCCGGCATCCAGATCGGCACCCAGTTGCCCGCCAACGCGTCCGCCGAAGACATGCAGTTTGCTCGCCAGCTGGGCATCGAATGGGTCATGACCGCGGTCCCGGCCGCCGATGCCTCGGTCGAGACCTACCGTGCCGTCGTGCGCCGCTTTGCGGAAGGCGGGCTGAAAGTCTACCGGCTGGCCAACCACGCGGTCCACAACATGGAAGCCGTCACGCTCAACCTGCCGGACCGCGATGCCAAGATCGCCGAATACCTGGCCTACATCCGCATGTTGGGCGCGGCCGGCATCCACTACGCCACGTACGCGCACATGGCCAACGGCATCTGGAGCACCGAGCCGGAGCCGGTGCGCGGCGGCGCCAACGGCCGCGCCTTCCGGCTGGACCGGGCTCGCACGGGCCGGTGGATCGACCGGTCGTGGGATTTGCCGCTGACGCACGGCCGCGCATACACCGAAGACGAGCTGTGGGAAAACTACGCGTACTTCATCCGCCAGGTCGTGCCGGTTGCGGAGGAAGCGGGCGTGTACATCGGCATCCACCCGGATGATCCGCCGGTCTACCCGCTCGGCGGCATCCCGCGCTGCATCTTCGGCAACTTCGACGGCTACCGTCGCGCGCTGGAGCTTGCCGACAGCCCGAACGTCGGCGTCTGTCTCTGCCTGGGCTGCTGGCTGGAGGGCGGCCCCGCGATGGGCAGGAGCGCGGTCGAAGCCATCCGCTACTTCGGCAGCCAGCGCAAACTATTCAAGGTCCACTTCCGCAACGTGACGGCCCCCATGCCCGAAGGCTTCGTGGAGACTTTCCTGGATGATGGCTACGCGGATATGCTCGAAATCATGGCCGCGCTGCAAGAAGTGGGGTTCAATGGAGCCATCATCTCCGACCACCTGCAGCAGGTCATCGGCGGGCGCTATGCCGCAGAAGCATATGCCGTCGGCTACATGCGCGGGCTGGTTCAGGCGGTGGCCGCGCGCACGAAATAACCGCGAAGACGCGAAGACCGCAAAGGCTTTTTTGGCTCTCCGGCCTTTAGCGGGAAGGAGGCCCGAAGGCCACCAAAACGTGCAAGCGGAAGTGCTCGAAGTTGCGGTAGCCGAAGCCGCGCCGATTGAGCATCTTGATTTTGAGATTGACGCCTTCGGCAAAACCGTTGCTG
>JAKPQT010000061.1 GCA_029555885.1 Chloroflexota bacterium | reverse complement strand
GTTCAGCCACAGCGTCCCATGATCCGCCAGCACCCGCCGCACCTCGCGGAAGACAGCAACCATGTGGCACACATAGCACTCGCCGCAGGGCTGTCCTGTCGCCCGCCCCAGGCAGTCGTGCACCGCCTCCAGGCCGAGCTGCCCCTCCGCGCCATAGTCGCGCAACCCCCAGTAGGGAGGCGACGTGACGCAGCAGTCGAAACTCCCGTCCGCCATGCCACGCATGACCTGCAGGCAGTCTCCTTTGATGACTTGCCAACTCACGACGCGCTCCTGTACGCATGGAGGTCCTGCGGGGTCGGGGGCGAACTCTCGCTCCGGCAGGGCTGGCCCCCCGGCTCTGTCTGCGTCCCCGTCGCGCTGGTCAGCCCGGCCAAGGTCAGCAGGAGCCCGGCTGCTATGATGGTTGGTCTCATGCCCATCTCCCGTTGTTCCAGAATGGCCCGGCCTCGTAGATCGGTTGCAGCACGTCAGTCCAGTAGATGCCGCTCACCGCCCCGCCCCCTCTCCCGCCCGCTGGTGCGCGGGGTCCGGCCTCGCGGTCGAAGCACAGCCAGACATTCGGCACCCACTCGTGGCAGGTAGGCTCACTCATGCCGCAGCCTCCTCAGCCACAACCGACGCCGTTCCGCCGGCCAGCGTGTACACCGTCAGGCCCTCGGCCTGCGGCACGCGCCCGTTCGCCGGTGTCGCCAGCACCAGGGCCTGTACGCCGCTGTCCAGCAGCATCCCGAGCAGCCGCGGGCGGTTCACGTTGTCCAGGCGGTCGGCAGCGTCAACTACCACGAAGCCGAAGCCGGTCAGCGTAGCGAACGCCACCTGGATCGCGACGCCGACGCGCAGGCGCTCGGACTCGCTCAGGCAGCGCACGGGGTACAGGGGGCTGTCGCCGTACTGCACCAGCAGCTCGAAGTCCTTGCCGGGCTCGGCCACGAGCTTGAACTCCGTGAACCCGCTCAGGACCTCGTTGATGGCGTCCATCACCGCACCGATGGTCTCGCGCATGGCCTGCGCCGGCAGGCCGTCGGGGGAGAGCTTCTTCACCAGGGCGTCGAGCGTCGCGTACTCGGCCCGGGCCTTCGCGAGATCCTCCGCGACCTGCTGCGCCTGCTGGGCCTGGTTGACCGCCAGCCGCCCCGCCGACAGTTCCGTCTCCAGCTCCGTGATGCGCCTGTCGAGCAGGGCCTTGTCAGCCTCGAGCCCGTCGGTGTTGGCCGCGCCGGTCTGCTGGTACTCGGCCTGGGCCGTGTCGCGGCGCTCCTGCGCCTGCGCGGGTTGCTCGCTCAGTTGCGCCACGCGCGTGGCGTGCTGTGCTACGGCCTGCTCCTGCCGGCGGGCCGCGTCCACCGCGTCGCAGGCCTCGTTGTACGCCTGCTCCGCCGCCGTCGCCGCCTCGTGCTGCTGGGCGATCTGCGCCTCCAGCTTGTCAATGCTGGCCTGGGTCTGCTTGATGATCTTCCCGCGCGCCGCCTTGTCCATCGGGCAGACCACGCCGCCCAGGACGCACTTGTCGCCCAGGGCCACGAACTTCTCGAGCTGGTCCTGTAGGGTCTGGCGGACAGCGTTGACCTCGGCCGCAGCCTGGATGGCGTCGGCATACTCGCCCTTCCGCGCGTCGGCTGTCGCCTGTAGCGCGGCCACGTCTTCCGTCACGTCGGGCGGGCCGTCGCCCATGCCGGCGAGGACCTGCTCGAGTCGCTTGACCTCCGCGTCGGCCTGCTGCCACCGTCCGTGCGCGAGCTGGTGGGCCTGCCCCGCGGCGACCGCGCCGCCGATCTTCTCCGTCACGGCAGACAACTGCTTCCGGGCCTTGACCAGTTCGGCCTCAAGCGGCGCGAGGTCGGGCGCCCGCAGGTCGCCGGCGCCGGCAGCCTGGCCCTCCAGTTCCTTGACCAGCCGGCCCGCGCCCGTGCGCTTGTCATAGACATCCTTGTAGAGGCTGTCGGCCAGGGCCGAGCCCTTGAGCAGCGTCACCAGCGAAGGGCGCAACACCTCCACTTCCTCGTCGCTCAGCCGCTCGCGGAACCACTCGGCGTCCGTCTCCCAGCCGCTGAGGCCGAAGAGCAGGTCCTGCTGCTCCTTCCCCGACAGCCTCAGGAAGCCGTCGGAGCGCAGCATCGCGGGCAGCAGGGC
This sequence comes from Chloroflexota bacterium, assembly GCA_029555885.1. The sequence goes on along the minus strand of JAKPQT010000061.1, from coordinate 7,199 downwards.
GGAGCCGGGCAGCGCCGCCCCGATGGCAGCCTCGGCCTCCTTGCCGGTGCGGGAGTCGAAGGCGACGCTGCTGCCCTTGGCGGTGATCTGCCGCTCGATGGTGCCGAGCTGCGCGCCGCCCACACTGACGGACGCGCCGGCGGAGCCGTGGGCAATCAGGACGCTGGCGCCACGCCCCGCTCCGTCGGTCCACTCGCAGGCCCCCGTCAGGGCGTACTCGATGGCCCCGCAGAGGCTGGACTTGCCCGATCCGTTCGGCCCGAGCACCAGCGTCAGGCACGGGTCGAGGTGTATGTCGGCGGCGCTCAGGCCGCGGAAGTTGCGAGCCAGCACTTGATCTATCATGTCAGGTCTCTCCCTGTGATGTGCTCAGCTTGCCCTGCGGTCCTCAGAACTGCAGCCCCTCGCCGCCGGACCTGGGCTTGGGTGCGGCGGCTTTGCGCGCCGCCTGCTTGCGGGCCTCGGCGGCCTGAGTCGGCTGGCTGGCCTGCTGCCAGCCCTCGATCATCTGCGCGCCCTGCGTGAGGGCCTGCGCGGCCTCCGTCTCGCCGGCGAGGTCCTCGAAGCGCGCCGCGTCGGGCCGGATGGCCTCGCAGACCGACCTCTCGAAGACCACGGCATTCTTCCCCAGGGCCTGCACCTGCTCGACCAGGACGTCCCAGGCGGCCTTCTGGCCCAGGTCGGGGCCGACGGGCGCCATGCCCGGGGCGATGTCCTCGGGGCAGGACTCGTCGGGCGGCGGCATCTCGGGAGCGGCCACGGGGCCGGGCGTGTAGCCCGGAGCCGGCGGCAGGTCCGGCAGCTCGCCGGCCGGCAACTGCTGCAGCGGGCTGGCCGCCTGCAGTGAGCGCACGGCGGGCATGGAGATCGGCGGAATGGTCAGCTTGAGGATAGCCTTGCTGACCTGCTTGCGCTGGCCGCTCTTGGGGTCCTGGTACTCCAGTGATGTCATCTCGCGGGACAGGACGCACTCGGCGCGGGTGATGAGTTCGGGGTTGCCGATGAGGTTCTCCAGCAGCATCACGGCGGAGGCGAAGGCCGCGTACACCTGGTTCAGCCCGTAGAAGCTGCCGGTGTCAATGGTGTAGACGCCCAGCAGGTTCACATCCGGCAGGATGACGTTCAGGCGCCCGACCTCCGTGCAGTTGCCGGCCAGGTACTCAGGGCAGGCCTTGTAGGCGCAGGGCAGATCGTCGTCGCCGTCGAGCCAGTTCATGTTCTCGTCGCGGCGCTTGATGACGAGTTGCCCGTCGCCCTTGCACATGAGCCGGCGGTCCTCGCCCCACTTGACCCACTTCTCAAGGGCCGTCGGGCACACTTGTTCCCAATCCGCGCTCGGCAGCATGACCTTCAGCGTCGTCGGGTTGGGGCCGGTGACGGCCTCGACCTCGGGCGGGACCAGGAAGTGCTGCAGGTCCTTGGGATGTTCGCGCCCGCTGCCGGCCGAGATGGTCTTCTCCCCCAGCCTGATCTTCCCCAGGCGCAGCAGTTGGTCGCTACGGTAGAAGCCTTTGAGCATCGTCTTCACTCTCCCTGTCGTGTTGGGTGGCGCGCTACGCGGCGCGGCCTACCTCGCAGTGTTCCTGGTGGTCACAGTACCCACAGCCGTACTTGCTGGCCGGGTTGGCCGGGAAGACGCCGCCCGCGATGGCCCGCGCCACCGGCAGCACCACCTGTCGCATGACCGCCAGCAGGTACTCGTCGGTGCGGGTCGTGCGCAGCGTCTCCTGGGTGCGCAGCCAGACCAGCTCCATGGCGTCCTCGCGCAGCCCCTGGCGGCGGGCCGCGAACGAGTAGACCGAGAGCTGCAGGTCGCGGTCGAGGTCTGCCTGACTGGGCTTGCGGGCGCCGCTCTTCATGTCGGAGACGATCACCAGTCCGCCCTCGCGGTAGGCCCGGTCAATCGTGCCCTCGAGCACGATGCGGTCATGGTCGCAGCCCAGCTCGTTCGGCTCGATCTGCAGCAGCCAGTGGTGCTCGCTGACGAGCTGCCTCTGCCCCTCCCGCCAGTGCAGGTACCAGGGCAGCCAGACGTTCGCGGCCTCGCCGATGCTGCGCACGATCTCGGGGTTGTCGGGGTCGCTGGTAGACAGGCGCCCCTGCTCCCACAGGCCCCACAGCATGTCTGCGGCTTCCTGCGCATGGTCCGCCGTCCAGTCGCACATGTTGATGTGGTGGGCGACCTGGTGGATGACCGTGCCGGCGAAAGCGTGGGGCGACTTGGGCGCGGGAATCTTGTCCACGTACTTGAGCCGGTAGGACAGCGGGCACTTGAGGTAGTCAGCGATCTTGCTCGCCCCCAGGCACGGGCTGCCCACGTGGTAGCTGTCGGGCATGTAGGTGGGCTCGGCGACGGCAGCGACCATCTCTACCGCTCCCCCTCTCGCAGCCACGCCAGCAGGCGCGTCGCGCAGCCGAGGGCGCAGTCGGGGTGCTGCGCCGGGCATTCCTCGCACATGGCCTCGGCGTCGCCGGCCAGCTCCGCTTCGTCCAGCCGCAGCTCGACGAACGCGGCCAGCGCGCCCAGGCGCATGGCGCTGACACGCCGCGCGTTGCGGTCGCGCACGGTCACCGGGCTCGGCGGCAGCAGGCGGAACTGCGGGCGTCTCGCAGGGGCTGTAGCCATCTCAGCTCACCGCTCTCTGCGGGCGGGGGTTGAGCAGGTCGGCCAGAGCCCGCGCCCGCGGGAATATGTCAATCACAGCCGATTCCATGGGCCGGCAGTCGTCGCCGGCAACCGCCTCGGCATGGGCGGCGCAGAGGAAGTCGCGCGGCCCCAGGGCCTCGGGATGGTCCGCGGCGGCGGCAATCTCGCCGATGCGCTCCTGGCTCAGCGGCTCGTCACAGACCCAGCAGTACTCCTGCGTTCCGGGCAGCAGCCCGCAGTCGGGGCAGGTCTCGTGCCCCTCGCACACGAGCTTGACGCCGTACCTGGTGCAGTCGCCCAGGACCGCGTCACGCAGCGGGGCCTGCCAGGTGTGGCTGGCGGCGCAGCGGAGGGTCTCGAACTGTGTTGGTTTGCGCATGGTGTCTCTCTCTTTGCTCAGGGCGGGGGAAGGTGATCGCCCCACCATCCCCCGCCCCACTCCAGAAACTCGCATCTCGTTAGGGCGTGTGGCTCAGGGCCGTCTTACGGTCGCCCCATACTCGTGTCACCCCTCTCGGGAAGAGCGTGACGAGCGTAAGAACGGCGGTGTGTCAGACCGGCAGCAGCGTCAACTGCCCCGGTGGGTTGTACTTCCGCGTTTGCTGCGTCGCGGCGGCGATCTCGTCACGCAGGTCGCGCAAGTCGTCGCCAACACGACAGTCCCACCGGAGGGCCGTCAGGTACAGCCCGTCCAGCACCGGCATGTGCTTCAGCGGCTCCAGCGTGCGCACGAGCGAGGTGGTGCCCCACTTCATCCGCTCCAGAGCATCGGCGGTGCGCTTGGCAATGCGGCGCCAGCGCGCGGTCAGCTTGAGGATCTGGCGTTTCTCGCGGTCGGTCATGACGTGGCCCTCCTTCCCCTGTCGAATGCTCCCGCACAAGCGGGAACCCAGGCGGCTATGTGAACGCGCCCCCTCGGCGCGGGTACTACGCCGTCAATCTCTGCTCCCGCACGTTCCGCACTTCCGGCCACGTGTCGGTCCTGCTCCACGCCAATGCCCGCTGCGACGGATGCCGCATCAGGTCGAGCGCCAGGTTGATGCTTGCCAGTCTCGGCGCCGCCCAGGCCTGCGTCGCCAGGCCGCGCTGCAGTTGCGTGATGATCTCCAGGTGCCGGTCGGCCAGCACGTCGGCGGCCGGTCGCAGCGGGGCGGGAATGTCGGACAGGTTCAAGGTGAAGTCCATGGTGCTTCCCTCAGAACGGCCAGGGCCGGTGTTCGCGGATGCTGCACACCGCGTCCCAGGCGATGATGGCCAGACAGCCGACGATGCCAGCGGCGAGGTACAGGCTGACGACGACGTGCTGGTTCATGCGGCACCGTCCCGGTCGCGGCAGAAGTCGTCGCCCAGGGCCGGGTCGAGGTCGCGCCACACACGAGGCTCGGGCCTGGAGGGACAGCCCGCCAGCAGGGCCAGGGAGAAGCTGCAGAGGGTGAACCCGATCACGATAAGGGCGGTCACGAGCCGGCCTCCTGTGCGACTGGCAGGGCGTGGTTGCCTGTCCGGGGGGAGCGCCCTGCCCGTCGCGTGGGGGTTGGTGCGTCCGGTTCGTGCTGCGCATAGACAAACTCGGCCAGCCACTCTAGCGCCATGGCGATGGCCGGGGCAGCTTGGCGGCGAATCTCGGCGGCGCGTTCGGGGGTCATGGTGGTCATGCGGCCTCACTCTCTTCGCGGGCGGCGTTGCGCTTCTTCGCCACTGTGGCCGGGCGCTTGCCGAAGCGGAACGGGTAGAGTTCACAGGGCGGGTCACCGGGCTGGCAGTCGCCACCATGCCCCCGGCAACCAGCTACCTGCGACGGGTGGCCTGCCATGCACTCAAGGCAATGCTTCCGAATGGCCCGCATTGGTGAGAATCGCGTTCCTGGGGGCACTTCAGCGGAACCGGGGAACTTCTGCGACCGGAACCCCACGCCGAAGCGGTAGAAGTACAAAGGGCAGTTGCCAATGACACAGTCGCGCACCAGGGAGGTCTGAAACCCGGCGCAGCGCAGGCAGTAGTCTCGGATGGTGCGGAGGGGGGTCTTCATGCGGCCACCTGCTTCATGGCCTCGCGGATAGCGACCGTGCGCTCGCGGACCATCGCCTTGATGACCGCAACTGCCTCGCGGTATTCGTCCTCGCTCAGGGGGCGCTTGTCCTGCTCTATGGCGCAGAGCTTCGACGCACCCATGCCGAGGCGAGTAGCCAGCCGGTCCTGCGGAATGTCTGCCGTTACCCGTAGAAGCTTCAACTGAGACCCGCGCATAGTGCCCTCTTTCAGCTTTCTTCGTCTCTCAGTTGAGAGAGAATAACAACTGGGCGAAGCCTTGTCAAGTAGAATTATTCCAGCCGAGGGGGGCCGTATGGTAGAATGTCAGCGTGTGGTACTTAGAGCTAGCCAGGAGGATCGAGGAGAGCGGCCTGAAGAAGAACGCCGTGGCGCGCGAGGCTGGCATTACGCCCCAGTACCTGTCTCAGATACTGGCGGGCGAGCCGAACGTTTCACCTAAAACGAAAGAGGCGGTGCTGAAAGCCATGAGGACACTTGCGACGAAGGCAGTTGTCATTCCCTGAGTAGTCCCTTCGTGGCGAGTAGGCGCTCTTTGGCAAGTTTGCAGTAGTCCGCTGAAACGTCAATGCCAACCCACTCACGGCCCAGGCTCTCGGCGGCTATCGCCGTGGAGCCAGAACCCATGAAGGGGTCAAGCACAATCTGCGCGTTTGTTGCCTTGATGCACCTCGCCGCCAGTTCCACGGGGAACGGGGCAGGGTGAGGGTTGTTACCCTCTTGTGGTATCCGCCACACGTCGCCGTTCCCCTCATCCGCCCCCAGGCGGTACTTGATGTCGTAGTTGATGATGAAGTCCAGCTCCTCGTCCGTGAAGCCGAAGTGCTCCGCCAGCACACGGTCTATCTCGTCGATGATGGGCTTGGACTGCGCGGCATCGAACTCCTGGTACTCGCAGTCTTCCCTCACGGTCCTCCGCGAGTGGCGCTGGTAATCATCCATGAGCTTGCTTAACAACCGCCGCGTCTCGCGCAGGACGGCTTCCGAAGGGGTCCCGATGGGGACGCTCTCAATGTCCGAAGTGGCTATGTTGCGGGCGTTGCCGAAGCAGATGAACCAGAGGAAGTACGTGCTGCTGTTCAGGAGAGCCCCGACGAACCGGCTAGTGTCGGCATCGACGAAGTAGATGTCGCGGAAGTGGTACACAGACCTTGACCGAGTGGCTGACCTGAAGTACGGCTCGAAGTCCATTGCGCGAATCCAGTAGCTGGGGCTCCGATGGTAGTGCAGCAGAGTCCCCGAATCATCAGCCATCTGCTCACCGCAGGAGGGCGCATGCGCTAGCATCTTGCGCACGACTTCGGTAGCGAGCGGGTCACTCAGCTTCGCTGTCCTTCCGAGCACGCTCAGGCCAGTGACATCCGCGTAGGCCAACGTATCGAAGAGGCCCTCTCTCGCCTCGGCGTTCCACCGCATGTACTGCGTCGAGCGGATGCGACACTGTTCAGCCTCACTACTCCGCCCGAGCTGAATGCACAGGCGCTGGTCAACGCCTTCAAAGAGCTTGGAAGGACGAATAGCATAGCTGCTGACCCAGAGGTCAGACATGGTCTTCTCTACGAGTTCGCGCAGCGTGTCGGTCTTATCAAGACCAACCGAGGCGACGGGGACAATCATCCCAAATCGCCCGCCCCAGCGCATCAGCCACAGCGAGCGCTCCATTACGTAGCAGTACAGGTTGGCGCAGTCCTCCGTTTCGTAACCGATGACTGCGTACTCGTTCCTGACAGTCCTGTACTCAACGTATGGCGGATTGCCGATGATGACATCGAAGCCGCCGTGGGCCATGATGTCGTAGAACTCGATGTACCAGTGGAAGGGCTTGTGGCTCGCCACGAACTTCGGCAGGTCCTTCTCCTTCGTCACCCCGTACTCGAAGGCCAGGTCCGCATTCAGTTCCGCTTCCAGGGCTCTCAGGTCGCGCTGCAGGTTCTCTTTGGCCTCGCGGAAGTGCTGGGCGCTGATGCCCGATTCCGTCTGCAGGCGGCGGAAGGTGGCGATGCTGCGGTCCACCGCCTTGACCCGGTCCACGATGCCGCCAAAGTCGAACTTGCCAGTCTTGGCCTGCTCAATCTCCTCCAGCGAGGCGTAGCCCACCAGCGTATTGCCGGCGCGGATGTTGAAGTCGATGTCCGGCAGCGGCTCAATCTGCGCCACATCCTCGACCTGCGCCACCAGCTTCAGGAAGAGCCGCAGTTTGCAGATTTCGACCGCTTCCTCCATGATGTCCACGCCATAGAGGTTGCTGACGATGATGGACTTGTAGATGAAGTAGCGGCGCGACGGGTGGGCGTCCACGCGCTTCAGTTCCTGCTCGAACGGCTGCGCCCACTGCGGGTGGCGCTGCTTGCGGGCCAGGAACTCCTCCATGCGCTGCAGGCAGCGCTCGTAGAGCGGCTACAGGATGTTGAGCGCGGCGAACAGGAAGGCGCCCGAACCACAGGGGGGGTCCAGAACCGTAACGGTCTTCAGGCAGTTGAAGTAGAAGGCGTTGATGACCAGC
>JAKPQT010000057.1 GCA_029555885.1 Chloroflexota bacterium | reverse complement strand
GAGTTCCACACGCTGCGCGCGGTGGGCGCATTCCTGGTCAGCGCGGCCTGCGCGGACGGGCAGGTGCAGTGGATCCGCATCACGAGCGAGGCCGGCGCTCCGCTCCGGCTGGTCCTCCCGTGGGCCGGCGGCGCAGAGGTCACCCGCGGGGACGGCTCCCGCAGCCGCGTCGCCGGGCCGCTGCTGGAGCTGGACACGGTCGCGGGCGAGACGATTGAGGTCAGGCCTGCGGCAGCGTAGAGCGCGGCCGGAGCGCCTGGGGTTGCAAACCCCAGGCTGACAAGTCAAGTGTGCCAAGGCACACTGTCAAGGGACATGAACAATCTGTTTTCAACAGGTTTGGAAGATATCAGCCTGCGGTTTCCAACCGCAGGCGGCGCCACAAACGAGGTTTTCACATGACCTGGGACTATCCCTACCCGACCAACCCGACCCTGAAAGGGTTGCAGGTCCACATGGTGGACGATGCGCTGAAGCTCGGCGTGGGCCACGCGGCGCTCAACCTCAACCAGGGCACCATCATGCGCCCGGCTGCGACCGACAACACCATCACCTATGTCTCCGGCGGCCGCGAGTTTTACTTCGACGCCGAGTACATGGCGCGCTACGACCGTCGCGTGAAGGAACTGTCGGATCACGGCATCGTCGTGACGCTGATCCTGCTCAACAGCCCGAAGTGGGACGGGGTCGAGGTCTTCCCGGAGCTGCGCGCCGCGCTGCTGCACCCGGCGTACAACCCGGAAGGCTACATCAGCGCGTTCAACGTCGTTACGGAGGACGGCCTGGCCCATTATCGCGCGTTCGTCGAGTTCGTCGCGGAGCGCTACACCCGGCCCGACCAGCAGTACGGTCGCGCGTGCGGCTACATCATCGCGAACGAGGTCAACAGCGCGTGGGTCTGGGCCAACGCGGGCGAGATGCCCGTCGATCAGTACGTGGGGGAGTATGCCGTCGCGCTGCGGACCGCGTTCGGGGCGGCGCGCTCCAAGTACGCGCAGGCGCGCGTCTACGTCTCGCTCGACCACCTGTGGACCATCTCCCACCTGAACAACCCGCTGCGCACGTATCGGGGCCGCGACGTGGTCGAGCTGCTCAATACGGCCTGCACGTCCGACTGCAACTTCGACTGGTCGGTCGCGTATCATCCCTATCCGGAGGACCTGAATCACCCGGACTTCTGGCATGACAAAACCGCGCTCGACTCGTTCGACACCCCGCGCATCACCTTCAAGAACCTGCACATCCTGACGCAGTACTTTGCCCAGCCGCACCTGCTCTACGAGGGCCGGCTGCGCCACATCATCCTGTCGGAACAGGGGTTCAACTCGGACGGCACGGAGCAGGGCGAATGTCTCCAGGCCGCGGCGTACGCGTATGCGTACTGGAAGGTCGAGCAGACGCCGGGCATCGAATCGTTCATCCTCCATGCGCACGTGGACAACCGCGACGAGTTTGGCCTGAATCTGGGCATCTGGCGCCGCGACCCGACGAGCGACCTGCCCAGCAAGCCCGGCAGTCCGAAGCCCATCTACGACATCTTCCGCGACATCGACGGCCCGCGCCGCGCAGCAGTGCTGGCCTGGGCGAAGTCGGTCGTGGGGCAAGAAAACTGGAAGTAACGTGCCTCACCCCCTCCAACTCCCCCTCTCCTGAAGCACAGCAGTTCGCGCTTCAGGAGAGGGGGCCGGGAGGTGAGGTATATTCGAGGAGACGACATGACCGCATCAACCTTGCCGCAGCTAACCCAACTGGCCCGGATGGACTGGCCCTGGAAGAGCGAGGACCCGTCCATCCACATCATCCTGATCTCCGACGAGCAGTTCGTCAACCTTGCCAACCACCCCGACGAGGCGGTGGAGAAGATGTATCCGTGGGCCGACGACAAGGTCAGCCTGCACGACTACTGCCGCGAGGCCGCGGCGCGTGGCGCGTCGACGCTCCGGCTGGCCTACGATTACTTCTTCGGCGGCAGCGAGCGCAGCCTCTACCCCGACACCGATGCGTTCCAGGACGCGCTCAAGAAGGTCCACGACGTCGCCGCGCAGTACGGCATCGGGCTGGAGCCGAGCGTGCTGTCGCCGCTGGAGCTGGGCGCGGGCTACCATGCCAAGACCGGCGAGAGCGCCCGCTGGCTGCACTACCGCGAGGGGCTGCGCGACCCGCAGACCGGCGCGTACACTGTAATGCTGTGGCAGCAGACCGAGTGGTGCAACAACAAGGGTCCGCTCCCCGTCACGCTCACGGGCGTGCGTGCGTTTGCGTTCCATGAGGAACGCATCCCAGGCACGCCGTTCTTCGCGGTGGAGCCGCAGGGCATCGTGGAGCTGCCTGCGCCGGCCGTCGAGGAGTTGCCGGGCGCGGCCATCCACAACACCGCCCATTACAGCGCGGTGCGCGTCCGCATATCGGGGACGGGCGGGCCGGTGACGACTGTGCCGGCGGGACTCAGCCGGTCGTCCGCGGGCACGGTCAGGGAGGCCGCGGCAGGCGATGTGGCGGGCGGCGCGCAGCCGCTGGACCGCGTGCTGGTCGTACTCCAGTACCAGACGGTCGAGATGGACTACTTCAGTCCCAGCGCGGCGCAGTTCCTCGATGACCTCGTGCAGCAGTATCACGACCGCGGCATCCGGCTGACCGGCATCTACGCAGACGAGACGCACATCCAGCAGGACTGGTCGTACCATGACCACATGGATGCAGGTCAGTTCGTGGTGCGCTATGTCTCCGAGGGGTTCGAGCGCGCGTTCGCCGCGCGATTCGGCGCAGAGTACGCCGACTTTGCCCCATACATGCTCTACTTCGCGGCGCACCAGCACGATTTTCTCAACAACCACGATCCCAAGCTGCCTTCCCAGCATGTGTTCGGTCCCACTGTGGATGATATCGCGCGCACGATGCTCTTCCGCCGCAACTACTATCAGTTCCTCGAACACAGCGTCGTGCAGTTGATGGTCGATGCGCGCAACAAGATGGAGCAGCTCAACGGCTGCTCGCTGGACATCTACTACCATTCGACGTGGGCTGAGTCGCCCACCTGCGATGCATGGTCGATCGGCGGGGTGCACCGGAGTTGGGCCTATGAGGAGCACCGGCGCAAGTACGAGTATACGCCCGACTTCATCTGGTCGAACACGGTCCACCAGGCCGCGGCTGCGTGCGCGGACCAGTTTGCGTGGAACGAGTATCTGACGGGCGGCAACGACGACACGCCCGAAGGCGGCTATGCGGACCGCAACTACTACGGCCGCGTGCTGGCCTGCTCGCTTGCCAGCCTAAACCGGCGGCCGCTCGCCAGCGCAGGCATGTGGGGGATGCCCGGCCCGGTGTCGGAGCGCATGTTCGCGGTCAGCCAGGTGTACGGCGCGCTCGGCCATCCGGCGTTCCGCTCGGTCGAGGACTACGCGCCGCGGCAGGTCGAGGTGTTGTTCGTCTATCCGGACGCGCTCGTCGCGGTGGATGAGCGCTTCGGGAGCTGGATGGTGCAGTACGGCTATGCCAACCTCATCTCCGCGCAGAAGCTGGTGCAGTACGGCCGGGTCGCGGCGGACGGCGTGCTGGATGTCAACGGCTGGCGCTACGGCACGGTGGCGCTGCTCTACGAGCCGTTCCCCAGCCCGGAGCTGCTCGCCCTGCTGGCCGGGTTCGTGCAGCAGGGCGGCCGGGTCATCTGGACGAGCGTGCCGCCGTTGCTGGATGCGACGGGCGATGCCCAGGCGCGGCAGCGCGTGGCTGACCTGTTCGGCGTCCGCTTCGAGCCCGCGGTGGACCCCATCAACCTGGCGCTCGCCGCGGAGCAGGGGCGGACCGACCTGCCGGCCGCGGACCCGCTGGGCCTGCCAGTTCCGGGCCGCACGGTGCAGTTCGCGGGCAGCCTGGCTGACGTTGCGGCCATGCCCATCCTGACCGACTTCCCGGTGGATCGCGTCTTCCCTGTCACCCCGCTGGGCGACACGGAGCCCGTTGCCACGCTGCGCACCGGCGGCGCGGCGCGGCCGCTCGTCATCGGTACGCGGCGCCAGTACGCGGGCGGCGGGCAGGCGGTCTACCTGGGCTTCCGCCCGCGCGATGACCAGGCCGCGTCCACCGGCGCAGAAGTGCGCACCTGGTTCGAGATCCTGCACGCGCTCGGCGCGTATGCCGGCGCGGACAACCCGTCCGTCGTCTCCCGCACGACCGACTACCTGGCGTGCGCATTTCCGAACGGAGCGCTGGGCCTCTGTCCGCACTACCGGACGCACGAGGAAAGCTGGCCGGGCGGCTTCTTCCGCGACGAGAAGGTAGACGAACAGGTCATGCGCGTTAACCCGGTGCCGGACGACGCGATCGGACTGGTTGACTTCGGTGTCGCCGGGCAGCGGATTACCTACCGCGGGCGGCACGCACTCGTCTGGCGCCTGGATGAGGCGGGCAACCTCCTCGGCTTCTCCGGTATCGATAGCACCGGCATGACGGTCAACGGGCGGACGTTCACCTGGTCGGATGCACCGGTCAGCGTGGCCTGGCACCCGCTGCTGCCGGAGTTCGAGACGGATGCGTACCGGCCCCTCTACCGCGTCTGGTGTGGCAGCGAGGGCACGCTGCGCATTCCGCTCAACCTGCAGGGCCGGAATGTGGAAGTGTGGCTCGGCGCATATGAGGCGGGCAACACGCGGCGCCGCCGGCGTGAGGGCCAGGGCCGCGCCGGCTACGGAGAGCGGCAGGTCCCCTTCGCGGTCGAGGATGGCGCGCTGGTCGTGGACTACAGCGAGGACCTCGTGGGCCACTGGCTGTACGTGGTCGAGCCGAAGTAGTCTTGTGCCCGGAAGCTCACGCAAAAGACGCAGAGTACGCAAAGAGGATGACATAAAATCCCTGGCGTTCTTTGCGCCTTTGCGTGAGACCTTATTAGAGTGATCGAGGGCATCGTCTATGGTAGGCACAACCGACAAAGTACGCGTCGGAATTATCGGCACGGGCTGGTGGGCGACGGACGCGCACATCCCGGCCTTGCTGGCCCACCCGAATGCGGAGCTCGTCGCGCTCTGCGATACGCGGCCCGACAAAGCCCAGGCCGCGCTCGACTGGATGGCGGCCCAGCCCGGTCCGCCGCCTGCGCCGCAGCTCTATACCGACTACCGCGCCATGCTGGACGAGGCAGATATCGACGCGGTCATCGTCGTCACCCCGCACGCGACGCACTACGAGATCGTGGCTGACTGCCTGCTGGCGGGGCGGCATGTGCTCGTCGAGAAGCCGATGACCCTCCATGCGCGCGATGCGCGGCATCTCGTCGAACTGGCCCAGGCGCAGGGCCGGGAACTGGCGGTCGGCTACCCGTACCCGCATCTGCCGTTCGTCCAGCAGCTCAAGGCGGTGCTGGACTCGGGCGAGCTGGGCGCGGTCCAGTACGTCAACGGCACCTTCGCATCCGACGTGCGCGACTTCCTCAGCGGGCATGTCAGCCCGGACCGGCCACCCATCCAGGCGCCGTTCCGGCTGCACGGCCCGGGCGAAGACTACAACCGGCCCCAGTTGCTCGGCGGCGGGCACGGCCATCTCCAGATGACGCATCTCCTGGGCCTGCTGTTCTTCCTGACGGACCTGCGCGTGGAGCGGGTGCACGCGCTGATGGCGAACCACGGCCTGCCGCTGGACCTGGTGGATGCGATGACTGTGCAGTTTGCAGGCGGCGCGCTCGGCGTAATAGGTGGGACCGGCAACGCGGGGCGCAACTACAAGCTCGGCATCACGCTGTACTGTGAGGCCGGTGCGGTGGACATCGACACGGTCAGCCAGCACTCGCTCATCCGTCGCGCCGACGGCAGCCGGGAGGACTTCGGCTTCGAGCGCGGCGTTGACAGCCGTTTTCTGCCCGCACAGAACCTGGTGGATGTCATTCTTGGCCGCGCGCCGAACTTCGCATCCGGTGTGGTTGGCTGGCGCGCGGTGGAACTGCTCGACGCCGCGTACCGGTCTGCACGGGATGACGGACGCGGGGTGAAGGC
>JAKPQT010000027.1 GCA_029555885.1 Chloroflexota bacterium | reverse complement strand
GCGGGCGACCTGGGCCGGCGACGGCGCGCTATATCCCAAATAACCCAATCTTTTTGGGATATTGTTGGGATATGAGCCGGTTGACAGAGTCGCACATACAGGGTATAAAGTGAACAAATACGACAAGATCCACCGCAACCGTGCTGTGCCCCGCGAAGGTGTACCATGTCCGAGGCTTCGACCTGGGATGACTTGCCGCTGGTTATGACCACGGAACAGGTCGCCGACCTTCTGCATCTCCATGTCAATACGATTAAGGCATTGTGCCGGTCAGGCGTGTTGCCCGCGACCAAAATCGGCCACGTCTGGCGTATCCAGCGGGTCGACGTGCTCGCGCTGTTTGCGGGCCGTCAGCCGCTGAACATCGCCGCACGTCACTCGCCTGACGAGCACCAGGATTTGGCGCGACGCCTAGTGGAGGTGCAGGAGGCCGAACGCCGGGCCATCGCGCGGGAACTGCACGATGAGGCCGGGCAGATGATGACCGCGCTCAAGTTCAAGTTGAGCCTGCTGCGCCGCGACGAGCGTTTTCCTGCGGACCTCCAGGATGAGCTGGCCGGTCTCCAGGCCACCGTCGAAGAGGTCATGCTCGGTCTGCACCAGCTCGCCATAAATCTGCGCCCGCCTAGCCTCGACCGCTACGGCCTGGTGCCCGCGCTGGAGCAGTACATTGCGGCGTTTGGCCGCCAGCGGGAGATGCGCGTCGAGTTTCTCGTCGAAGGGCTTGACGAGCAACGCCTGCCCGACCACGTTGCCACCGCCGTCTATCGCATCGTACAGGAGGCCCTGACCAATATCGCGCGCCATGCGCAGGCACACCAGGCGGGCGTCACGCTGTCGGCATGCGGCGGCCACCTCAACCTCGTCGTGGAGGATGACGGCCAGGGGTTCGATGTGGCCGCGGCGTTCCAAAGCGCGCGGTTGGGGCTGTTGGGGATGCGCGAACGCGTGGAGATGTTGGGCGGCACGCTCGATATCGAGAGCGGGCCGGGCGGCACGCGTCTGTTCGTAGATGTGCCTTGTCCGGCGCGCGGTGGTCCGGTGGAGCCTGATGCCTCTGCGCGGGCCATGAGCCGCGAGTCGCAGCCCTTCGTATCGCTGTCGGTAGGGGATGAAAACGCCGGAGGGCAGGAAGTCAGTTCGTCGGCGTCGGCGGAGCTGATTCGTGCGAAGATGCTGGGCGACCGCCTCCATGAGTTGCACCTGGCGCTCGATACGCTGACCGATGCCTGTGCTATCCTGCAGCGCGTGGCCGACGATGGCGCAGCCGCGCTGGGCTGCGAGGGCGTCACCATCCTGCTGCGCGAGGGTGCGGCATGGGTTGTGCGGGCGACCCACGGCCTGCCGCCGGAGACGTTGGGCACGCCCGTGACCGAGGCCGAGTACCCGCTGCTGCGCCTCCTCGTCCAGTCGGGCCAGGTGGTTGTGGAGAATGACCTGGGCCGCCTGCCGGCGTTTTATCGGGAGAGTATGAGCCGGCTGGGCATGCATGCCCTGGTCATTACCCCCGTGAATATCGGCGGTCAAGTCAGCGGTATCATACTGTTCTCCAGCCACTTGCCTGGCCGGCAGTTCCTGCCATCGGAGGTGGAGTTTGCACGGCGGCTGGGCACAATGCTGTCGCTGGCGCTGGAAAGCGCACAACTCCGCCGCGGCCAGGCCGAACTGGTTACCGAGCTGGATACCGTGTTGGCTGCGATTCCAGATGCCCTGCTCATCTATGACCCGCAGGGCCGCATCGTGCGCATGAACCGGGTGGCGGAGGAGCTGTTGGGCTACAACACTACAGTCGAGGGCTGGGACCTGCAGCAGCGGATGGTGTTCGGGGCGCCTATGACACTGGACGGTCAACCCTATCCGGTGGACCAGCTCCCGCTGGTGCGGGCGCTGAAGGGCGAGACGGTGCGCAACGAGATCATGGTCCTCCCCCCCTCTGCCGTGCGTGCGCGGCTGCTCTGGACGGTTGTGAGTGCGGCGCCCATCCGCGCTGCCGACGGCAGTCTACGGGGGGCCGTCGCCACGCTCAGCGATATCACCGAGCTGCACGCTGCGCAGACCGCTTTGAAAGAGGCCAATGCCAGCTTGATAGGGGCCCGCGTAGACCTGGAGCGCCGCGTTGCTGCGCGCACGCACGAACTCGAACAGGCGAACGCGGAACTACAGCGTCACAGCGAACAGCTTCAGGTGCTCAACCAGATCGATAGGGCCATCCTGGCCTCGCAGTCCACCGAGGAGATTGCTCGCATGGCGCTGGCCGGCATCCGCCGGCTGACAGGCGTCTTGCGTGCCAGTGTCCAGCTTTTCGACATCGAGCACGGCGTTGCTGAGGTGTTGGCCGCCGATGGGGCGGTTTCGTCCGGGTCTGCTGCGGGAACCCGGCTTTTCATCCACGATTCAGCGATCTTGCGCGAGGTCCTCAAGGGGCGGGCAAGCCAGTTCCCTGACCTGGCTGTGGAGCCTGGCCCCAGCCCCGTGACACGGGCGCTGTTGGCCGATGGCGTGCGGGCCGTCGCGGCGCTGCCCCTCAATGTGGGCGCGCACAAGCTGGGCGCGTTGCTGTTGGGCAAGGCCGAGGTGGGCCCCTGGGCCGAAGAGACGCTGGCGCTGGCGATCCAGGTCGCGGATTCGCTGGCCGTGGCGCTCACCAATGCGCGTCTCTATCAGGAGGTCGAGGCGACCGGCGCGCAGCTCCAGGCGCTCTCGCGGCGCGTGCTCGATGTCCAGGAGCGCGAGCGACATCATGTGGCTAACCAGCTCTACAACGAGGCCGCGCAGGTGCTGGCTGCGCTCAAGTTCCAGCTTAACGTGACGGCGCAGGAGCTGGAGGGCGGCCCGGCCGCGTCAGCGGCCGCCCAGGCTGCCGAACGCGTTGCGCAGATGCAGGTGATGGCCGACCAGATTCTGGCTGGGTTGCACAGCCTCGCCGTTGACCTGCGACCTGCGAGCCTGGACCGGCTCGGCCTGGCGCCGGCACTCAGGCAGTACTGCGAGGCCTTTGGCCGCGAGCACGGGCTGACCGTGGAGTTTGAGACCTTGGGGCTGCGGGGCTTGCGCATTCCGTCGGAAGTCGAGGTGGCTCTCTACCGGGTGGCGCAGGAGGCGCTGTCCAACGTCGCGCGTCATGCCCAGGCCGATACGGTCGGCATCGGCGTGAGCTGGGCCAATCAGCGGCTGAGGCTGCTGATCGAAGATAACGGCATCGGCTTTGACCCGGTCGCGGCACAACGCCACGGTGCCCTGGGTCTCCTGGGTATGCGCGAGCGCGTGGCGGCCATCGGCGGCAACCTGACCGTGGAAAGCGCACCCGGTGTGGGCACGACTCTGTTGGCGGAGGTGGCTCTTGACGATCCCAAATCCTCGGTGTGAACGCCCGATTCGCGTGCTGGTCGCGGACGATCATCGGATGGCGCGCGCCGGGCTGTGCATGTTGCTGCGCCTGGAACCGGACCTCGAAATCGTAGGCGAGGCGGACGACGGTCATGCGGCGCTGGCCCTCGCCGCAGAACTGCACCCCGATGTGCTCCTGGCTGATGTCAGCATGCCCGGCCCCGGCGGCATCGAGCTGGCCCGCCAGCTCCGTGACGTGCTGCCGGATGTGCATGTGGTTGTGTTGACCATGCACGAAGACTCAAATCTTGTACGCGAGGCGTTGACAGCCGGGGCATATGGGTATATCATCAAACGTACTGCAGAGTCGGACCTGGTCGCAGCGGTGCATGCCAGTGCGGCCGGGGAGGTGTACGTGGACCGCCAGATGCGCCGAGCACAGGGAGCGGAGGCGGCACCTCGGCCCACCACACCTTCGACTGCCGCCCAACTGACACCGGTGGAGGCCGAGTTGCTGCGCTTGCTGGGGCGGGGCCTGTCCATGCAACAGGTCATCCTGGCGCTGGAGATGGATCTGGACCAGGTCGAGCAGATGCGCCAGGACCTGGCCGAGCGACTGGGACTGCGCACCCGTGTCGCGATCATGCGGTATGTGCGCGAGCATGACCTGTTGGATACGTGATCGGGCAGCCTGGTGCTCCCGATGAGGAGAGGATAACCGCGGCGCGGAACTTTTCCGCACATGTAACGTTAATCGTTCTAGAGCCAGGCTGGTCTTGCTCCGAACCTAGACCGGAAAAGGAGATACCACCCTATGCCGATTTTCAAACGTGAGCCCGACCCGCCCCCTGCCCCACAAGGGTCTGCGGCCAGTCGTGCCGGTTATACTACGGCAAGCGACCGCGCCGCGCGGGTGACTGCCTCGCAACCCACGCCTGTTACACCCGCAACACCGGCCACTCCTGGGCCGGCTGCTGCGCCCGTCAACGAACCTGTTCCAACATCCGCTCCCGAAGCCATTCCGCAACTTGCGCAGGCGCCGCGTGTCAATCGTGAGGACGCCGCGGTTATCGACCGCAAGACCGATATCACGGGCACGCTCCATTCACAGGGCGATGTCCTGGTCGAGGGCCTCTTCCAGGGTGAAATCGAGGCCAAGCAGACCGTCTGGGTCGAAGATGGCGCGCAAACCCAGGGGCAGATTCGGGCGAACGATGCCGTGGTTTCCGGCTCGTTCGACGGCGAAATCGTCTGCCAGCACCGGCTACAGATTGCGGCTTCTGCCACGATCAGCGGCGAAATCAAGACGCCGGTGCTGGTTATCGAAGAAGGCGCGACCGTCAACTGTCGTTTCAGCATGGCGCGTGCCGGGAGGTAATGCAGAGATATGAGCACAACGACACTCCCTGCGAGTTCACTGCGGGGCGCAGCCCAGGCGGAGCAGCCGCCGAGCGAAAGCCGCATCGACTCCGACTCCCACTTCAACGGCCTGTATGAAACGCGTCAGAACTTACGCATCGAAGGCATCGCAGAGGGCGAAATCCAGTGCGAGGGCACGCTCACAGTGGCAGAAGGCGCCCGCGTGAAGGCGAAGGTCACAGCCAGCACCATCACCATTGCAGGCGAGCTGCAGGGTGAAGTGGTGTGCCGGGGCATCTTCCAGATCATGCCGACCGGCGAAGTCGAAGCGACGGTGTCGGCCCGGCGCCTGATCGTGCAGGAGGGCGGACTCTACAACGGCGACTTCCACATGATCACCGACGAGGCCGCGGAGAAGCTGGCGCCTGCGCCGGTTCGCTCCCGCGCGACCACGCGGCCATCCGCGGCGCAGGCGGAACAGCCAACCGGCGCCCCTGCCGCGGAATCACCCACCGAGGATGTGATCGGCTCGGACGAATGGTGGGCCAAGATATCCGGCCAGCCGTCGACCGGCGATGATGCTGCGCTGGAGGATGACGCACAGCCCTAGCCGGCTGACTCGTGCGCCGGCGCACGCTTCCTGGCTCTGAATCTAGAAACCGGGTTTCTGAGGTGAAGCGAAGCTTCACACGAAACTCGGTTTCTCCATGTTGGAAACCCGGTTTCTGCATCTACTCCGGTCGGTAACGCGCGATGAGATCCCGGCTGATGCGCTTGAGGCTGGTGACGGGCAGCGCGGCGAGCAGCCGCCAGGCCAGCGCCAGCGTGTCCCCGATGGTGCGGTCGTGTCTGCCCTGGCCGATGAACTCGCGCTCGAATGCCTCCGCGAACTGAAGGTAGAGCCGGTCCTCCGCCGACAGCGCGCCTTCCCCGATGATGGCGACCAGCCGGCGCAGGTCGCGGCCCTGCGCATAGGATGCGTAAAGCTGGTCCGCCACCTGGCGGTGATCCTCGCGCGTCTTGCCTGCGCCGATGCCCGCATTCATCAGCCGCGACAGGCTGGGCAGCACGTCGATCGGCGGGTAGATGCCGCGGCGGTGCAGGTCGCGCGAGAGCACGATCTGGCCCTCGGTGATATACCCGGTCAGGTCCGGGATGGGGTGCGTGATGTCGTCGTCCGGCATGGACACGATCATGAGCTGGGTGATGGAGCCGCGCTTGCCCTGGATGCGGCCCGCCCGTTCGTACAGCGCGGCCAGGTCCGTGTACATATAGCCCGGGTAGCCGCGGCGGCCCGGCACTTCCTCGCGCGCGGTGGACACCTCGCGCAGCGCCTCAGCGTAGTTGGTCATGTCGGTCATGATGACCAGTACATGCATATCCTGCTCGAACGCAAGATATTCGGCGGCCGTCAGCGCGGCCCGGGGCGTCAACATGCGCTCGATGGTGGGGTCGTCTGCCCGGTTCAGAAACAACACGGTGCGATCCAGCGCGCCGGAGGCTTCAAAGGTGCGCTGAAATGCAGTGGCCTCCCGGTGGGTGATGCCGATGGCTGCAAAGACCACCACGAAGCGCTCCGTCGCGCGACCTGCGTCGCGTTCCGCATCGGCGGCCAGCACCGCGGACTGCGTCGCAATCTGCGCAGCCAGGTCGTTGGCCGGCAGCCCGAACCCCGAGAAGATGGGCAGCTTCTGCCCGCGCACGAGGGTGTTCAGCCCGTCGATGGCGGAGATGCCGGTCTGGATGAACTCGGAGGGGTGGTCGCGCGCGTACGGGTTGATGGGCTGGCCGTTGATGTCGAGCCGCGCATCCGGCACGACGGGCGGCCCGCCGTCGATGGGGTTGCCCGCTCCGTCCAGCACCCTGCCGAGCATAGTCAACGACACGCTCAAACGCGCGACATCGCCCGTGAACATGACGCGCGTGCGTTCCAGGTCCAGTCCGCGCGTGCCCGCGAACACCTGCACGACCGCGCGGTCGCTGTCCACTTCCAACACCTGTGCCAGCCGCCGCGCGCCGCCGGGCAGCATGACCCAGGCGATCTCGCCGTAGGAGATGTCGGTGGTCCGCTGCACCACGACCAGCGGCCCCGCGGCATAGCTGAGCGTGCGGTATTCCTTGGTGAGTAGGCGGTGGGGGTGGGTTACTCCGGGATCCATGTGGCTGGTCTCCATGTGCAGGAACCGGAGCCGAGGCTTTAGCCGGTGGGCTATGGCCCGGTCGGAGACCGGCCATAGCACGGTGTGCACGTGCGTCGCCAGCCAAACCGGCTGAAGCCTCGACTCCTTTTCTCTCGTTATCCCTCGCATCATAACGCCAGGAAGGCCTGGTCGGCGCGCTCCATCAGCGCGTAGGCCTCATCCTCCGCGCGCTCGGCGGGCCAGTCGCGCATCCGCGCGATGTCGGCCATAATGTCCGGGTTAAGCGCCCGGTCCAGGTGGACCCCGCGGCGGACCGCGCCATCCAGCAGGTAGAAATGGTGCAGAATGACTTTGAGCATCCAGTACTGCTTGGCCGGCGGGCAGTAGGCGTCCGGGCCGAACGCGGATTGCTGCAGGAAGTCCTCACGCAGCATCCGGCCCACCTGCAGGATGACCTGCTCGGTCTCGGCCAGCGCGTCCGCGCCCACGAGCTGCACGGTTTCGAGCAGCTCGCCCTCCCGTTGGAGCAGCGCGCTGGCTTCGCGGCGGTTCAGCTCCCACTCGTCGTGTACCTGGCCGCGGAACCAGCGGGCCAGGTCGTAAAGCGTGTAGCTGTTGCGCCAGTGGATGGCCGGGAAGTGGCGGCGCCGCGCCAGGTCGGTGTCGAGTGCCCAGAAAGTGCCGGTCGTGCGCAGCGAGTGTTGCGTGATAGGCTCTGAGAAGTCGCCGCCGGGCGGGGAGACAGCCCCGATGAGCGTGACCGAGCCGCTGCGCGGCGACGCGGCCTGGTGGTCGCTGCCCAGACAGCGCACGCGGCCTGAGCGTTCGTAAAACTCCGCCAGCCGCGCGGGCAGGTAGGCCGGGAAGCCCTCCTCGCCGGGGATCTCTTCCAGCCGGCCTGATACTTCGCGCAGCGCCTCGCCCCAGCGCGAGGTCGAGTCGGCCATCAGCGCGACGTCGTAACCCATGTCGCGGTAGTATTCGGCAATGGTGATGCCGGTATAAATGGATGCCTCGCGCGCGGCCACCGGCATATTGGAGGTATTGGCGATGAGAATCGTGCGGTTCATCAGCGGGCCGCCGTAGCGCGGGTCCTCCAGCAGCGGGAACGACTGGAGCACCTCGGTCATCTCGTTGCCGCGTTCGCCGCAGCCGACATAGACGATGACATCCGCATCGCTCCACTTCGCAAGGCTCTGCTGGGTGACGGTCTTGCCGGTCCCGAAGCCGCCCGGGATGATCGCGGAACCGCCCTTGGCGATGGGAAACAGGGTGTCGATGACGCGCTGGCCGGTGATGAGCGGCTCGTCCATGTCCAGCTTGCGCAGATAGGGCCGCGGCTGGCGGACGGGCCACTGCTGCATGAGCGTCAGGGGCACGGCCTGGGTTTCCGTTTCATTACCAGCGCCGGTCGCCGGGCGCAGCGTCCCGATGACATCAGTTAGCCGGAACTCGCCCTCCCGGATGGTCTCCACCGTGCCTCTGAGGTG
>JAKPQT010000736.1 GCA_029555885.1 Chloroflexota bacterium | reverse complement strand
GCGTTGTTCACCAGGATGTCTAGCCGCCCGTGCTCTGCGGCCACCTGTGCGAACAATGCCTCGACCTGGGCGTCGTCCCGATGGTCACAACGAACGGGAATGCCTTGTCCGCCTGCCTCGCTGACCGCGCGCGCCGTCTCGCCGATCGTGCCGGGGAACCCATCAGGGTTCGCTCCTTCGAGGGTGCGCCCCGTTACATACACGATTGCCCCGGCCTCGCCCAGCCCCAGCGCTATACCTTTGCCCACGCCCCGGCTGGAACCTGTGACGACGGCTACCTTTCCTGTCAACGTGCCCACTGCAACCTCCCAGCAAAGAGGATCAACTCTCGTAATCGAAGCGCCATGATACATCATCCATGGACACATCGGCCAGCCGATTGCGCGGCAGCGCGGCGAAGCGCGGCAACTGCTCGGCCAGCGAATCCCCGCCCAGCTTCTGCAGCAGCGCATCCGCCAGCACCCATGCGACCATTGCCTCCCCGATGACGACCGCACGCGGCACCGCAGTGAAGTCGGACCGTTCGTAGCGCGTCGGGGCCGGCTCACCCGTCGCGAGGTCCACCGACTGCAGCGGCTTGAGCGTCGTGCTGATGGGCTTCATCGCGGCGCGCAGGACGATGGGTTCGCCGGTGCTGATGCCGCCCTCCAGCCCGCCCGCCCGGTTCGTGGTCCGGTGCAGGTTGCCGGCTGCATCGACCGTGATTTCGTCGTGCACATCCGTCCCGCGGCGTCGCGTGTTGGCGAAGGCGGGGCCGATCTCGACGCCCTTGATAGCCTGGATGGAAACCAGCGCGGCCGCCAACTGCGCGTCAAGCTTGCGGTCGAAGTGGACGTGGCTGCCGAGCCCGGGCGGGACGCCCAGCGCGACCACCTCGAACACGCCGCCGAGGGTGTCCTTCGCCTGCATCGTGTCCCAGATGAGGCTACGCATGCGCTCGACGGCCGCCTCGTCGGGGCAGCGCACGTCGTTGGTTTCGGCCCGCGCAAAACGCTCGGGGTAGGGCAGGTCGTCGGGCAGCGCGGCGTCCACATCGCCGATGCTCACGACATAGCCGCCGACTGTGATGCCGAACTGCGCGAGGTACGCCTTGCAGATGGCCCCCACGGCAACGCGCATGGTCGTCTCGCGGGCGCTGGCCCGCTCCAGCGCGGGCCGCAGGTCGCGGTAGCCATACTTGAGCGCGCCGGTCAGGTCCGCGTGGCCGGGCCGGGGGACGGTCATGGGCGGGACGTCGCGCTCGGCCCAGGATTTGTAATCGCGGTTGATGACCTCGAGGGTGATGGGTGCGCCGGTCGTGTGGCCGGCGACGACGCCCGCGGGGATGCTAACCGCGTCGCGCTCGATCTTCATGCGGCCGCCTGCGCCGTACGCGACTTGCCGCCGCGCCAGCTCCCGGTTGATGGCCTCCGCGCTCACCGGCAGCCCGGCCACCATGCCTTCAAGGATCGCGGTGAGCTTCGGCCCGTGGCTCTCACCCGCAGTCAGGAAACGAAGTAGGGTCATTCGACGTGCTCACTTCTGGCTTGTCTCTTGCTTGAAACGTGCGTTTCTGCTATATTCTACCATGTAGGAGTAAGTGATGGATGTCTCGCTCGGTCTATCGAGAGAGAAACTGTCCGACTTCTGTCGGCGCTGGCAGGTAAGCGAGCTGGCGGTTTTCGGCTCGGTCCTGCGCGACGACTTTCGATCGGATAGCGACATCGATATGCTCGTTGCGTTTTTGCCCGGCGCAACCTGGAGTCTGCTCGACCATGCCCGGATGCAGCATGAGCTTGCGGCCATGTTCGGTCGGCCCGTCGATCTCATCACTCGTCGCGCGGTTGAGCGCAGCCACAATCCGATCCGCCGACGCGCAATCCTCAGCACCGCGGAACCCATTTATGTCGCGCGATGAAGCCATTCTGCTGGACGTGGCGCGCGCTTTGCGCCTGATCGTTGAGTTCACCCGCGACCTGGACGCCGGTATGTTCTTCGAGGATATCAAAACCCAGTCCGCCGTTCTGCACCAGTTGCTCGTGTTGGGTGAAGCGGTCAAGCGCCTCTCACCAGTATTCCGCAGTACACACCCGGAGATTCCCTGGTCACTCATCGCAGGCATGCGGGACAATCTCATACACGAGTACGATTCCGTGGACCTGGAAGAAGTGTGGCGCACGGTACAGCGTGATGTGCCACATCTTCTACACCTGCTCGATCCCTTTCTTCCCCCATCTGAATGAACTTCCTATACCTATGATCTAAGCGCTGCGGCCATCACGTCTACCGGCGCGGGCACGCCGGTCCACATCTCGAACGCGAGCGCGCCCTGCTGCACCAACATGCCCAGACCGTCCACCGCGGTCGCACCGCACGCGCGCGCGTGCGCCAGCAGCTCGGTCGGGCGGTTGTAGATAGTATCGTACACGATCTGCCCCGGCAGCAGCGGCACGGCAGGGTCCCAGGGCATCGCATCGCCCTCGTGCAGCCCCAGGCTCGTGCAATTGACGATCAGGTCGGCCCGGCGCGCCATGTGCGGGATCCAGTCCCAGCTCCCCGCCTCCAGGCTGTCCCGCTGCTCCTCATCCGGCAGCGCATCTGACAGCGAGCGGCACAGCTCCTGCGCCCGCGTGTACGTCCGGTTGAGCACGGTCACCGTTGCCCCTGCGCGCACGAGCGCGTAGGCGATGGCCCGCGCCGCGCCGCCCGCGCCGAGCACCAGCGCGCGCAGGATCGCATCCGAGCGCCACGGCCGCGGTCGCAGTGTCCCGTCGGGATGGGGCGGGGGCAGCAGGCGGGCGAGGTCCGCGAGGAACCCGCCGCCGTCGGTGCTGTGGCCCAGCAGCGAGCCGTCTCTGCGCACGACGATGGTGTTGACCGCACCGATGGCCCGCGCCTCCGGCGTCAGCTCGTCCATGAACGGCAGGACGGCCTGCTTGTGCGGCACGGTGACGTTGGCGCCTGCAAAGCCGAGCGCGGGCAGCCCGCGCACTGCGTCGCCCACGCGCGCCGGCGGCACGGGCAGGGGCAGGTAGGCCCAGTCCAGCCCTAGCGCGCCAAAGGCCGCATTGTGCATCTTCGGGCTGAGCGTGTGGCTGACGGGCCAGCCGAACACCCCGACGAGCCGGGTTGCGCCGGTGATCTCAATGCTCATGCCGCCCTTGGGATATCGCCCCATGCGATGGGTGCGCCGAGCGCCTGCATCGCTTCGACAAAGCCTGGGAACGAGTCGTCGATGGCCTCCGCCCCGCACACGGTCGTCGGCTCATCTGCGACGAGCCCGGCGACTGCCAGCGCCATCGCCAGCCGGTGGTCGCGGTGGCATTCCACGGTCGCGCCGTGCAGCTTCGCCGGGCCGCGGACGGTCATGCCCTCCGGGTGTTCTTCGATGTCTGCGCCCATCTTGCGTAGTTCTGCGGCGACTGTCGCGATCCGGTCCGATTCCTTCACGCGCAGCTCAGCAGCATCGCGGATGACCGTCGTGCCGATGGCTTGGGTTGCCGCGACCGCGAAGATGGGGAACTCGTCGATGGCGCGCACGACCAGGTCGCCACCCACCTCGACGCCGCGCAGCCCGGCCCCGCGGATGTGCAGCGCGGCCACCGGCTCGCCCACATCCCCCGCATCCTGTGCGGAGGCTGCATGTGAAGATGCAGCCTCCGTCGGAGGATACCCCAGGCTTGCCCCCATCGCGGCCAGGAGGTCGTACAGCCCGGTGCGCGTCGGGTTGAAGCCCACGTTCTCCAGGATGACGTCCGAGCCGGGCACGAGCGTGGCTGCGACCAGCGGGAAGGCGGCAGAGGAGAAGTCGCCGGGGATGACGAGAGGCTCGGGACGGGCGTGTAAGGGCTGCCCGCCGACCAGCCGGACGCGCGGTCCGTCCGACTCGACGCGGACGCCGAACCAGCGCAGCATCCGCTCTGTGTGGTCACGCGACGGCCCCGGCTCATAAATGACCGTCTCACCCTCCGCCAACAGCCCTGCGAGCAGAATGGCGGACTTGACCTGCGCGCTCGCGACCGGCAGCCGGTACGCGATCCCTCTGAGGTTCCCGCCGCGAATGGTCAGCGGCGGCAGCCGGCCCCCGTCGCGGCCCAGGACGGTCGCACCCATCAGGCGCAGCGGCTCCGCGACGCGGCCCATCGGCCGGCGGCGCAGCGGGTCCGTGCCGGTCAGCACGGTCGTGAACGGTTGGCCTGCGATGAGTCCCGCTAGTAGGCGGATGGTCGTGCCTGAGCCAGCGCAGTGCAGCACATCCGCCGGTTCCGTCAGCCCGCGGAGCCCCCGGCCGCGGATGCGGAGGGCGGAAGCCAAGAAACCGGGTTTCTCTGAGTTTTCGTCACCCTCGACCTCCGCGCCCAACGCCTGCATGCACCGGAGCGTGGCGAGGCAGACCTCCGCAGGCACCCAACCTTCGATGGTCGTGTCGCCTTCTGCGAGCGCGGCCAGCATGAGCGCGCGGTGGGTGATGGACTTGTCGCCGGGCACGGTCAGGCGGCCGTGCAGCGGGCCGGAAGGGCGGATGAGCAGATCGGGCATGGTCTATTCCTGGCGCTGAGGCTCTCTCAGCCTGTGTTCAAGCGGGCGCGCGCTTCTTGCGCTAAGGTGAGTTGCAGGCGCAGCGCGGCCTCATCCTGTTCGGACAGCGCATCGTACAGGCTGGCGAACTGGCGCGCATACGCCCGCAGCCACTCCATGACGTTCCGGCGGTTGCTCAACAGGATGTCGAGCATCATGTCCACGTCGCTGGCTGCGACGCGGCTCGTGTCGCGGAATCCCGACGCGGCGAGCGTCCACGTCAGCGGGTCGCCGGCCTCGGCCACCGCGTTGACGAGCGCGACGGCCAGCGCGTAGGGCAGGTGGCTGATGGCCGCGGCCGCGCGGTCGTGTGCGTTAGGATCCAGGACAAGCGGCTGCGCGCCGATCGCTTCCACCAGTTCGTGCGTGCTGCGGAGCGCGACCTCGCTCGTCCGCGGCAGCGGGCACAGGACGAAGGTCTTACCGCGGTACAGGCTCGCGTCCGCGGCCTGAAACCCGGCTTTCTCCTTGCCGCACATCGGATGCCCGCCGACCGGTTCCAGGCCCGGCGGCAGGCCGGCCAGGGCCGCGCAGATCTCGACCTTCGTGCTGCCCATGTCCAGCACAATCGCGCCGGTGCGCGCGTGGCTGCCAACCTCCGGGAGCTGGCGCAGGAGGGTGCGCACGGGCGTCGCCAGCACGACCATGCCCGCTCCGGCCACGCCTGCGGCGAGCTCCGTGAAGCCCTGGTCGATGGCGCCGCTGGACTCCGCAGCCGCGAGGGTAGCGGGGTTGCGACTGACCGCCGTGAGGCGCCCGCGCCAGCCCGCCTCCCGCAGCGCCAGCGCGAGCGATCCGCCCATCAGCCCCAGTCCGACGACGCAGACGTCAAAGTCAGATGGCATTGGCAGATTATATCATGCCCTTACATCGTCCGGCCCAGCGCAGGCGCCAGCACCTTCAGCTCGCGCACCAGCGCGGCGAACTTCTCCGGCTTGAGCGACTGCGCGCCGTCCGACATCGCCTCCGCCGGATGGGGATGCACCTCGATCATCAGGCCGTCGGCACCGGCGGCGAGGCACGCCTTCGCGACGGGCGCGATGATCTCCCAGCGGCCCGTGCCATGGCTGGGGTCGCCGAAGATGGGCAGGTGCGTCCACTGCTTGAGCAGGGCGATGCCGTTGATGTCCAGCGTGTTGCGCGTGGCGGTCTCGAAAGTGCGGATGCCGCGCTCACAGATCATGACTTGCCGGTTGCCGCCGCTCAGGACGTATTCAGCGGCCATCAGCGTCTCCTGGATCGTGCCCATCATGCTGCGCTTGAGGAACACCGGTACGCGGGTCTTGCCGGCCGCGGTGAGCAGCGGGAAGTTCTGCATGTTGCGCGCGCCGATCTGCAGCACATCGGTGTACTTGGCAATCAGCGGGACGGCCTCGGGCGACATCACTTCGGTGATGATGGGTAGGCCCGTCTCCTCGCGCGCCTCGGCCAGCAGCTCCAGCCCGTCCTCGCCCATGCCCTGGAACGAGTAGGGCGAGGTGCGCGGCTTGAACGCGCCCCCGCGCAACAGGTCCGCGCCGGCCTCCTTGACCGCGTGTGCGGTTTCGAGCAGTTGGGTGCGGCTCTCGACCGAGCAAGGCCCGGCGATCACGGTCAGCCTGGGGCCGCCCACTTCCACCCCGCGCACGTCGATGACTGTGTTCGTCGGGTGGAAGTCGCGGCTGGCGAGCTTGAACGGCTGCAGGATGCGCACCACTTGCTCGACGCCGGGCAGCATCTCGAAGTTGTGCGATTGGATGGGCCGGTCGTCGCCTACGACGCCGATGATGGTGCGCTCGGTACCCTGGGAGAGGTGAGCCTTGTAGCCCCGGGCTTCGATTTGCCTGACGACCGCATCGATATCCGCGGCCGAGGCATTGTGTTTCATGACAACGATCATGGTTTATTTGCTCCCGTTGTTGGATTCGGCCGCGGCAGGGTAACTGCCCAGCAGCTTGAGAAACGCGGTGCGCGTCAGCAGGCCCAGCAGCGCGCGGTTGACCGCAGCGTCCTGCCAGTGTCCTTCGAGGTCGACGTAGAAAACGTAGTGCCACGGCCGGTTGCGCCGCGGCCGGCTCTCGATCTTGGTCAGGTTGATGCCTCGGCTGGCAAACTCGCCCATCGCGTTGTAGAGCGAGCCGGGCGTGTGGAGGGTGGCGAACACGATGGAGGTCTTGTTTTGCTTGCCGGGTGGGGGCTCCTCGCGGCCCAGGAGGAAGAAGCGGGTGGTGTTGTCCGGCGAGTCCTCAATGCCGGTGTCCAGCACGTCCAGGCCGTAGGTCTTGCCGGCCAGTGCGCTGGCAATCGCGGCCGCGCCGGGCTCATGGGTCTCGCTGAGCTGGTGGGCCGCACCCGCAGTATCGTATGCGGGAACCGGCTCCCACCCGTGGTTGCGCAGGTAGCGCTCGCACTGGGCCAGCGCCTGCGGGTGCGAGTGGACTCGGCGGATGTCGGCAGCGGCAGTGCCGGGCGGTACGAGGAGGCAGTGCCGCACGCGCAGCTTGACCTCCCCGACGACCCGCAGATCGTGGTCGAGCAGCAGGTCATACGCCTGATTGATGGAGCCGGCTTGGGAGTTCTCCACCGGCAGCAGGCCCATGTTCGCGCGGCCTTCTTCTACGGCATGAAAGATATCTTCGAAGAAGGCAACCGGCACGGTGTTCACCTGCGGGCCAAAGTGCTGGTAGATGGCCTCTTGCGAATAGGCTCCCGGCTCACCCTGGAACGCGACGACATGGAAGCCCTCTGCACCGGCAGTGCGCCGCGGGGGAGCGGGCAGCGGTTCGGGTTCAGGTGCGGGCAGCGGCACGAATTCGCCCTGCAGGTCAGGGCGTAACCGGACCGCGTCGCGGAGATAGACGTGGCGCACGTCGTACGCGGGCCGGTCGGTGTTCCAGTGCAGCAAGACGCGGACCGTGCGCGGCAGACCCTCGTTCGACTCGATTTCGACCGCGGTCAGCAGAGGGACGTGCTGCCAGCCCATCTCGCGTGCCGCGCGGGCCGGAAAGGCGGCATCCAGGTCGGGCGTCACCGTGAAGATGGCGCTGGCAAGGTCCGCCGGGTCAACGTTGTTGGCTGCGGCGAGCGCCAGCAGCAGTTCCTGGGTCGCCGACAGGATGGCAGGGGCTGTATTCTCGGTGACGGTCGTGGCGCCACGCAGGCCGCGGGTTGGCATACTTCCTCCTTATGGATCAGACCTGTTCCTGGGTCCGGTTGTCGATAGCGCAAAAAAAGAGCGTGGGGGCTAAGGGCCTCCACGCTCGGCTTGGCTTGTCAGGCTGGACTGGGCATCATCGCATCAGCGGCGCCAAGATCCAGCCGGAGCGGGAGACCGCTGCGGGCTGGCAAAATAAAAGTAATAGAAGGCGCCACGGATGACGAAACGCATGCTCACCTCAGGGGTGCACAGGATCGTATTTTTATCTGGCGGGATAATAGCATGCCCGCGCGAACTTTGTCAAGCGGCAATTTTCGCGCGGGCGGGATTACGGGTGGGGTCAGTTCGCGATGACGTACTTATCGGCGTTCGCGAAGTATCGCGCAGGCGGGAGCTGATTGGTCGTGACATAACCCGCCGGTGCCGTGTAGAGGTCGATCAATCGGTTGACCACCGTCGCGCATGTGTGTTCGGGTGTGGCGGGCTCCGCGTTGACCACATTGCAATCGGGCACGCCGTAAATCTTCCAGTTGTTGAAGTCCGTGTCCTCTGGTCCGTAGACGCTGCCGATGGAGTCAAAGACAATCTCAACCCCTTCTGCGGTCCTGGTCATCGCGCGGTTGATCATGCCCGTCGCGTCGCCGGCCTTGATGGTGCGTCCTAGCGTTGAGGAATAGAGATCGATGGGCGAGAAAGTGGGGATGCATTCCTGCACCTGGTCCACAATTGTCAGGCCGAGCCTCGCGGCCAGCCAGCCGTTGACCGTCCATGAATAGCCGGGTTCGATGGTCCCCTCGTCCATGCCGACCAGGAATTCCTGGAAGGTCTTGCGCGAGGGCGCGGCGACTTTCTCCTCGAATTCCTCTTTCGTGAAGCCTGCCCCGTGGATCAACGCGAGCGCAATGCCGTAGTGGTCCACGTTGTAGCGTGACTCACCGTGAATCTTGGTAATATGCTGGCAGGCGCCCGCCAGAGTGACGATCTCGTGGCCCCAGAAGACATCCTGGTAGCCGCCGCCGGTAATGGTCGCACCGTTCGCCTTCGCCAGCGCGTCGATTTCCTTCGCCATCGTCACCGCGCTGAGCCAGGGGTAGTGGGCTTCTTCGCAGGTGGTATAGGTGTTGATGCCGCGGAGGGCACATTCCTTGAGGGTGACGCCGACTTCGTTCACCAGGGAGGTCGTCGTGACGATGGCGAACTTGTTGTACTTGCCTTGCGCGTTCGGCTTTTCGTCGCCATACGCGGTGTCCAGCGTTGCGGCCAGATCGCCGCTCACCGTGACGCCCAGCTTTCTGTCATAGCCGAGCACTTCGCCGAGATCCCGGCCGATGATCTCGGGCCGGTTATCGACCGCGCCCACGATCTGCGCTCCCTTCTCGAGCGCATATCCAACCGTCATCTTCGCCATGTTGCCACAACCGATTTGGACGACCTTAATCTTCTTCATGATGTGTATCCCCTTCGTTGGTCTGCCTGCAACCAGCGCCTGCCGGCTACGGGTCCGTGTGATGGTTGACGGGCTCCATCATCCCACATTCGCAGGTGAGTGCGGCGCCCAGCCAATTACATGGTGACTATAGCATATTGTGTAAAAATGCGCAAATAATTCGTGAGGAGATTCACAATTTAGGCGAAGCATGGAGGGAAGGAAGGTCAGCGCGATGCGACGCGCGCAACCTCGTCGAGGACTGCGAAATCCGCCGTGCCATCCGCCACGGGCAGCCGGCCCGCGTCATCGTAGAACCCGACCCGCAGCCGGTAGTCGCCTGCGGGCAGTTCTGGCGGGAGGGGAACGGTGTAGGTGTCAGCCAGCGCCTCGCCGGGCAGCCAGGCGGGCGTGGGGAACCTGCCCTCGAACGGGCGCCGGTCCGTCTGCGCGACAATCTCCCCAGCCGCATCCAGCAGGTGGACGAAGAACGTCAGGTCGCGCTCAGGCGTGCGATCTGCCCGCCAGTCCACTTCGACGGGCAGCAGGTCGCCCCCGCGCAGCGGGCCGTCCGGCAAGCCAACGCTGACCAGGGCCAGGCCGTCTTGCCAGCGGACGAGCGGTGCATCTGCCGCCGCGCGAACCGCCGCCTGTGTAGGGCTGCCGACCCGCAGCCAGCCGAGCCGCACGGCCTGGGCGTCGGGCTGGGAGGCGAGCGCGAAGTACGTCTGCCTATCCGGCGCGAAGAGTTCCAGCCGGAGACGATAGGTCCCAGGCACGGCATCTGCCGGGACGGCGACTTGCAGCGGGATGCGCAGTCGGTCGCCCGGCTGCCAGGCGGCGCACGAGTAGCCACCCCCGTAGGGCCGCTCTTTTGCCTCGCTGATGAGGCCGAACGTCGCTGCATCTTCGAGATGCAGGACAACCTCGCAGTCGCTTGGCGGGGTGCGCGCTACGTCTACGTGCAGCAGCAGGGTCAGTGTCTCACCCGGCGTGAGCGTCTGCCGGGCAGTCTCGAATCCGGTGACCGCGAAGCCTTCTGTGAATTCGACACGCTCCGCGACCGCATAGCCGGCCGGCGGACCGGCGGGCTGCCTTTCATAGATGCTGACGCGGCCAAACGTCGCGGCGCCGCGATACTGCCCTCGAAACCACCACTGCGGCGTGAGCGTGTCCCAGCCGGTGCCCGTGAGTGTCACGAGATAGGCGGGTTCGACCTGCCAGAGCGCGTAGGTCAGGGTCTCCTCCCAGCCGACGAGGTGGCCGCGCAGCTCGGGGCTCACCAGGCCCATCGTGTCAAGGATGGGGCTTCCGGAGAGATAGCCGATGACGCCGATCTCGATGGCTGCAACGCGGGCCATTGGGTCGGTATTCGCGGCCAGCCACGCGCCTGCCTCGCGATATTCCGGCAGGTAGCCGGGCCGGTCGTTGATGCTGTCGGCCAGCGCGCCCCGCCCCTGGAAGATGAGGATGACCCCGGCGCAGGCCAGCCCTGCGGCTGCCCGCTGCAGGTTGGCGCCGGGGCGGACGGGTGCAGCCACGCTGTCGCCGAGCAAGTGGCCCAGGCCGAGCGCAGCGGTAAGTGCGAGACCGGCCAGCGGCGGAACGAAGTACCAGGGGAAGGTCGAAGCCACGTTCAGCGCGGTGTAGGTCCCGATATAGAGGATGACCCAGGCGGGCAGCCACCACCATGCACGCGCGTATCGCACGATGGCGTAAAGCCCCACGGCCAGCGCGACCACCATAGCAACAGCAAGTAGGGGCGAGCCGTCCGTCAGGTGCCGCACGAACTGCGCGATGAAGCTCACGCTGCCGCTCACTTCCATGAGCTGGTTCTGATTGACCTTTGCCAGCACGCTGTTGGGCAGCGGACTCCCGTAGCGCCACGTTGCGTACGCGAACCAGGGCAGGGCGAGCGCGGCTGAAAGGAGCGCCTGACGCCAGAGGATGCGCCGCCGGCTGACAGAGCGGGCGGCAAAGAGCAGGACAACCAGCAGTCCGGCGTCCAGTCGCGTGAGCACCGCCAGGACTGAGAAGAGAGGGGCCAGTACCGGGCGGTCGCCAGTCCACGCCCAGGCACTCAGCAGGAGCAGCGCCAGGAGAGTGGCCGTCTCCATGCCCAGGGTGGGCACGCCCAGGGGCAGCACCGCGAGGAACAGCGCAGCGACTGCGCCCGCCGCGGGCCGGTCATGCTGCCGGAACAGCGCCAGCGCAGTCCACGCGCTGATGATCCAGGCTGCGACCGAAACCCAGTGGCCCCACCACTCGACCGGCAACCCGAAGCGGCTCAACGCACCGAGCAGGATGGCATACAGCGGCGCCGTGGTGCCCAGGACCCACTCGCCCGGGTTGTACACCAGGCCCAGGCCATCCCGCAGGTGGGCGGCATAGCGGTAGGTGATGAACGCGTCATCGAACGCGTTCTGCGGCGAGCGCAGCAGGCCCCAGGCCACCAGGCACAGGCTGGCAACCAACCCGGCAGCGGCCCAGGGCCAGATAGCTTGTCGGCGGTCCACGGGGCGAATCCTTCCTGGGCCGGCAGGTAGCGGTGGGCTGCTGCGCGGCGAGGGGTCACATGGTTGCCCTGATTCTACTCTCCGCCCGATGGTTCGCCCAAATCAGGGCACCGGGATGTAGTCCACCATGCGTCCATCTGCCGTGAACCAGCCGCAGCCGCCGTCGCTGCTACACCCGGCAGCCGTGTCTGCGGGCAATTCCACCTTGTATGCGGAGGTGCAGGGCAGGAAGACACGCCGTTTCGCCGCAGGCGCCACATCCGGCAGCTGAGTCTCCCCCGTCGGCGCGGCGGGCTCCTCCGGCATGATAGTCGTCCCGGTATAACCCGCGCCGGCCATATGCAGAGGGATACGCTCGAGGTCCGCACTGATTCGGTCCACGCGCAGGTAGGTGACTTTCACAGTGGTTGTGGTGTTATAGATACGGTCGAGCAGGTCACGCGGGCAGCCGCCGTTGACCATGCAGGAGTTGTAGGGGATGCCCGACGGTATGAAGTATTCCGGTCCGGTCAGGCGTACGGGCGTCTTCGCATAGTTGAGGTAGCGTCCGCTGCCCTGGTCGACGTCCTGCCAGTGGCTGTACAGGGGCAGGCCCATGCTGTTGACGTGGTCCACGGACAGGCCCTGCGGAATGCCGATGCGGTATGTGCCGCCCACGGGCCGATCCAGGTTGCCGTGCGGATTGCCGGGGAAAGCTGTGTGGGGGTCTACGAGCGTCGGCTCAAAGTGGACGAAGAAGTAATCGGCGTCGGTCGGCGGATAGAGCAGAACGCTCTCGGCCCGGTCGCGAAAGCCTGCCGCATACAGTTGGCTGACGAGTGAGCCGAGCAGACCGCGGAAGCCAGGCCCCAGGTACGAGCGGAACGTAAACTGCTCGGTCTTGATGGTTTGAATTCGGGTTTTGGCCGGTGCATCGATGATGAAGATCGCACCTAACTCGCGGTAGTTCTTGA
This sequence comes from Chloroflexota bacterium, assembly GCA_029555885.1. Next base: position 26,148 of record JAKPQT010000736.1, on the reverse strand, counting down.
ACGACATGATGAACTCGCAGCCCATGTTGGGCGGGATGATCAGCGCGCCGTCCACCGTAAACGTGGTCGGAATCATTTCGGATTCGCGATAGCGGTACTGGTTGGTCGACTCGGACACCCGCGGGCTGCGGACAGGCTTCATCTTGCCCGACGGTACGTAGGTGTACAGATCGACTTCCCGGGTCACGCTGCGCCCGTTGTCGAACAGGTGGACAATGGCGGGCGGCGTTGCCGAGCCGAACTGGTCGATGCGGGCCGGCTGGCCCAGGCAGCCGAACAGCGAGCCGTTCCATTTGCCGTCCACCACATAACGTGGGTAGATCTTCGCAGTGATGGTGACGATGTTGCCCTGGCGCTTGCCACTCTCATAGCGCACGATGCCGAAGCCCGGCGTGTGCGAGATGATCGAGCCTGCAAGGATGCTGTCGGGCACCTGGCCCACGAGGTCCACGATGTTGATGCCCTGGGGCTCCATCCAATCGACGCTGGCCGTGACCGCCTCAGGCGGAAGTGCACCGGCGTTCGTGTCATAGTTCTCTGTGGGGGGAGTGGTTTCTGCCGACACACCGGCGGGCACCGCCAGCAGCGCAATCACCAGCCACAGCCGGAGCAGGGGCCGGACGCGCATGTGTGTGAGTTTCATTGACCATAGACCTTTCTGGTGCAGGAGTTTCGGGCGTCGAGGCTGCGACCGGTTGTTTCAGGCCGCGTCGAACACGCGACGAAGACAGCCTCTTACCCTGAGAAAGGATGATGCATGAAGATGAATCGAAACGTAGAAGGTTAGATGGGACGGGCGACTGTGCTGCCGTCCGGTGCGAGAGGCCACATCCCCCCGGTGGTGGCCTCTCGGCAGGAGTGAGTTATATTTTCGTGCTAAGCCTTTCGCCCGACGGCGGCGGCGATAGCCCGCACCTGGCCCACCAACTGAGCGAACTGCTCAGGTCGCAACGACTGGCCGCCATCGGATAGCGCGGCTTTGGGATCAGGATGCACTTCGACGATCAATCCATCGGCGCCCGCAGCCACGGCCGCGCGGGCGATGGCGGCGACGTAGGCCGCCTCCCCCGTGCTGTGACTGGGGTCCAGGATGACCGGCAGGTGCGTACGGGCCTTGAGGACGGGAACGGCGTTGATGTCGGTGGTGTTGCGCGTGGCAGTCTCGAAAGTCCGAATGCCTCGCTCGCACAGCGCGACCCGCCGATTCCCGTGCGACAGGATGTACTCCGCAGCCATCAGGAGTTCTTCGATTGTGGCCGACAACCCGCGCTTCAGGAGCACCGGGTGCTGGCTCTCGCCGGCTGCGTGCAACAGCGCGTAGTTCTGCATGTTGCGCGCCCCGATTTGCAGCATATCGCTGTAGCGCCGGACGAGCGGCACCATGTCCGGCGTCATCACTTCAGTTACGACCGGCAGCCCCGTAAGTTCGCGGGCCTCTGCCAGCAGTTCCAGCCCGGCCTCGCCCAGGCCCTGGAAGGCATAGGGCGAAGTCCGTGGTTTGAATGCGCCCCCGCGCAGGAGATGGCCGCCTGCCTCGCGCACCGCGTGTGCGGTCTCAAGCAATTGGCTCCGGCTCTCGACAGAGCAAGGGCCGGCGATGATCGTGATGGTCGGTCCGCCGACGGTTACATCACCCACGTTGAAGTGGGTGTCATTGCGGACGAACTCGCGAGAGGTCAGTTTGTACGCCCTGCTGACCGGCACGATTTCCTGGATGCCCGGCGCGCCGCCGAACATCTCTTCCAGCCGCAACTGGCCCTCGCCCACAACACCGATGATGGTCTGCTCGGCCCCGCGGAACAGGTGGGCTCGGTAGCCGCGTTCCTGTACGCCGGTGATGACCCGGTTGATCTGTTCGAGCGTGGCCTCCGGGCGCATCACGACGAGCATGGCGTATGCTCCCCGGCAACCGCCAGCGCCCCGCGCAGGCAGCCCACGAAGTCGTTCGCCGCCCGCACCGGATCAGCGGCTTGCGCGACGGTCTTGATGAGGGCCGAGCCGACGATGACGCCATCGGCTAACTCACCCACGAGCCGCGCTTGTTCAGGATTGGAAATACCGAAACCGACTGCGAGCGGGGTGTGCGCAACGCTGCGCGCCCGCTGTACGAAGGTTGCCAGATCTGTCGGAAGTGCGGTGCGCTCGCCTGTGACGCCGGTCAACGAAACCAGGTACAGGAAGCCGGTAGTGCGCCGTGCGATCTCGGCCAGTCGCCCCGTTGTGGTGGTGGGCGCTGCCAGGTAGATCAGCGCCAGGTCATGTGCAGTACATGCCTGTTCGATCGCGGCTGCCTCTTCCGGCGGCAGGTCCGGTACGATCAACCCATCCGCGCCGGCCTCTGCTGCGTCCGCGGCGAACCGTTCGACGCCATAGGCCAGGATGGGGTTGGCGTAACTCATAACGATGAACGGCGGCGCTGCAAAATGGATACGCAATTCTTGGATAAGTTTCAGGCTTTTTTCGAGCGTCATGCCCCTGTCCAGCGCAATCTGACTCGCCTGCTGGATGGTTGGGCCATCCGCGAGGGGGTCCGAGAAGGGGATGCCCAGCTCGATCAGGTCGGCGCCGGCCTCGATGATGCCGCTCAGGACGGCGGCTGAGGTGTCGAAATCCGGGAAGCCGGCCGTGAAGTAGGGCATGAGCGCCGCGCGGCCCTCGGCTCGCGCGGCGGCGAATGCGGCGTGGATGCGCTGGCTGCTCATGTGTGCGGCTCCTCTCGTTCCTTGAGCGCTTGAAGGACGCTGTCAAGGTCCTTGTCGCCCCTGCCCGACAGATTGACCAGCAGGATGTGGTCTTTGTCCAGGGTAGGGGCCAGTCTGACGGCCTCGGCCACGGCATGGGCTGATTCGAGCGCGGGGAGGATGCCTTCGGTCTGCGCAAGCAATTGGAATGCGGCCAGCGCCTCGTCGTCGCTCGCAGTCGTGTATTCGGCGCGGCCCGTCTCGCGCAGGAACGCGTGCTCCGGCCCAATCGCGGCATAGTCGAGGCCCGCGGAGATGGAGTGGGTCGCGGCAATCTGGCCCGCGGCATCCTGCAAGACATAAGTGTGTGTGCCGTGGAGCACACCCGGCCGCCCCAGGGCCGGATCGGCAAAGCGCGCCGCGTGGCGGCCCGTAGCGACCCCTGCACCGCCCGCCTCCACCCCGATGAGTCGCACGCCGGCGTCCTCGCGGAACGCATGGAACAGGCCGATGGCGTTGGAGCCGCCGCCGACGCACGCGATGCACGCATCGGGCAGCCGGCCCAGCACGTCGAGCATCTGAGCGCGCGCTTCACGGCCGATGACGGACTGGAAATCGCGCACGATGGTGGGGTAGGGGTGCGGGCCGAGCGCGGAGCCGAGCAGATAGTGCGTCGTGCGGACGTTCGTGACCCAGTCGCGGATGGCTTCGTTGATGGCATCCTTGAGCGTGCACGTCCCCGAATCGACCGGCCGTACCTCCGCGCCGAGCAGCTTCATGCGCTGGACGTTCGGCTGCTGCCGGGCGATGTCGGTCGTGCCCATGTAGACGACGCATTCCAGGCCGAGCAGTGCCGCGACCGTAGCGGACGCGACCCCGTGCTGGCCCGCGCCCGTCTCCGCCACGACCCGACGCTTGCCCGTCTGCCGGGCGAGGAGCGCCTGGCCGAGCGCGTTGTTGATCTTGTGCGCGCCGGTATGGGCCAGGTCCTCGCGCTTGAGGTAGACCTGCGCGCCGGCGAGATATCCGGTCAGCCGCCGCGCGTGGGTGAGCGGCGTGGGCCGGCCCACGTAGGTGCGCAGCAGGTCGCTATACTCCGCCGCGAATACCGCGTCCGAGGCGAACGCGATGTAGGCCGCCTCCAGCTCTGCCAGCGCGGGCATCAGCGTCTCAGGCACGAACTGGCCGCCGTAAGGCCCGAACTTCGCGGGCAAGTGTCCGTTGGTGTGCATCATGACTCCCGATTCGTCTTTACTCGCTACTCATTACTCGTTACGAATGAGTAACGAGTAATGAGTACTCAGTAACCTTTCGCGCGCGCGATGAACTCCGTCATCTTCGCCGGGTCTTTGACGCCGGGCGCGGATTCGACGCCGGAGGCCACATCCACGCCCCACGGCTGCACCGCGGCGACGGCTGCCGCGACATTGTCGGGGCGGAGTCCGCCGGCCAGCAGGAGCCGCGTCTGAGCAGCCAGCGCGGCCGCCAAATCCAGGTTCGTGACCTGGCCGCTGCCGCCGTAAGCCCCGACCGCGGCCGCGTCCACCAGGAGCGCGGGCGCACCGGCGGGCGGCGCACCGAGGCTGTAGGCCGCGGCCTGTGCCCGCGCCTCTGGAAGATCACGCGGGCGGATGGCCTTGAACGCGCGACCGGCAAGCGCGGCGAGGTCCGCAGGCGGTTCATCGCCGTGCAGTTGCGCCAGGTCGAGCCCGCACTCGTCGAGAATAGCCGCCACCTGCACGGGCGGCAGGTTTACGAACACGCCGACGAGGGTCGCGGTCGCGCCGCGCTGCCGCAGGTGCGCGACGAGCCGGGCGCAGGCCGCGGGTGCGATGTAGCGTGGGCTGGGCTCGTAGAAGTTGAAGCCGAGCATGTCCGTCCCCGCGTCCAGCGCGGCGAGCGCGTCATCGGGGGTGCGTACCCCGCAGATTTTGACGATCATGTTCCACCTGCGCTGCTCAATTCGCGCACCTTCGCTGCGACGTCCGGTGCGGTCACAAGCGCCTCACCGACCAGGATCGCATCGACGCCCTGGCCGACATCGGCGCGCGCGGCCTGGCCGAGCCACGCGACATCGTCCGCAGTATGGATGCCGCTCTCCGCGACCAGGCAGACCGCACGCGGTACGCGCCGCGCCAGATCGCGCGTCGTCTCCAGGCTGACGCTGAAGTCGTGCAGGTTGCGCGCGTTGATGCCGACCAGCCCTGGGCGGAGCGCCAGCGCGGTGTCCAATTCATCCGCCGTGTGGACCTCGACCAGCGCGGCCATGCCCAGCTCCCCGGCCAGCCCGTGCAGCTCGGCCAGTTGCGCCGCGGCGAGCGCGGCGACGATCAGCAGGATGGCATCCGCGCCCGCGGCCCGCGCCTCGTAGACCTGGTACGGGTCATACACGAAATCTTTGCGCAGCAGCGGCAGGTCCACCGCCGCGCGGATGGCCCGCAGATGGTCGAGCGAGCCGCGGAAGTAGCGTTCGTCGGTCAACACGCTGATGGCGGCTGCGCCGTGTTGCGAATAGGTGTGCGCCAGCCGCAGCGGGTCGAAGTCGGCCATGAGTACCCCTCGCGAGGGCGACGCGTGCTTGGCTTCGGCAATGAGCCCGGGCCGGGCGGCTGAGCGCAGCGCGGCCACGAAGTCGCGGGGGGGCGGCGTCTCCTGCGCCCGCGCGGCCAACCCGGCGAGCGGCAGCGCGGCGCGGGCCGCAGCGACCTCCGCGCGCTTCGTCTCGAAGATTTCGTTCAGCCGGCTCATGCGGCCTCGGTGCGGGCAGGTGTGCCGGCCAGGGCGGCAACCTGGGCCGCCTCTTGCGCCGCGGTCTGTGCGGCGAGGCGCTGGCTGAGCGCGATGAGCGCGTCGAGCTTTTCCAGCGCGGCACCGCTGTCCAGCGCAGCGGTGGCTTGAGCTAACGTCTCTGCCAGGATGCCGTGCGGGTCGGCAGACAGGTCACAGCATTCGACAGCGAGCGCCGCCGCCGCGTTGAGCAGCACCACGTCACGGCGCGGGCTGCGATCCGTGCCCGCAAGGATGCCGCGCAGGATGAGCGCATTCTCGTGCGGGTCGCCCCCGCGCAGGTCGTCCATCGTTGCCCGGCGCAAAGATAGGCCATTTTCCCCGGCGTCGAGATCGAAGGTCGTCACGCGACCGTCGCGCAGGTGGCTCACGCGGTTCGGCCCGCCGGTGGTCAATTCGTCCAGCCCGCCGTAGCCGTGCAGCACGAGCGCGGCCTCGCAGCCCAGCGAGCCCAGTACCTCGGCCAGCACTGCGGTGAGGGCCGGATCATATACGCCGATGATCTGGTGCGTCGCGCCCGCTGGGTTGGTCAGCGGGCCGAGCAGGTTGAAGATGGTGCGCTGGCCCAACTCGCGCCGCGGGCCGATCGCATGGCGCATGGCCGGATGGAACTTGGGCGCGAACAGGAACCCGATGCCGATCTCCTCGATGCACTGGCCGACCTGTTCCGGCGTGAGGTCGAGGTTGACGCCCAGAGCCGCGAGCACATCCGCACTGCCGCTGCGCGACGACGCCGCGCGATTGCCGTGCTTGGCAACCTTGCGGCCCGCACCCGCGATGACGAACGCGGCCGCAGTGGAGATGTTGAAGCTGTGCGAGTTGTCGCCGCCGGTGCCTGCGGTGTCCACCAGACCGCCGTTGTGCGGGACGGCGACCCGGCTTGCCTGGTCGCGCATGGCGCGCGCGCTGCCTGCGATCTCAGGCGCCGTCTCGCCTTTCATCCGCAGCGCAACCAGGTAACCGCCAATCTGCGCGGGGGTGGCGTTGCCCGTCATGATGATTTCCATCGCCTCACGCGCTTCCTCCTCGCTGAGGCTCTGGTAGCGGAGTAGCTTGCCGATGTAATCGTCCAACATGGTGAGTCTCCTTTGGGTCCAAGAAACCCGTTTTTCAGGTGAACCGAAGCTTCACACGAAGCCGGGTTTCTCATCTTCCCTATAGTCGCACGTTCAGGAAGTTTCGCAGGATCTGCTTGCCGCCTGCGGTCAGAATCGACTCCGGGTGGAACTGGACGCCATAGATAGGCAGCGCCTTGTGGCGCAGGCCCATGACCTCGCCCTCGGTCGTGAACGCGGTGATTTCCAGCACGTCCGGCGTAGGCTCCGCAACGATGAGCGAGTGGTAACGGGTGGCCTCGAACGGGCTGGGCAGGCCGATGAACAGACCGTCGCCGTAGTGGTAGACGGGCGATGTCTTGCCGTGGACAAGCCGCGGAGCCCGCACAACCTTGCCGCCGTACACCTCCCCGATGCACTGATGGCCCAGGCAGACGCCGAGGATGGGCCGCCGCGTCCCCAACTTGCGGATGACTTCCTTCGAGATGCCCGCGTCGTCCGGCGTGCCCGGTCCCGGTGAGATGACGATATGGCTGGGCTGGAGCGCATCCAGCTCGTGCGGCCGGATGGCGTCATTGCGGTACACGCACACCTCCGCGCCCAGCTCGCCGAGATACTGGACGAGGTTGTAGGTGAACGAATCGTAGTTATCGATGACGGCTATCATCCTCTACCTCTTTTCTGCTGTCTCGACTGCGGCGGCCAGCGCCCGCGCCTTGTTGACCGATTCCTGGTATTCCAGCTCGGGCACGGAGTCGGCCACGATGCCCGCGCCCGCCTGGACGCTGACCTCTTGGCCCTGCATGGCGAGCGTCCGAATGGCGATGCAGGTATCGAGCGAGCCGTCATAGGAGAAGTAGCCGACGGCCCCGGCATAGGGCCCGCGCGGCTCGCCTTCCAGCTCCCGGATGATCTGCATCGCACGAATCTTAGGTGCGCCGCTGACCGTGCCCGCCGGGAAGGTCGCGCGCACCAGGTCGAACCCATCGTACTCGGGCCGGAGCTCGCCCTCGACGTGCGAGACGATGTGCATGACGTGCGAGTAACGCTCCACCACCATCTGCTCCGGCACGCGGACCGTGCCATAGGTGCAGACGCGGCCGAGGTCGTTGCGCGCGAGGTCGACGAGCATGACGTGCTCAGCACGTTCCTTCGGGTCGGCCAGCAGCTCGCGCTCCAGCGCGACATCGGCGGCGGTGTCTGCGCCGCGCGGCCGCGTACCCGCGATGGGCCGGAGGCTCGCGCGGCGGCCCTCCAGCCGGACGTGCATCTCCGGCGAGGCGCCGATCAGGCACAGCGGCTCATCGCCGAGCAGGTGGTTGAAGTCGAAGAAGAACATGTAGGGCGACGGGTTGAGCCGGCGCAGCGCGCGGTAGATATCGAACGGGGCGGCAGAGGTCTTGCGGCTGAACCGCTGCGACAGGACGACCTGGAAGATGTCGCCCGCGGCGATATGCTCTTTGGCCTGCACGACCGCGTTCGTGAACTCCTCGAAGGTGCGATTCGAGGTCAGGTCGGTGCAGCAGTCGGGGAGCTGAGGGATTTGGCGGGTGGGCAGCGGCCCTTCGATGCGAGCCTGAATCTCGTCGAGCCGTGCCTCGGCATCTGCAATGGCTTTCTGTTCATCGTCTGCGGTCTGTTCCGTGTTCAGATGCACATTGGTGATCAGCAGCAGGCGGCCAAAGGCGTGGTCGAATGCGACGACCGTGTCGGCCAGCAGCATGAGCGCGTCGGGCAGGCCGGCGTGCGGCTCCAGGTGGAGGGTCGGCTCGTAGAAGCGGACGGTGTCATAGGCCAGGTAGCCGACCAGACCACCGGAGAAGCGGGGCAGGCCGGGCAGGGAGACGGGCCGGTAAGCGGAGAGCTCACGGCGCAGGATGTCCAACGGGTCCTGGCCCGTGGGCATCGCCTCGCGCTGCACCGCGGCGTTGTGATGGTCTTCGAAATGGCCGTTGCGGAAGATGAAGGCCCGGCTGGGGTGGACGCCGATGAAGGAGTAGCGTGCAACCTGTTCGCCGCCGGTGATGCTTTCCAGCAAGAACGAAGGTCCCTGGCCGGCAAGCTTGAGATAGACGGAGACGGGAGTTTCCAGGTCCGCGGGCAGCTCGCGCACGACCGGCAGCAGGTTGGGTTGTGGAGCGAGTATCTCGGGACGATCCGATCCAAGGCGTGTGGCTGTACGCGCCTCGTTGAACAACGTGGTGAGTGTCATGGCGACCTCCGCAGGCTGGCGGCTTGCGCATATGAGCGCAAGCTTAACAAAAAATCCTCACCCATTCAGGGACGGGGGAGGATTTCCCGCGGTGCCACCCTGGTTAGGCCGGCATGTCAGCTTAACAAAAAAGTCCCGCCGTGATGACGACGGGGACTCTGAGCCAGCCTCACTCTGTCGAGTACGGCAGCGGTGCGCCATGCACTGCAGTGCGCAGCGCCCTGCGCCCATAGCTGCTTATACTCTTTGCCTTGATAACGGTGGCAACTCCGACGCAAGCTACTGACGGTTACAGGTGTGAAAGGTACAAGTTGCAGGTTTGCCAGCCTGTAACTTTCAACATTCGAACCTGAAACCCGTGTTTGCTCTGTGGCTCCGAGGTCCATTCAGCGCAGGTTCGCGCACGGGGCTCTCACCTGATCCCCGCTCTCTGGGCCGGTCGCCCGGCGCTTACTCGTCCCCATCACAGCCTTTGGTGCTTGGGTATTCGATTGTTACTGCTTTATATCAGAGGTCACACTGGTTGTCAAATGCGGAAAACTACCCCTGGGCGCGCTGGCGCTCTACGCGCACCGGCTTGTCGCGGCGGCTGTCCACCAGGATATGCAGCACGGCCAGCACCGGATGCTTGTAGATCATTCGCGGCCCGGCATAGCGCATGACCTGGCGCACCTGCGCGCGCATGGCCGGCTTGTAGCAGTGTACCGGGCATTTCGTGCAGGTGGTCTTGTTCTCCTGGAACGGGCACTTTTCCAGCCGCCGGCCCGCGTAATCCAGCAGGGCCGTGCAGTCCGCACACAGCTCGCCGCGCGTGCCGTGGTGATCGTGGCAATAAATCTCGATCATTGCCTCGATGGTCCGCGCCTCGCGCTGCATCCGCGGATGCTGGCTCGTCAGTTCGATCTTCTTCACGCTGCTCTTGCCTCAACACGATGTTGATCCCGCCATGCAGGTCGCCTGCAGTGTAGCATGGTTCGCGGCTGGGGGAGATGACTTTTGTCTCAGCCGCCGCGGCGCATCCGTTTATCCGTTAGGCGCACGTTCGGTGCGCCATCCGTTGCGTTGGCCGTGTCAGACCATCGCCGCGGCCAACTGCCGGCGCCGGGCGGTGATAATGCCCTCTACCGAGTAGAGTGCCAGCGCCACCCAGATCAGGCCAAAGCCGACCATCTGGTCCTGCCGGAAACCCTCGCCATAGACGAACGCACCCAGCAGGAACTGCAGCGTGGGCGCAATGTACTGGAGAAGCCCCAGTGTTGTCAGCGTCACCTGTCGTGCGCCATATGTGAACAGCACCATTGGGATGGTCGTCGCGAAGCCGGACATGACCAGCAGCACGGTCGTCAGCGGGCCGCTGCCGGCGAATGAGGTGGCCCCCTGCGCGGTCAGGACGCCCAGGTAGACGAGCGCGGGCACGAAGAGCAGCGCCATCTCCACGGTCAGCCCTTCAGCGGATGCCAGGGTTGTCGTCTTGCGGATGAGCCCGTAGAACCCGAAGGACAGTGCCAGCGTCAGCGCAATCCACGGCAGACGGCCATAGCTGATGGTCAGGAACGTTACGCCGACGGCCGCGAGCCCGACCGCGGTCCATTGCACCGAGCGCGGCCGTTCACGGAGGAACAGCACGCCCAGCAGGACGTTGACAAGCGGGTTGATGAAGTAACCGAGGCTGGCTTCGACGATATGGCCGGTGTTGTTGGCCCAGAGATAGGTCAACCAATTGACAGTGACGAGCGCCGCAGTGAGCACCAGGGGGAGGAGCAGGCGCGGCTCCCGGCGCGCACGACGCAGCCAGTCCCAATTACGCGTCAAGGCCAGGAACCCGACGAGCACCACCAGCGACCAGATGATACGGTGGACGAAAATTTCGGGCGCGGAGAGATGTTCCAGCGCCTTCCAGTAGACGGGCAAGATGCCCCATAGGAAATAGGCCGCAAATGCGGCCAGTGTCCCGCCCTTGATGCGCACGATGGTGAACCGCCTCTCCCAAGAATCAGGCCGCGGTCACCGCGGCCTCACAAGAGGCGATTTTACTCGCCATCCATCGCGCTGTCAACGCCAGCCGAGCGGAATTGCTTGTCTTTGTGAGAACCTTCCTCTATAATGTTGCGGCTGACCGGATGGCACCCACCGCGGGCCGCCCGATCCACTCTTTCCCTCATCAGGCCTCAACGCCGAGTCCAAGGTTGCGCTGCATGATGGCAAGGCTCAATGTGAATGAGCACGACCGGCGCTGGCGTTGAGTGGCCGCTGTCCCCTGACCACCTGCCTTCGACGGCTGTTCCGCCTTGCATCGCACGCAGCTCGGCGTCTGCGCAAGCCCCGCTTATCCAGCAAAGCGTGGATTCATCCCATCAGGAGGAAGGCATGATTGTTCAACTCACCAACGGCAGGCAGATTCCCGTCGAATCGCACAAGGTCCGCATTGTCCAGAGCACCCGGCTGCCTTCGATTGACCAGCGCCTGGCAGCAATGGAGGAGGCCGGCTACAACACCTTTCTGCTCCGCACGCGCGACGTCTTTCTCGATATGCTGACCGACAGCGGTACGAACGCCATGAGCGATAACCAGCTCGCAGCCATGATGGTGGCTGACGATGCCTATGCAGGCAGCGAGAGCTACTACCGGCTTGCGGATGCCGTCAAAGATGTGTTCGGCATGACCCATACGATGCCAGTGCACCAGGGCCGCGCCGCGGAACACTTGCTCGCCAAGGTCTTTATCGGGCCGGGCAAGTATGCCATCATGAACTACCATTTCACGACCACGCGCGCCCATGTGGAGCTGGCGGGCGGCGAAGTGCTTGAGCTGTTCGGTGATGGCGCGCTCATCACCGATAGCCAGGAGCTGTTCAAGGGGAACATGGACATCGCGCGGCTCGAAGCGGCAATTGCCCGGCACGGGGCGGAAAACATCGGCTTCATCCGCATGGAGGCCACGACCAACCTGATTGGGGGTCAGCCTTTCTCCGTCGATAATCTCGCGGCTGTCAAAGAGGTCGCCGGTAAACACAATATCCCGCTCGTCTTCGATGGCAGCCTCATCTCGGAGAATGCGTATCTCGTCCGCCAGCGCGAGCCCCGGTATGCGAACACGCCGATCAGCGAAATCATCCGGGCCATGATGAGCTACGTGGACATCCTGTATCTCTCAGGGCGCAAGTCGGCAGGGGTGCGCGGCGGGCTGATCGCCACGAACAGCGCCGACCATTACAATCGTCTCTTGCCCTGGCTGCCGGTGTACGAGGGGTTTGCGACCTACGGCGGCATGTCCACCAAGGAGGTCGAGGCGATGGCCGTGGGCCTGCGCGAGATGTGCGACCTCGACGTAGCGGGCAGCGGCGCGGAGTTCGTGCGCTATTTCGTGGACCGGCTGTGCGAGGTGGGCGTGCCGGTGGTGACGCCTGCGGGCGGCCTCGCCTGTCATATCGACGCCCGGCGATTCGCGCCGCACGTGCCCTCTCAGCAGTATACCGCGGGCGCAGTCGCGGCCGCCATTTACCTGGCCTCCGGCATCCGCAGCATGGAGCGCGGCACCATCTCGACCGACCGGGATCGCGAGGGCAACGAGGTCATGGCTGACCTGGAGCTGGCCCGGCTCGCCGTCCCGCGCCGCGTCTATACCATGTCGCATATCGAATATGCGGTGGACCGGCTCGCCTGGCTCTATCAGCACCGGGACCTGATCGGCGGGCTGAAGTTTGTGCAGGAGCCGCCGGTGCTGCGATTCTTCTTCGGTCGTCTCGCGCCGCTGGATGGCTGGGGGGCGCGCCTGGCGGAAGCCTTCAAGGCCGAGTTCGGCGACCGCATGTAGCGCTTTTGCAGTCCAAACGCGACAGCAAGACGCTGGTGGCGCAGATTCAGCGGATTCCCAGGATTGCGGTATGATGCTATGAAGTATCCGCACTATCTGCGTCATCAGCGTTAGATTTGTTCTGTCCACCCAAAGGAGCATCGTCACCATGTCTTACGAGGACGGCTGGGCCGCGATCCAGCTTCAGAAACCTGCCCGCATCCCACGCACCGAATATTCCGTTGAGAGCCATTGGGAATTGCTTCAGGTCGTCACCGGCCTCCCCGTGGCCGTGGATAGCCCGCCTGAGCTCAAGGAACGCGCCAGTCTTGCGTTCATGCGCGCCTGGAATTATGACTTCATCTGGAGCACGCTCATCGGCCGGGATGATTTCGGGGATGTCTACACCGACATGGGCCACGCAGAATATGCCGCCGGCGGCGTGGACCGCCGCGACACGATCTTTTCGCCCTTCAAGACCGTGGATGAGGTGCTGGACTTCGACCCCTGGGAACGGCTCGGCCCGCGCGACCAGGGCGAGCTGACGCGGCGGTTCGAAGCGCACTACCAGCGGAACTGCGCGCGCGTCCCAGATGCGGTCAATATGACCGGCATCTACACGACACTTATCTCCGGCTTTATCGATCTGTTCGGCTGGGACTGGCTTCTGCTAGCGCTCGGCACGGACCCGGAGCGATTCGGGAAGCTGTGCGCCCGGTACGCGGCGTGGATGCAGCAGTACTTCGACGCGCTGGCCGCAGCGCGCGTGCCGGTTGTGATGATCCACGATGACATCGTGTGGTCCGCCGGGCCGTTCATGAGGCCGGCGTGGTATCGGAAGTTCATCTTCCCGCACTACAAGCATTACTTTGCGCCTCTGCTGGAGAGCGGCAAGCGCATCATGTTCTGCTCCGATGGCAACTTCACGCAGTTCGTGGACGATATCGCGGCCACGGGCGCGCATGGGTTCGTGTTCGAGCCGCTGACCGATCTCGAATATGTGGCGGGCAAATACGGCCAGACGCACGTCATCGTCGGCAATGCGGACACGCGCGCCCTGCTGATGGGCCCGAAGGAAGCGATTCGCGCCGAGGTCGAGCGCTGCATGAGCATCGGCCGCGACTGTCCCGGCTTCTTCCTGGCGGTCGGCAACCATATCCCCGCGAATACGCCGGTGGAGAATTGCCTCTACTATAACGAGGTGTATGAGGAACTGAGCCGGCGCTGAACCAGGAATTCTTTGTACGGGTCCGCAAGCATCCTGAGCGGGTGGACGGCTCAACAGCGTCGATGAGATGCCGTCAGTCGAAGGGTGCCTCCGCTGGCGGCTGCTCTGAGCATCCCAGGTGCTGAACTCTCTGCGTTGGTGGCTGCGGCCCAACGGAACCAAACGCGCGTCGCCGGCGTTCATCATGTAACGGGCCTGGATTCCTGACACCGGGAAGGCGACCATTATCTGTGCCGTCACGTCGCCGCATCCAGGTCCGCCCCATTTCCTGCAACTATCCCCCGCCGCCCTGCGTATAGGGAGCAGAAGCTATTCTACACGAAGCGGAGGCGGCTTATGGTGGACAACGAACGGGCGCGCAGCATCGGCGTCCTCGCGGTAGGCCTCGGGCTGATTGTCCTGGGGATTCTGTTCCTCGCCGGCCAGTTGTTCGGCTTCAACGTCTGGGGCGTGGTCTGGCCCTTCTTCATCATCGTGCCCGGCCTGCTGTTTTTCGTGGGCATGGTAGCGCTTGGCAAGAACGGCGCGCCGCTCGCCATACCCGGCAGCATTATCACGATGATCGGGCTGATTCTGCTCTTTCAGGTCTTGACCGGCCTGTGGCAGATGTGGGCCTACATCTGGGCGCTGGTCTTTCCGACGTCGGTGGGCATCGGCATCGCGATTGCCGGGTTGTGGGGGGATGATCCACGCGCGGCCCGTGCGGGCGGGACGACAGCGCTGATTGGCCTGGTCATCTTCCTGGCGTTTGCGGTTTTCTTCGAATTGCTGCTCAACCTGAGCGGGTTGCGGAGCGGGCCGTTGGGCCGGATTGTGTTGCCCGTGCTGCTGATCGGCGCGGGGGTGGTGACTCTGCTCCTTGCACTCCTGCCCCGGCGCAGATAAAGTGCACGGCATTAGCGAACAGAGGCGCACCTACGGTGCGCCTCTGTTCGCTAAAATCTTCAGCGGCTAATGGGCGTGGCCGTCGCCGCCGTGCGAGTGGCCGTGTTCCAGTTCTTCCGCGGTCGCGGGGCGCACATCGAGCACCGTCACGTGGAAGTGCAACGTCTCGCCTGCCAGCGGGTGGTTGTAATCGAGGATCACGGTGTCCTCGTGAACCTCGGAGATGTAGGCCGGGTAGGTCTCACCGTCGGAGTCGTGTACCCCGATAGCCATGCCCGGTTCGAGTCCTTCGCGCGAGGGGAAGTTCTCGATACTGACTTCCTCGAACGCCTCTTCATCGTACTCGCCATACCCATCCTCAGGGGACAGGGTCAGGTTCAGCTCGTCGCCGGCGGTCATGCCGGTCAGCGCGTCCTCGAATGCGGGCAACAGTTCGCCGCTGCCTGCCAGGAAACGCAGGGGCATACCGTCCTGCGTGGAATCGGCGACCTCGCCATTGTCGAGGGTCAGCGTGTAGTCCAGCGTCACGACCATGTTCTCGCGGATCGCCGGCTTGCCTTCAGTCATCTAGCAACTCCTATCTCTATTGTGCTTGGCGAAAGTATCTCACGCCAAGAGGCAAAGCCGCAAAATCCTCGCTACTCTTCGCGCGCATTACGTCTTGGCGTGAGCAATCTTCTCGCATTTCTTATGCCGCCGCGGCCAGTTCTTCGGCCTCGGCGACCAGGTCGGCCAGAATGCTCAACCCGCCGTGCCAGAAGGTCGGGTCGGTCAGGTCGACGCCCAGCGGCGCGACGATGGCGTGCGGCCAATCCGAGCCACCGCAGGTGAGCATGGCCAGGTACTTCTCCGGGAAGTCGCCGCCTGTCTGCCGGTAACGGGAATAGAGCGCCAGGACCAGCAGTTCCCCGAAGGCGTAGGCGTACACATAGCCCGGCGTCCCGATGAAGTGGGGGATATAGCTCCACCACAGCCCGTAATCCTCGGTTAGCGTCACGCTGTCGCCGAACATGGCGCGCTGGGTCTCCAGCCAGAGTTCGCTGAACCGCTCGGCGGTGAGTTCGCCTTCCGTGCGCCGCGCCGTGTGGATGGCATGCTCGAACCGGTTCATGCTAATCTGCCGGAACGCGGTCGCAAAGGAGTCCTCGATTTTGGAGGTCAGCATCCCCAGCCGCACCTGCGGGTCCGTTTCCTGCGCCATCAGCGCCTGGAACACCAGCATCTCGCCGAACACCGACGCAGTTTCTGCGGTGGTCAGCGGGGTGTGCGCCTGGAGCGCGCCTTGGACACCCGCGAGTTTCTGATGGACGCCGTGGCCGAGCTCGTGCGCCAGCGTCATCACGTCGCGCGGCCGGCCCTCGAAGTTGAGGAGGATGTACGGGTGCACCGAGGGCACGGTCCCGTGTGAGAACGCGCCGCCGAGCTTGCCCGGCCGCGGGGGCGCATCGATCCAGCGGCGGTCGAAGAACCATGAGGCGACCTCCGCCATGCGCGGGTGGAACTGGCCGTAGGCCTCGAGCACGATCTGCCGGCCTTCATCCCAGGAGTAGCGCCGGTCCGCTGCAGGCAGCGGCGCGTAGCGGTCGTACTCGAACAACTCGTCCAGCCCGAGCAGCCGCCGCTTGAGCCGATAGTAGCGCGCCACGATGTCATAGCGCGACGTGACCGCCTCCACCAGCGCGTCCACAGTCTTGTCGTCCACCTGGTTGGAGAGGTTGCGTGCGCTGATCCACGAGGAATATTTACGCAGCCGGTCGTCCGACGCCTTGTCGGCCAGGATCGTGTTGAAGATGTAGGTGTTCGTGCGGGACAGGTCCTTCAGGCCCGCGGTGACGGCTGCGGCTGCGCGCCGGCGCAGCTCGCGGTCGCCCGCATAGAGCCGGTTGAGGACCTGGTCGCGGGTCAGCTTCTCGCCGTCCAGCTCGTAGCGCGACGCGCCGTGCGTCTCGTCGAAGAAGCGGTCCCATGCGCTGCGGCCGGTCACCGACTTTTCGTCGAGAATCTTCTCCTCGGCCTCGCTCAGCAGGTGGGGCCGGAACAGCCGCACGACTTCGAGCCAGTGGCTGTAGCGAGTCAGCGCCGGGTCGGCCAGCCACGCGGCCGCGACCTCGTCCGGCGCGTTCGCCAGCTCCAGTTCGAGGAAGACGAGCTTCTGGCCGAGCTGCGAGCCGCGCTCGGTCACGCGCTGGAGCAGCGCGCCGCGCGCCGGGTCCTGCGTGTTGCCGGTCCAGTTGAGCGAGGCGAAGCTGCCGACGCGGCCCGCGCGCTCCTGCAGTGCCTCGAACCGGCCAATCATCTCAGCCAGCTCGGACGCGCTGAGTCCCGCAATGCGGCCGCGATACTCGCGGTCCAGCGCGTCGGCTTCCGCGTCCGCCGCGTCCAGGTCCGCGTTGAGCTGCGGGTCGTCCATGCCCGCGTACAGGTCGCCCAGGTTCCAGGTGATTTCCTCAGCGCCGGTGAGGGTTGCCGTGGTCATGCTATACTCTCTCCATCACATTGCAGGGTGCAATCCAAAGTCCGCCAAAACAAATGCTCTTTGGACAGGATTCACAGGATTGCTTTCTCTTATCCTGTCAATCCTGTGAATCCTGTCAAAAAGGTCTATCGCTCCTTCGCATTTTGAAGGAGAAGCCTCAGCGTGTCTGTATCCCCGTTGGCATTTGCCCGGACAGAAGCTAAATCTTCAATCTGCAATCGTCATGCGTCACGCCCGCGGCCGCACGCGCACGCTGCCTTCCCCATGCCGACCGTCCTTTTCGATGTCGATGTCTGCCGCACCGAACGCCTCGATCACCGCCGCGTTGGTACGCAGGTGGTCGGTGACGAGCGCGGTGCGGAAGCGCGAGTCGCCGTCCGCGAACGCCAGGGGCAGCAGCAGTTGGTCAGCCAGGTACTCGTCCACTGCGCCCGTCCCAGCCAGGAACTTTTCCAGCCAGAGGCAGGCCTCGTCGGCCACTTGCTCCGCGCGTTTGCCGAGCGCGCCCAGGCTGAAATAGCAGGCGGTCGAATGGCGGAACTCGGCCAGCAGTAGAAGCATCGTCCCTTTGGTCCGCGCGGGCATGTCGAGCAGCTCGATGTCCAGCCGGCTTGTCCGGCCCTTGAGCCGTTGCAGCGCGGTCTGCTGCTGGCGCTCAGCGATGCTCATGTCCAGGTTGGCGACCGCGGAGATGCCGCGGATGGCCCGGAGCGCGCCGCGTTCGGGCAGGTCGAGCGGCGCGAGCCGCGCTACCGGGCGGAAGGTTGCGCGCACCTGCCCTTGGCCTTGCGGATAGAAACCCGCCAGCAGCATCTCGAGGTCGACATCGCAGCCGAGGTCACGCAGGACCGGCAGCCAGTTGAACGCAAGATAGTGGAAGGCCGGGCTGTGCGGTACGTGCGTCCCGCCGATGACCATGACTTCGCTCGGTTCACTTACTTCAAGCAAATCAGAAACCCGTTTTCTCCGGCCAGACGAAGCCTGGCACGAAAACGGGTTTCTGAGTGCCAGCGGCAGAAACACCGTCTGCACGACCAGCGCGGTCGCGCCGGCCGTCCCGATGTCGAAGCGGTAGCTGCCCGGATAAACCCCATTGGGCCGGAAGGTCAGTTCCGCCGAGCCGATGGTCGCACCCTCGACCTCCGCGCTGCTGATCTGCGCGGCCGCGCGCACGGCCATGAGGTGCTGCGGCTGGAGGCCGGGCTTGGCGCGGCGCGCGCGGATGTGCGTGATATGTACCGGCTGCCCGGTCATCACGGCTAACGTGAGCGACGAGCGGATCATCTGCCCGCCGCCCTCACCGAGGGAACCGTCGATTTCAATCATCTTCACAAAGTTGCAGGTTATCAGGTTGAAAGGTTGCAGGTTTTTGTTTCTGAACCTGCGACCAGTAAGCAGTAACCAGTAACGAGAAAGCCGCAGCTTCTAACGTGCAACCTGCAACCTTCCAACCTATAACCTCTCTACGCAGCGAGCAGCTCCAGTTCCGGCGTCGTGTAGTGCGCGGTGCGCTCGTGGCGGAACTGCTGCGTGTACAGGCGGTGATACTTGCCGCCGAGCTGCAGCAGCTCGCGGTGGCTGCCCTGTTCCACGATGCGGCCGTTCTCGATGACCAGGATGCGGTCGGCCTTCTTGATGGTGGACAGGCGGTGCGCAATGACAAACGTCGTGCGGCCCTCCATCACCTTGTCCATGCCGCGCTGGATGAGCGCCTCGGTCACGGTGTCCACGGAGCTGGTGGCCTCGTCCATGACCAGGACCTCCGGGTTCGCCAGCACCGCACGCGCCAGGCTGATGAGCTGCTTCTGGCCCACGGAGAGCCGGCTGCCGCCCTCGCCTACCTCTGACTTGTACTGGCCGTCCAGCTTGACGATGAACTCGTGCGCGCCCGCGATGCGCGCGGCCTCCTCGACTTCGGCGTCAGTAGCGTTCAGTCGCCCGTAGCGGATGTTCTCGCGGATGCTGCCGGAGAACAGGTGCGGCGTCTGCAGCACCACACCGATACGCGAGTGGATGCTGTGCAGCGTGAAATCGCGGTAGTCCTGGCCGTGAATCTTGATCGAGCCGGCCTTCGGCTCGTAGAACCGGCAGACCAGATTGACGATGGTGGACTTGCCGCCGCCCGTCGGGCCGACGAGCGCGATGGTCTCGCCGGGCTGCACGCGGAGGCTGAAGTCGGTCAGCACGGGCTTATCGGGTTCGTAGTAGAAGTCCACATGCTCGAACTCGATCTCCCCGCGCAGCGTCGGCGTGTGCCGGGCGGTCAGGCTATCGGCCACTTCCGGTTGCGCATCGACCAGTGAGAAGGTGCGCTCTGCCGAGGCAATGGCATTCTGCATTTCCGAGTAGACCCGCGCCAGGTCCTGAATGGGCCACATCATGAAGGTCACGTAAGAGACGAATGCCTGCAGCGCGCCGACGGTCATGCCGCCCACCTCTGCGCTCAGGCCCGCATACAGCACGATGGTGCCCACCGCGAGCGCCGCGATGATCTGCACGGCGGGCAGGAACAGCGCGGACAGCCACGCGGCCCGGTAGGAGGCGTTGTACATGTCGCCTGTCAGGTGGTTGAAATCCCGCAGGTTGGCATCCTCGCGGCCCAGCCCTTTGACCACGCGCACGCCAGTGATGTTCTGGTTGAATTCGCCGGTAATCTTCGAGTTGAGCTTGCGCACCAGTCGGAACTGGCGCAGGATCCTCGTCTTGAAGAAGATGGCGACCGCCAGCAAGATCGGGATGGTGACCAGCACGACCAACGCCAGCCGCCAGTTCAGCCGCAGCATGAAGTACATGGACGACCCGATGTTGAACACCGCCCACGTCACATCGAGCATGCCCCACGTCACGAGCTGTGCGATACGTTCCGAGTCGGAGGTGACGCGCGACATGATCCAGCCGACCGGCGTCTTGCTGAAGTACGAGAACGATAGGTCCTGCAGGTGGTTGAACAGCTTCTTGCGCAGGTCGTACTGCACGCGCTCGCCCAGCACGCCCGCCAGGTAGATGAAGCCGAACGCGCCAACCGACTGGACGACCATCAGCACGCCGTAGATGATGAGGATTTCGCGCAGCACCACGGTGTTGCGCGCGATGATCCCCTCGTCGATGATGCGCTTGGACAGGAACGTGAAGTAGGCGTCCAGCAGGCTCACCCACATGATGGTGAACATGAAGCCGGCGACCCATTTCCAGTGCGGCTTCACGAGGCCCAGGATGCGCCGGAAGGTGCCGCCGTTGAACTGTCCGCTGAATTCTTCTTCTTCGAATTCGTAGTTGTCGGCCATGGCCCAACCCCTATGCTGCTACTGCAAGTTCCTCTTGCAGCTCTTCTTCCACTTTTGCCTGCAACTCGTAGATCTGCCGATAGAGTCCCTCTTGCGCCAGCAGCGTCTCGTGCGTGCCGTGCTGGACGATCTTGCCCTTGTCGAGCACCACAATCTGGTCGGCGTTCATGAGGCTTTGCACACGGTGCGCGATGATGAAGGTCGTGCGGCCTTCCATGAGCGTCTCCAGCGCGGCGCGAATCTCGGCCTCCGTCTCCATGTCCACGGACGAGGTCGAATCGTCCAGGATCAGGATGCGCGGGTTCTTGAGCAGCGTACGCGCAATCGCCACGCGCTGCTTCTGCCCGCCGGAGAGGGTCACCCCGCGCTCGCCGACGAGCGTGTCGTATCCCTCGGGGAAGGTCATGATCGAATCGTGGATGGCGGCAGCCTTGGCCGCCGCGATGACTTCCTCGTCTGTCACGGGCCGGTCTACGCCGATCTTGATGTTTTCCTTGATCGTCTTCGAAAACAAGAACGGCTCCTGCTCCACGATGCCGATCTGGCTGCGCAGGTAGCTGCGCGGGTAGCGGGCGAGATCCACGCCGTCGAGCGTGATGATGCCGTCAGTATACTCGTAGAAGCGCGGCAGCAGGTTGACCAGCGAGGTCTTGCCGGACCCGGTTGAGCCGAGCAGAGCGATCGATTCGCCAGCGTGGACGCGCAGGTTGATGTTGTTCAGCACCGGCTGGGTCGGGTCATAGCCGAACGAGACGAACCGGAATTCGATATCGCCCTTGACCGGGCCGTCGGGCCGGTACGTGCCCTCGTCCAGCGGCTCGCGCTCCTGGCTGATGACGTGGACGACGCGGCGATACGACACCATGCCGGTGGAGGTTTGCACGATCAGGCGGCCCAGGTTGCGCATCGGGAAGATAATCCAGATGAGCAGCCCGACGTACGCGAGGTAGGTCCCGACGGTGATCTCGCCGTTGATCGCCATGATGGCCGCGATCGCATAGCCGAACAACATCTGCCCGCCGCACAGGATGTCGGACACCGGCCAGAACAGGGAATGTGCGATCGTCAGGTTGCGCCCGCGGCGGAATTTCTCCCAGTTCTCTTTCTCGAACTTATCCCGCTCGTAGGCCTGCCGGGCGAACGCCTTGACCACGCGCACGCCGCTCAGGTTCTCCTGCAGCACGGTGGAGAGCGACGCCTCCTGCTGCTGGTACTTGTCATAGGCGCGCGAGATGCGCTTGAAGAAGATGCCTGAGACGATCACGATGAGCGGGACCACGATGATCGACAGCAGCGCCAGGCGCAGATTGAGCCGGGCCAGCGCCACGAAGTTGATGCTGAACAGCAGGATGATGCGTCCGATGCCTAAGGCTTGATCGGAGTAGAAGCGGCGCAGCGCATCGACATCGGATGTGCTCCGCTGGATCAGCTCGCCGGTCTGCATCCGGTCGTGATAGCTGAACGTCAGCCGCTGGATGTGGTCGTACAGGTAGTTCCGCAACCGCCGGGCGATGCCCTCCGCGGTTTGCGCAGCCAGCCGGCCGCTGAGAAAGGTGAAGCCGCCTTCGAGCAGTGCCAGGCCAAGGAACCCTAACGCGATGAGCGCGAGGGTCAAGGGCGCGCGTTCCTTGCCCAGCACGTTGTCCACGAAGTGCCGGAGGAGCATGTAGGTGGCCGTCTTGGCCGTCGCGCCGAGTGCCAGCGCGGTCACGGCTCCGGCATAGCGCAGGCGGAAGCCGGTCATCATGGCCCAGAGGCCCGCTAGCCGGCTGCTCGTGACTGCATTCTTCAGGTCATAACTGTGGGCGGGCGGAGCCGCCGCGAGGCTGGTGGTCACCTCTATCGCCCCCTTCTGTCGAGAGTGTCGCGAACAGATATTCTAACACGCGCAGCGCCGAAACGTCTAAATCAAGCGGCAGGAATTCCCAACCAATCCGGCTAAAGCCTCGACTCCCATCGCCAACTGGTGCATGGAGCCAGTGCGAATAACCAAGTCAGCCCCATTCATACTACTACGCAGGCTGTGGCGCCGGGTTGCAAGTTGCCGGCAGGTCTTGAGCTGTCTGGAAGTGACCTGCCGGCTGTGCTATACTGCTGTTATCACGATCAAGACAGGGAACCAGCCGTGAGCCTGAATCGTCACAATGCTATGAAACACTGGTGGCTGCTCTGCGCCCTGGCGCTGGCGCTGTTCGCTGCGGCGTGCAGCGCGGGTGACCTCTCGGCCGTCTACCTGGAGGCGAACCGCAGCAAGCTGGAACAGCCCGTTGCCGCGGAGCCTCGGCCGACGCGCTTCGAGATCGCGCCGGGCACGCCAGCGCGCACGGTCGCTGAGAACCTGCAGGCCGCGGGCCTGATTGCCGATGCGCGATTGTTCGAGGCCTACGTGCGCGTGAGCGGGCTGGCGAGCCGGCTGGAGGCGGGGACGTTCACCCTCAGCCCCGACATGACCATCCCGCAGATTGCTGAGGCACTGCAGGATGCCCGTGCGCCGGAGATTGTTGTCCGCGTGGGCGATGGCTGGCGGCTGGAGCAGACCGCCGACCAACTCGACCTCAATACCCCTCTGGACGGGGTGGAGTACAAGCGTCGCGGCCTCTTCAAGGACCTGTCCGGCATCGACACGACCGGCTACACCTTCCTCGCCGGCTTATCTGAAAGCGCGAGCCTAGAAGGGTATCTCTACCCTGACACCTATCGCCTGCCCGCGGAGGACGCCGATGTGACCCATCTGCTGCGCCGGCAGCTCGACCAGTTTGCCGCGCTCGTCGCGCCCGCGTATCAGGCGGCTGCCGGCGCAGGCCGCACCGACCTGACGCTGCACGAGGTGTTGACCGTGGCGAGCATCGTGGAGCGCGAGGCCGTCGTGGATGAGGAACGGCCGATGATTGCGGCCGTCTATCTCAACCGGCTGGCGCAGGGCATGAAGCTCGAGGCCGACCCGACCGTCCAGTACGCGATGGGTTATCAGGCGGCCACGGGCCAGTGGTGGAAGACGCCGGTTTTTCTCGAAGAGTACGCCCAGGTCGAAAGCCCGTACAATACTTACCGGGTCAACGGACTGCCGCCGGGCCCCATCTGCAGCCCCGGCATCAGGAGCGTCCAGGCCGTGCTGGAGCCAGCGGAGCACGACTACCTGTATTTCGTGGCCCTGCCCGACGGCAGCGGCCGGCATGCCTTTGCACGCACCTTCGATGAACACCTGGAGAATGTCCGCCGCTATCAGCGCGGGCAGTAGCCGGTGCCTGCCGTATGCAGGCAGAGCCGCAGAACAGCGTCTTGTATTGATTGGGATGGGAGCAGGTCGATGAGAGTCTATATCGCTCGTTATGCCGCATTGCTGGTCTTATTGAGTGCGTTCATGCTCGCGGGCTGCGTCCCGCAGGCCACGCAAGAACTGGGTGGGCGTCCGGCGCAGGAGCCGCTCGACGCAGTCGAAATCATCCTGCAGCGGTACCAGCCCGGGCCGACGCCGCGCGTCTTCCAGACGACCCGCGTCTACGATCGCAACGGCACGCTGCTGGCAACCCGCTGGAACGAAGGCCGCCGCACATGGGTCAAGCTTGACCGCATCTCCAAGTACCTCATCGACGCGACCATCGCAACCGAGGACTCCACCTTCTACCAGAATACGGGCGTGGACGCCGCGCGCATCGCGGGGGCAGCGCTCCAGAACGCCGGGGAGGGCCAGGTCGTCTCCGGCGCCAGCACCATCACGATGCAACTCGCGAAGCTGTTGTTCCTGGCGCCCGATGTGCGGCTGCAGCAGTCCATGGATCGCAAGATGCTGGAGGCGGGCCTGGCGCAGGAGCTCACCGGCCTGTTCACCAAGAACGAGCTGCTGGAGATGTACCTGAACCTGCTCAACTACGGCCATCTGGCCTATGGGCCGGAGGAAGCTGCGCAGGTCTACTTCGGCAAATCGGCCGCAGACCTGACCCAGGCCGAAGCAACCCTGCTGGCTGGCATCCCACAGCAGCCCGGCCAGATGGACCTGTTCACGAACTTTGCGGCGGCCAAAGCCCGCCAGCGCGTTGTGTTGGACCTGCTCGTCCGCCACGGCTATTTGACCCAGGCTGTCTCCGACGCCATTTTTGCCGAGGAGACGCCGCTCAATCCCGAGCCGGATGCGCCGTACACGACCAATCTCGCGCCGCACTTCGTGACCTACGTCGAAGACTGGCTGGATAGCCGCCTGGGCAACGGCGCGACCGTGCGCAGCGGGCTGGCTATCACCACGACGCTGGACCTGAAGATGCAGACGCTGGCGCAGTCCGTGGTCGCGCGCAAGGTGACGGAGCTTCAGCCCAAGCATGACCTGACCAACGGCGCGCTGGTTGCGCTCCGCCCGTACACCGGCGAAGTGCTGGCGATGGTCGGCAGCGCCGACTTCGCGAACGCGGCCATCAGCGGGCAGGTCAACGTCGCGCGCAGCATGCGCCAGCCTGGCAGCTCCATCAAGCCCGTGCTGTACGCCACCGCGATCGAGGACAATCTCATCAGCCCGGCGACCGTATTGTGGGACGTTCCCGCGACCTTCGATATTCCGGGCAGCAAGCCGTACACCCCGCGCAACTACGACGACAAGTTCCACGGCCCGGTGACGGTACGCACTGCGCTCGCCAACAGCTACAATCTACCCGCGGTCAAGCTGCTTAATGGGATCGGCATCGACCGGATGCTGACCGGCGCGGAGGCACTGGGCATCCGCAGCCTGGACCGCGGCCGCGACTACTACGGGCTTGCGCTCACGTTGGGCGGCGGCGAAATCACGCTGCTCGAACTGACCACCGCGTACGGCGTGCTGGCAAGCGGCGGGCAGGCCATCGAGCCGATGCCGCTACTCCGTATGTCAGATAGCCTCGGTCGCGTGACGGCACCCGGCGACCTGGTTGCGCAGGTCGGTTCCGCGTCCACCGATGGCGCCGCACCCCTGCAGGCCGTCTCGCCGGCCACTGCCTTCCTGGTGACCGACATCCTGAGCGATAACACCGCACGCGCGCCGATGTTTGGGTCGAATAGTCCGCTCCGGCTCAGCAAGCCTGCCGCGGCGAAGACCGGCACGACCGATGATTGGCGGGATAACTGGACGCTCGGCTATACGCGCTACCTGGTGGCCGGTGCATGGGCGGGCAACAGCGACGGGCATCCCATGAAGAACATCAGCGGGGTGGCCGGCGCGGCCCCCATCTGGCACGATTTCATGGAGGGCGTGCTGGCCGATCCTGCGCTGCTGACCGTCATCGGCGCGGCGGCGCTCGACGATGCCGCCGGGTGGGAGTTTGCGCCGCCAGAGGGCGTCGAACGCCGGTCGGAGTGTCCGCCCGGCCTGCAATGTCGCGACGGCGGGGAGTATTTCTCGCAGAAGTGGTTGGAAGCCGCCGGCGACGCCGGTCCGCTGGCCGACAGCGTGGCGAAGGTGCCCGCCGCGCCGGTCTATGCGGCGCTGCCGGAGGGCGGCCGTTGGACGGCCTACTGCCGGACCGAGCCGGCTGCGGTGCGCACGCTGCTCAAGCTGCCGGGCAAGCTGGGCCTGCCAGGGGCAGAGGCCCTGCCCCAGGCGGACACACTGACCGCTGACGAGCGCAAGGAACAGCTGCGGGTGATCGGGTGGAGCCTGCGCCGGCCCGTCGCAGTCGACCTGGGGCCGTGCGACCGGCTGCCGGAGATTGTGCCTGCGGCCCTGGCGCTCAACCCGCAGGAGGCTGACAGCCTGCTGCAAATCACGATCGACCTGAACGCGGCGCT
>JAKPQT010000727.1 GCA_029555885.1 Chloroflexota bacterium | reverse complement strand
GCCACCTGATGGGCGCGGCCGGGGCCGTCGAAGCCGGCTTCTGCCTGCTGGCCCTGCGCGACCAGGTCCTGCCGCCGACCATCAACTACGAGACGCCCGATCCGGACTGTGACCTGGACTATGTACCGAACCGGGCTCGCCCGGCGCGCCTCGAGGTGGCGATGTCGAATTCGTTCGGTTTCGGCGGCCACAACGGCACCGTGATCTTCCGGCGGCTGGCATGATCGCGCCGCCATCGAAGGCGTCCGCCAACGGGCGCTACGCTCAGATCACCGGTTGGGGCATGTCCGTGCCGGAAAAGGTGCTGACCAACGCCGACCTGGCGCGCGTGGTGGACACGACAGACGAGTGGATCGTGTCACGCACGGGCATCAAAGAGCGGCACGTCGTGGCGGGCGAACGGGAGAGCACCGCGACCCTTGCCATCCGGGCCGCGCGCGAGGCGCTGCTCGTCGCGCAGGTGTTGCCCTCGCAGATCGACCTGGTCATCGTTGCGACTGCCACGCCGGAGTATGCGTTCCCCTCGACGGCCAGCCTCGTGCAGGACGCGTTGGGCGCTTCAGCGGCGGGCGCGTTCGACCTCAGCGCGGGCTGCTCCGGCTTCATCTATGCGCTCAGCATGGCGGCCAGCGCGGTGCGCAGCGGCAGCGCAGACCATGTGCTCGTCGTCGGCGCGGAGACGCTCTCCCGCATCACCGATTGGACGGATCGCAATACGTGCGTCCTGTTCGGCGACGGCGCCGGTGCGGTTGTCGTCAGCCACTGCACCGAACGCTGCGGCGTGCTGGCAACCGAGCTGGGCAGCGACGGTTCGGGCGGCGAACTGCTGATTGTGCCCAGCGGCGGGAGCCATCGCCCCGCGTGCCACGAATCGGTGAGCGATGGCAGCCACTTCATCAAGATGAACGGTCGCGAGGTGTTCCGGTTTGCCACGACGGTCATGCCCCGCGCCACCGAGGCGGTGGCGCGCAAGGCCGGCTGGAAGGCCGAGGAACTGGACATTATCATCCCGCATCAGGCCAACGTCCGGATCATCGAATCCGCGGCCAAGCGGCTCTCCGTGCCGGTCGACAAGTTCTTCGTCAACCTCGAACGCTACGGCAACACCTCAGCCGCCTCCATCCCGATCGCCCTCACGGAGGCCATTCGGGCCGGACGCGTCAAGCCGGGCGACCGGATGGTCATGGTGGGCTTCGGCGCAGGGTTGACGTGGGCGGCGGCGGCGCTAGAGTGGGGCGTGCCGATTCCGACCCGGCCGCTCCCCTGGTGGCGACGGGTCTTCTCGCCGGTGCTGTGGTTCTTTGCCGGTCTGCGCTCGGCCTCCATCCGCACCGAACGCCACGTCTACAACCAGATCATGGGTCCCGTGGGGAAGGATGACTGGCGCGGCCACTTGCGCAAGAATACCGACGCCATACGGCAGCGGATGCGCGCCCGGCTCAAGCGATAGCTGTTACGTAGGGCGGATTGCCAATCCGCCCTACAATCCGGCTCCGTTTTTGACCCCGTCGCATCCTATGCTACAATCCCCTTTGCCGCGCCTGGCCTCATTGCGGCGGAAGTCTCCCGTCTCCAAGTGATAGACGTCCATTAACGAAGATGGCAAAACTTTCATGTTCGCGCCGCCGCGTGTTCAGCATTTGTTCACGCTGAGATGCTATCTTAGGCTCAAACAGGTATTTATCATTATGTTGCTGCGAGTTTCGGCTGTTGGAGCGTGATGTCCGGCCATTCTCCGCTCCCACACATCGTTTATCGCGTAGGAATCATCGCATGATAGATCAACGGATTCATCCTGCTTCGTGGCAACTTCCCCTTGGCTGGCAGAGCGAGCTTGATGCGCAGCAGCGTGCCTCCCGGCATCAGGCCTGGTCAGCCCGGATGTATCCCTATCTCAAGCGGGCATTCGATTTTACTGCGGCTCTCATCCTATTGATTCTGCTGGTTCCGCTGTTTGCGGTAATTGCCCTGGCCGTCCGGCTGGACTCGCCGGGGCCAGTCATTTTCATCCAGCGGCGGGTCGGCTACAGGGGCCGCGTGTTCAACTTTTACAAATTCCGCTCCATGACCAACGGGCAGGATCACAGCCAGACCCACCGCCAGTTTGCAGAGGCCTACATCAAGGGCCAGGGGGCTGACCATCTGGCAGATGAGCAGGGCCGGGCCATCTACAAGCCGGCGTCCAACGGCCACACGGTCACGCGGGTGGGCCGCTGGCTGCGCCGCACGAGCCTCGATGAACTGCCGCAGTTGGTCAACATCCTCAAGGGCGATATGAGCTTCGTGGGGCCGCGGCCGGCCATGGATTACGAGGTGGCCTTCTTCTCAGAACGCCATCGGCTGCGGCTGGCTGCGATGCCGGGGCTGACGGGGTGGGCGCAGATCAACGGGCGCAGCAGCATCAGCTTCGACCAGATCGTCAGCTATGACATTGAATACATCGCGGACCGTTCCTTAAGCCGTGACCTGCGCATCTTAGCAGCGACCATTCCGGTCGTCCTGGGGGCGGAGAACGCGAAGTAGGCAACGCTTGCATATCAAAGGCTCCGTGGCTGAACGGTAACTCAACCGTCCAGCCACGGAGCCTTTGCTGTTTCAGCGCTTCAGCGGCAGCGTCGGATCCCCGAGCAGATTGAAGGTCAGCAGAATCTCGCGCACGCCGCCCATCGTCTCCGGCAGCCCGGCCTGCGCCTGCAGCACCGCCTCGCCCAGTGTCTCCGCATCGCCCGCCAGCGCATCCGCCAGGTTCTGTGCCAGCAGCCGCTGGTCGCTCAGGATCGCCGCGCTGGACGGCACGAGCGCGGCCACTGCGCCGCCGTTGTCCGCGCGCAGCAGCGTCTCGCCCAGCGATGGCGTCGTCGGGTGGCTGAAGAAGCCGCTCAGACAGGTGACAGTGAAGACGATCGGCAGCCGGTCGCGGTTCGTTAGCTGTGCCACGTCCTCGGTTGCAAAGACCTTTTCCTGCGCCCACAGCACTACGCTGCCGTGGCCGAAGTACCCGATCAACCCCGTGCCATCGTCGAAGGCGGACATGAGTTGCTCCCGCGCGGCACGTCCGTCGTCCGCAATCGTGACCTGCTGCGTGTCATACCCCGTCAGCCGGGCCGCAAAATCAGCGGTCTCGGCCGCAAAACCTTGCTCGTCGTTATCGGCCACCAGGAGCGCGCGGCGCTGCCACGCGGCGCTGCTGGTCGCCTGCTCGTAGGCGAGAGTTTTGCGGACCATGACGGCCATCTGCTCCGGCGTCTGCGCGGGCAGACGGCCGATGGCGAGTCGGGGTTTAGCGGCCGGGCCGTCATCTGGCATGGCATACCAGACATCCGAAGCCGTCCAGCCGGAGTAGGTCGTGTACACCTCGCGCGCGGGGACCAGGTCAGTCTCGCTGCCGTTGAGATAGCCGCGCGGGTCGTAGCTGGCATCGCCGGCCAGCAATAAGAAGCGCGGCGCGGGCGGCTCCCAGGCGGCCAGCGCGTGCTCCACAAGGCCGCGGATGCCGTCCGGGCCGGTGCGCCCGTGGTTGAACGCATCGTTCACGGCTGCGATATCCACGACGGCCACGCGCAGTCCTTGCGCCGTGCGCGCGTCGATGAGCGGCTGGAGCGCCTCGCGAAACTGCGGTACTGTGACAATCACCAGGTCTGCGCCGCCGGGGAAGTCGGGCAGGCCCGAGGGCGCAACTGGGAGGATGGCCGCGGGCTTGGTCAGGCCGCGCTCGGTGACTGCGACGAAGCGGCGGCCGGCGCCGCCCGGCATCGCCAGCCGGCCGTCCTGCGCGTCCGTCACGGGCAGGGCGACGGGCTGCGCCGGAGCGGTGATATCCCAGAGCAGGACGGGCTGCTCCGCCAGCTCGATGGCATAGGCGACGGCGTCACCGGCAAAGGCCAGTATTTCGTCATCCAGGATCAACCTGCGCACGTAGGCCAGCTCCGCGCGGTCCAGGATGACCACATCCGCGGGTGCGCCCGTATCGCCCGGCGCGGCCAGCCGAACCGCGTTATCCCCGTCCAGCAACATGCCCGCCGGAATGGTCGCGGTGATGACCTGCGGCCCCAGGCCATCCCACGTCGCATCGGCCACCGGCATCCCATTCACCGCAATGGTCAGGTGATGATCCGGATTGACTTCGGCCTGCGAGTTGGCGACGACGTAAAGGCGGAGCACGCCGGAACCATCCGCCGGCGCGGGCGTGTTGACCTTGAACTCGAAGTCCGCAGGCGCGAAGAGGGTCTGCCAGGTCCAGCGGTCGCCGGTCTCTGCAGCATCGCTGCGGTGCTGGCGTTGCTGTTCGATGTGGACCGTGGCCGTCACGACCTGCGCGGCTGTGACGCCGGCGGGGAGCGGCTCCCTGTTCTCCATGATGCGGCCGGGCGCATCGCCGGAGGCGGACGGGTCCTGTGCCAGCCAATAGACGTTGGTGGCGGTGTGCGCCTCCGGGCCGAGTGCCTGGCCATAGAAGCGGAGCGCCTGGTTACGGCCTCGGCCGGTCAGCTCGAAGGCCACGGGCTCGCCCCCTGCCGTCAGCGTGAGGTCGCCGGGCCCGTTCCCCAATTCGAAGCCGACCGCGGCCAGCTCGCCCGCCGTGACCTGGTACACGCCATCCGCATCCACCAGGAGCTTGACGCTCGTCACGGCTGCTTGGGGCGCGCGGCTGCAGCTGGCCAGCGCGACCAGGGCGAGAAGCACAACGAGCCGCGCGGCGAGCCGCCGGAACACGATGTCAAGAATGGGTGCCATGCGTGTTAGTGCCGCCGCTGCCAGAACGCGAATCCGCCGATGCCGAGCAAGACGGCCAGGACCACTGCTCCGCCGCCGAGCGTAAAGGCCAGCCGCGAGCTGCGCGCCGGGGCAGCCGCGGCCGGTGTGGCGCGGCGATTGGTTGCGCTCGGCTCGAACACTTGGGGGGTGCGCGTGATGTTCTGCTGTGCCCGCAGGAGGGGCGTAGGGCTGGCCTCCGGCTCAAGCTGCGCGGTCAGGAAGGTCGGCGTGGCGGTCGGCGCCTGTGCGATGAGCGCGGGCGTGGGGGTCAGCGTGGCCAAGGGTTCGAAAGCAGGCGCCTGTTGGAGAGGGACGCCGCCCATGGGAGTGGGCGAGGATAACTGGAACGAGGTGAGCGGCGTCGCGGTCGGTATCTGGAACGGCGTGGGCAGCGCGGAGTCAAACGCCGAACCCAAGAAGGGCGTGAGCGTGGCGGTCGGGATGGGAGTCGCGGTGTTCGGGAACTGCCGCGTGGCGGTCGGCGCCGGCGGATCGGTCGGCACGGGCGGCGGAGTCGGCGTGCGCGTGCGCGTGGGATCAACGACGATGGACGTGCTGGTGCGCGTGGGCGTGGGCGAGATGGTGGCGGTGCTGGTCGCCAGCCCGATGCCGGCGCTGGCGATTTTGTCCGTAAACCGGGTGTTGCCGCTATTCGAGAGTTCTTCCAGCAGGTAGTAATACCGGACGTTGGGCTGCACGTTGCCAACGTTGCCATCCACGCCATCTACATAGATGTACTGGGCCCCCGTAGTGCCGTCCAGGCTGCGGGAACCCGTGGTGAAGACCGGGCTGCCCCAGGAGGCTGGATTCTCGGAATCCGATCGGTAGACGTTGAAGCCGACTGTGTTGAGCTCTGTGGCCGTCTCCCACTTCACTTCGATGGTGCTGGTGAGCGGCGTGGCCGTGAAGTAGAGCAACGTCACGCTGGCGCGGGTCGTGAGGGCCGTGCCAAGGAGCACGATGACCACCATGCTGCCAATCAGCCCATACCAATGCCATAGAAGGCGATCACGCATAGGTCGAATCATACTTTCGTTACTGGGTCGCCGGTCCCGGCAGCCTCAGCGCCGGGTCTCCGAACAGGGTCATGGTCTGGATCAGATAGTCATCGCCGAAGAGCTGGTAGTACTGGCGTTTGGCAATGGTCAGGGCAGTGCCCAGCTCGCGGACGTTTTCTTTGAACATCACGTCCATCAACAGCTTGCGGAAATCGTGCTGGTCGGCGGTGAGTCCCAACCCCGACGGCGAGATCGCGGCAATCGAGCCGCCTCCCGCATGGCGCTGCATCGTTTCCGCGACGCTGAAGGTGACAGGATGGGCGAAGTAGCCATCCAGACAGTTGAATGTCATGACGACAGGCAGGCGGGTGGCGTTCCGCAGGCCGGGCACATCCGCCGTCTGCCAGATGACCTCGTGCGTCCAGAGCGGAATCGCACCGTGCCCTGCAAACTGCACCATCCACACGCCGGCCTGGAGGGTGTCGGAGATGGTATTGCGCGCGGCCTGGATTTCAGCCTGGGTCGGCGGATTAGCGCTGCGCGAGATGTACGCGCGCGTCACTTCCAGGTCTGGCGGGATATGGCTGGCGATAATCTCGTCCGAAACCGCGGGATAATCCCCTGAGCCCGGGTCCGGGTTGTCCGCTACGAACAGCACCTTGCGCTGCCAGGCCGCGGACCGCACGCCCTGGTCATAGCTGATGATCTTGTCCACCACGCTGTTCGCTTCAGCCAGGGTGTTCACAGCCAGTCGGCCCACGGCAATCTCCGGAATCATGTCGCCGTCCAGGTCGCCGTAGAGCGCGTCCGCGGGCACTTCGCCCTGCCAGCGATCCACCCAGGCCAGGTAT
>JAKPQT010000725.1 GCA_029555885.1 Chloroflexota bacterium | reverse complement strand
CGCGCCGGAGCAAATCCAGGTGCTCAGCCCGATGCACCGCGGGGAGGTGGGGGTGGCCGCGCTCAACCCGCCGCGCGCCAACCTTCCCGAACGGCAGGTCGGCGGGCGGGTGTTCCGTGTCGGCGACCGGGTGATGCAGATACGCAACAACTATGACAAGGATGTGCTCAACGGCGACATGGGCCAAATCACGGCCCTGGACCTGGAGGACCAGGTTGCAGTGGTCAATCTCGACGAGCGAGCCGTGCAATATGACTTCCTGGAGCTGGACGAATTAGTCCACGCCTATGCGGTCAGCGTTCACAAGGCCCAGGGCAGCGAGTTTCCCGCGGTGGTCATCCCATTGTTGACCACGCACTACATGATGCTGCAGCGCAATCTGCTCTATACCGCAGTCACGCGGGCACAACGTCTCGTCGTCCTGGTGGGTGCGCCCCGCGCCATCAACATTGCGGTGCGCAACGATCGCGCGCATGAGCGGTACTCCGGGCTGACAGAGCGGCTGCGCGAGGCGTAGGGCGACGCACGCTAGCAGCTCACACAGAGACGCAAAGAACGCAAAATGTAGTTTAATATATCTGATTCTCTTTGCGAACTTTGCGTCTGTGCGTGAGCATTCGTCACGCGCCCTTAGCGTTCTGTGCGTCTCTGTGTGCGAGATCAGGGAGGAACTATGCCGGTTATTACGCTCTCCCGCGAGATGGGCAGCCGCGGGGATGATATTGCGCAGGCAGTCGCGGAGCGGCTCGGCCTGCAACTGGCCGGCCGGGAAGTGATCAACCGGGCCGCGCGCGAAGCCGGTGCGCCCGAAGTCGCGCTGGCCGAAATCGACGAACTGGGACTGCTCGGCGTCAAGCCCACTCCTGCCGCGCTGGCGCTCTACGACGAGAAGACCGCACAGGTCGTCGCGGAGCTGGCCGCGAGGGGCAATGTGCTCCTCATGGGGCGCGCCGGCCAGGTGGTGCTGGCAGGCCGGCCCGGCGTGCTGCACGTGCGCATCATCGCCCCGCGCCCGCAGCGCATCGCGCTGGTGCAGGAGCGGTGCAATGTCACCGCCGAAGTAGCGGCCGCTCGCGTGGATGCCTCGGACCGCGCCCGCGCCGCCTACCTGCGCCGGCACCAGGACGCGGCCTGGGATGACCCGGCGCTATATGACCTGATCATCAATATGGCTCATCTGGACATGCCGACCGCAGTGGACCTGATTTGCCTGGCAGCGCAGCGCCGATGAACGACGTCCCTGCGCCCTTCTCGCACCCGGTCGAGGTCGAATTCGCCCGCATCCTCGACTTCTACGGCATCCCCTGGGAATACGAGCCGCGCACGTTCGTGCTGCAGCGGGACAAGTCGGGCAACGTCACCGAAGCGTTCTCGCCCGACTTCTACCTGCCGGACCAGGACCTCTACATCGAACTGACGACGATGCTGCCGAACCAGGTCAGGCACAAGAACCGCAAGCTCAAGCGTCTGCGGGAGCTCTACCCGGACGTCAACATCAAGCTGTTCAAGCGCGGCGACATCCGCAATCTGCTGCTGAAGTTTGGCGTCGAAGACTACAGCGCCATGATGGAGAATGAACTGTGAACCAGAGACCCGCAGATGCGGTGCAGGACGTCGCGCGGCCGGAGTTGACGCGCGGAGTAGGACGGACGGTGTTCACCGAAGCCGAACTCCAGGCCAAAGTAGCGGAGCTGGGCGCGGCCATCAGCCGGGATTACGCCGGGCTGAACCCGATTGTGGTCGGGGTGCTCAAGGGCGTCATCTTTTTCATGAGCGACCTGTTGCGCAGCATCACTATTCCGGTGCGCGCCGATTTCATCGCGATTTCACGCTACAGTGCACAACAGAAAGTTAAAGGCGCAGTACGACTAATCAAAGACCTGGATGAAAATGTTGAAGGCCAGCATGTTCTGTTCGTGGAAGACGTGATCGACACCGGCCTGACGCTGAGTTACCTCCTGCGCCTGCTCAGGGCGCGCGGGCCTGCCAGCCTGGAAGTCTGCACGTTGTTCGACAAGCCGCAACACCGGCTGGCCGACATACGGCTGCGCTACAAGGGGTTCGATCTGCCCGACCGCTTCGTGGTCGGCTACGGGCTGGACCACCGCGAGGCGTACCGTCACCTGCCCTATGTGGCAGAGCTCACCCCTGAGGTCCTGAAAATCGCATGAGCGCACGCTCGAACATCGGCATTCTATTTTTCACCATGATCGTGGTGATGATCGGCTTTGGCATCGTCATCCCGATCATGCCGTTTTACGTGGAGCATTTCGGCGCCAGCGGCGCAGCCCTGGGCGGGCTGATGGCCGTCTTCAGCGTGATGCAGTTCATCTTTTCGCCGGTCTGGGGCAACCTGTCGGATCGCCTGGGCCGCAAGCCGATCTTGATGCTGGGCGCATTCGGGAATGCGCTATCGCTGGTGTTGATGGGCCTGGCCCCCAATCTGACGCTGCTGTTTGTGGCGCGTGCCCTCGGCGGCATCCTCTCGTCGGCCACGCTGCCGACCGCGATGGCCTATGTCGCAGACAGCACCTCAAACGAACAGCGCGGCGGCGGCATGGGCGTCATCGGTGCAGCGATGGGCATCGGGATGGTGCTGGGGCCGGCCATCAGCGGACCGCTGGCCGACCGGTCGCTGTCGCTGCCGTTCTTTGTCGCGAGCGGGCTGTCAGCCCTGGCCCTCGTGCTGATCTTGATCGTCCTGCCCGAATCCCTGCCGCCTGAGCGCCGCGGCGTCCAACAGCACGCACAAGGCCGCCAACTGGCCCGCATGCGCGAGGCGCTCGGCGGCCCGATGGGGCTCCTGTTCTTCCTGTCGTTCCTGGTGAACTTTGCCCTGACCAGCTTCGAGGGCATCTTCGGGCTGTTTGCCGCGCACCGCTTCAACTATAGCGCAACACAAGTGAGCCTGATCTTTGCCGTCATCGGCATCCTGTCCGCCCTGGCGCAGGGCTTTGCCACCGGCCCGGCCACGCAACGCTGGGGCGAAAGCGCCATCATCAAGGCCTCGCTTCTGGGCAGCGCGGTCGGCTTTCCGCTCATGCTGCTCGCCACGACCTTTCCAACGGTGCTGTTGACCGTCGGGCTGTTTGTGTTGAGCAACACGATGCTGCGGCCTGCACTGTCATCGCTTATCTCCAAGAAGGCGCAGACCGGTCAGGGAGCCGCGATGGGGCTGAACAACGCGTTCATGAGCCTGGGCCGGATTGTGGGGCCGCTGTGGGCCGGCGGGCTGTTCGACGTTCGCATCACCTATCCGTATATCAGCGGCGGCATCGTCATGGGTCTGAGCTACCTGCTCAGCCTTGCGCGACTGCGCAGCGAGGCGCTGACGGAGCCTGTAGAGCGGGCACACTCTCAGCCGTAGATGGGCCAACGCATCGGCGCGGCGCTTGCGCGGGGCCGTGCCATACGGTATGATGCAAACGATATTTCCTGACGCCGCGGAGGACCATGAAGCACCGGCCACTGTTTGCCCTGTTGTCCATACTCCTGTTTTTCGGCTCGGTGTCGCCCGTAACTGCGCCCACGCGTACCGCAGCCCCCGGACC
>JAKPQT010000709.1 GCA_029555885.1 Chloroflexota bacterium | reverse complement strand
GCACGAGTGGGTGCTGCCGCAGGTCAGCCCGGAGCACATCGTTACGTTGGGCGAGGGCTACACGCCGCTGCTGCCCGTTCCGCGGCTCGGTCGAGACCTGGGCATCGGGCCGGAGCTATGGGTCAAGCAATGCGGGGTCAGCCACACCGGGTCGTTCAAGGACCTGGGGATGACGGTGCTCGTCAGCGCAGTCAACCAGATGATGGCGCAGACGGGCTGCCCGGTGCGGGCGGTCGCGTGTGCGTCCACCGGCGATACCTCCGCTGCGCTGGCCGCATATGCGGCGACTGCGGGCATCCCCGCGCTGGTCTTCCTGCCTAAGGGCAAAATCACGACCGCGCAGCTCATCCAGCCGATTGCCAACGGCGCGCGCGTGCTCGCGCTGGACACCGACTTCGACGGCTGCATGCACATCGTGCAGGAAGTGACGCGCGACAACTCCATCTATCTCGCCAACTCGATGAACTCGCTGCGCGTTGAGGGGCAGAAGACCGTGGGCATCGAGATCGTCCAGCAGCTCGGCTGGATGGTCCCCGATTGGATCATCCTGCCCTCCGGCAACTTGGGGAACATCTCTGCGCTGGCGAAGGGGTTGGCGCTGGCGCAGGAGCTGGGGGTCATCGACCGGCGGCCCCGGCTGGTTGCTGCGCAGGCGCAGCGCGCGAACCCGCTGTACCTGGCCTACCGCCGCGGGTTTGACCGGCTGGAGCCGGTGACCGCGGGCGCGACGGCGGCATCCGCCATCCGTATCGGCAACCCGGTCAGTTACGAGAAGGCGGCCCGTGCGCTGCGCGACTTCGACGGCGTCGTGGAACAGGCGAGCGAGGACGAGCTGGCGGATGCGGCCGCGCTGGCCGACCGGGCGGGGCTCTACACCGACCCGCACACGGGGGTCGCGCTGGCGGTCGCCCGCAAGCTGGCCGCCAGGGGTGAGATCCAGCCGGGGCAGCGCGTCGTGGTCATCTCGACTGCGCACGGGCTCAAGTTCAGCGAGTTCAAGGTGGGCTATCACGAGGGAACGCTGGCCGATGTGCTCGCGCGGCATCGCAATCCGCCGGTCGAGCTGCCGGCGGACGCGGGCGCGGTCAAGGCGGAGATTGCGCGGTGGCTGGGCGGGTGAAGGTGCGCTGATAGCTACCACGGAAGATGCGGAGCACGCGGAAATTAACAACTGTATTCCGTTTGCTCCGTGTCTTCCGTGGTGCAAAATCCTGCCGATGCTATGCTACGCGGCCTGCAGGTTCACATACCCCAACGGGGCGCGGCTGACCTGGCCGAGCGGCATGACGTCCACCAACTCGTACGCGCGCGTGCCGAGCCCCAGCTTCTCCCCGTACTCCACGACCTTGTACGGGTCCTTCAGCGGACCGTGCAGGTGCTGGAAGGGATGGCCCTCAGCATACCACGGCTCCATCGAGAGCGGAACGTTCTCCAGGATCAGCTTCTCGCGCGCAATCACGTCCAGCGATGCCTGCTCGACGGCGCAGATGTCGTCCGAGCCGAAGATGCCCACATCGGGCAGGATGGGCATGCTGGTGAAGCCGAAGCAGTCGCAGACCGGGGTCATGTGCGTGCCGACGCTGATGAAGGTGGTCTTGCCCGGCGCAAAGGTGGACAGGCTCAGGCTGACCGAGATGGCGCACGCCTCCTGGAAGGCCCAGAAGTTGACCGGGTCGATCTTCAGCGAGCCCTCCGGCGCGACCTTCAAACAGCGGCCGCACTGGTTGCAGTTGTCGAAGTGCAGGTGCAGGTTGTTCGGGTTCAGTTTGTCCTTGACCAGCGCGCCGTGCGGGCATGAAGCGATGATGGCGTCGCGCACCACCGGGTCCGGGCAGAGCTCGGGGAACCAGTAGGGATCGTAATGGCAGGTGTCATGGATGGCGCTGCGGGTCGGCTGCATCATGCAACCCAGCGCCAGGTTCTTGAACACCCCGCCGAAGCCGCACGATGGGTGGCCCTTGATGTGCGCGAGGTCGATGAGGAACGTGGCATCCTGGATGCCTCCGCCCACCATCCAATCGGTGATGTTCTTGAATGGGTGCGTGTGCCGGTAAAAGTAGTGTTCGTCCAGCCCGCCCGTCGGGAAGACCGAGCAGCCAACCGTTTCGGCGGTGTAGCCGCGTTCCGCGGCGTTGCCCGCGGACCAGTTGAGGTCCACGATGAAGGGCCGGCCGCCGCCGTCCTTGACGGCCTGCACAACCCTGCGCACGAACACCGGGTGCAGGGTCGAATAGCCGACGTTGCCACCCAGGTGCATCTTGATGGCGACACTCTCACCCCTGACCCGGTCGCGGATGTGCAGGCTGTCCACGATCCGGTCCAGCTTGAGGGGCAGTGTCTCGTTGGCGTCCAGACGAGTCTGGCGCGGGGAAGCGTAATACACGATGCTTGACATGAGATTACCTCTATTGTGTATATGGTGGGAACGGCTCGAATGTGAAAGGAGTTACAGTATGCCGTGAGAAGGCGGGCTTGTCAAACCGTCATGCAGCCAGGTATGTGAGGCTAACCCCGCTAAAAGCACGTCACAAGCCCATCTGTGATATACTGCACCTGACACCTGTTGCTTTTCTGCAATTCCCTCAACGCGGAGGAACCCATGGACATCGGAATCCCCAAGCAACGCCGGCCCTTTGACTATCGCGTCGGTCTCACGCCGATGGGCGTTGAAATCTTGACCGGGCTGGGCCATCGTGTATATGTCGAACGCGACGCCGGGCAGGGCAGCGGCTTCGAGGACGAGCGCTATCGTGCGGCGGGCGGCCAGATTGTCTACTCGGTCGAGGAAGTCTACGGCCGCGCCCAGATGATACTCACCGTGTCGCGGCCCACGCTGCCGGAGTTCGAGCTGTTGCAAGAAGGACACATCCTGGTCGGCTTCCTGCACCTGGCAGTCTCCCATCCGAGCAAGGTGGAGACGCTGCTCGAACGCAAGGTGACGGCCATCGCCTACGAAACGATACAGGAACCGGACGGCCATCTGCCCGTCCTGGCCGCGCCGAGCCAGATTGCCGGGCGGATGATCCCCCCCATTGCAGCCCAACTTTTGCAAAACAACGAGGGCGGCCACGGCATCCTCCTGAGCGGTGTGCCGGGCGTGCCGCCGGCGCATGTCGTCATCCTGGGGGCGGGCATCGTGGGCAGCAACGCGGCCCGCCTTTTCGGCGCCATGGGCGCGCATGTGACCGTCATGGATACGGACGTACGTCGCCTGCAGGCGCTCGAAGAGCGCGGCTGCCAGGCGGACACGATGGTCGCCTACGACTTCAACATCGCGCGGGCCGTCAAGCGGGCGGATGTGCTGGTCGGTGCGGTGCTCGTCCCCGGTGCGCGTACGCCGCACCTCGTCACGCGCGAGATGGTCCAGACGATGAAGCCCCGCTCGGTCATCATGGACGTCTCGATTGACCAGGGCGGCTGCGTCGAGACGAGCCGGCCCACGACCTACCAGAACCCCACTTACATCGAGGAAGGCGTGATTCACTACTGCGTGCCGAACATGACCGGTGTGGTCGCGCGCACGACGACGCACGCGTTCAACAACGCGGCCTGGCCCTATATCCTGGAGATTGCGCAGAAGGGACTGGCCCAGGCCCTGGCCGATGATGCAGTCTTGCGCCACGGTCTGAACGTCCACAACGGCGAGATTGTGCATCCGGCGCTGCGGAGTTCGCTCGGAGGTGAGGCATGAGGGCCGCATCTTACCACAACAAGTTGTGCTCCGCAGATGCGGCGGTGGAGGCCATCCAGTCGCATGACCGCGTGTTTATGACCGGCAACTGCAGCGTGCCCAAAGAACTGCTCGGCGCGCTGGTACGCCGGGCGCCGCAACTCGAGGATGTGGAGATCATCCAGGTCCTGACGATCGGGCCCGCTGAGTACGTGGAGCCCGAGATGGCGGGCCACATCCGCGTCAATTCGCTCTTTATCAGCCATAACGTGCGCAAGGCCGTCAACGAGGGCCGCGCGGACTTCACGCCCATCCTGCTCAGCCAGATTCCGCGCGCGCTGCGCGATCCCGGCCTGCTCAAGCCCAAAGTCGCGATGATTCACTGCTCACCGCCGGACGAGCACGGCTATTGCACTTACGGTGTGGAGGTCGGGCTGACCAAGCCCGCGGCGGAGGCGGCGGACATCGTCATCGCGGAGGTCAACGACCAGATGCCCCGCTCGCTGGGCGACAGCTTCATCCATATCAGCCGGCTGACCCATGTCGTGCCGGTCAGCTATCCGATTGTCGAGGTGCCGATGGGGTCGCCGGGCGAGTTGCAGAAGCAGATTGCCATGCATATCGCGGACCTGATCCCCGATGGCGCGACGATGCAGATGGGCATCGGCGAGATTCCCGACGCAGTGCTGCTCTACCTGAAGGATAAACGGGACCTGGGCGTGCACACAGAGCTGTTCTCTGATGGCGTCATCGAGCTGATCGAGGCCGGCGTGCTGACCAACGCAGCCAAGACGATTCACAAGGGCAAGTGCGTGGCGGGTTTTGCGCTCGGCTCGCAACGGCTCTACGATTACATGGATAACAACCCCTTCTTCGAGTTTCATCCGCAGGACTACGTGAATGACCCATTTGTCATCGCGCAGAACACGAAGCAAGTCGCCCTCAACTCTGCGCTGGAGGTGGACCTGACCGGCCAGGTATGCGCGGATTCGATGGGTACGCAGTTCTACAGCGGGGTGGGCGGGCAGTTCGATTTCATTTACGGCGCGCTGCGGTCGCCGGGCGGCGTGCCGATCATCGCGCTGCCCGCGACGGCAAAGGATGGGGCAATCAGCCGGATCGTGCCGACGCTGAAGGTCGGCGCAGGGGTCGTGACCACGCGGAACCACGTGCGCTATGTCGTGACCGAGTACGGGGTGGCGGATCTGTTCGCCCGGACGATCCGCGAGCGGGTTAAGGCCCTGGTGAATATCGCTGCGCCGCAGTTTCGCGATGAGCTGCTGTACTTCGCAAAGCAGCAGCATTGGATGTAAATCAGAAACCCGCTTTCGTGCCAAACTTCGTTTGGCCTCAGAAAGCGGGTTTCTAGAAGAAAGCGGGTTTCTGTGCGAAACTTCGTTTCGTCGGGAAACCCGTTTTCTCAAAGCGAACCTACTGCCGCTCTGCGATCGGCACCCAGGGCAACTGGTGTTCGCCGGTCCAGTTGGACAGCGGGCGGATGAGCCGGTTGTTGGACTGTTGCTCGTAGACATGCGCGGTCCAGCCGACGATGCGGCTCATCGCGAACATGCAGGTGAATGCATCGACCGGGATGCCGATGGAATAGAGCAGCGGCGCGGAGTAGAAGTCCACGTTCGCGCTGAGGTTGCGCGAGCGGAAGTACTCGTCCTGCATCGCGACCTCTTCCAGCCGGCGCGCAATGTCATACCATGTGCGCTCGCCGGTGGCTTCCACCATCTTCTGCACGTTGACCATCAACGCGCCCGCACGCGGGTCACGCACCTTGTACACGCGGTGGCCGATGCCCATGACGCGGCGGCCCGTGCCTTCCAGACCCTTGAACCACGGCTCGACATTCTCCACCATCCCGATTTCCAGGAATTGCTCCATGGCCTCCTGCACGGCCGCGCCGTGGGCCGGGCCTTTCAGCGCGCCGAGCGCGCCGGTGATGGCCGAATGGAGGTCCGAGCCGGTCGAGGCAATCACGCGTGCCGTAAAGGTGGAGGCGTTGAGCTCATGTTCGGCTAGGAGCAGCAGGTACTGGTCCAGCGCCTTGGCGGCCTGGGGATCCGGGTCGTCGCCCGTGAGCATCCACAGGAAGTTTGCGGCGTGATCGAGGTCCATGCGCGGCTTGATGGGCTCATCCCCGCGGCGGATGCGCTCGAAAGCAGCAATGACGCCCGAAATCTGGCCCAGCAGGCGGCATGCTTTGTGCTGGTGCGCTTCGGGCGTGTTGTCCTCTGATTCGGGATCATAGTGCGCCAGCATGGAGACCGCCGTACGCATGACAGCCATCGGGTCCGCATTGCGCGGCATGTTGCGCAGTGCGGGGAAGATTTCCGGCGGCATGAAGCGGCAGGCTCGCGACTGGCGTTTCATCTCATCCAGCTCGTCGGCTGTGGGCAGTCGGTTGTTCCAGAGGAGGTAGGCGACTTCCTCAAACGTGCTGTTTTCGGCCAACACCCGGATATCGTAGCC
Organism: Chloroflexota bacterium; assembly: GCA_029555885.1. The sequence goes on along the minus strand of JAKPQT010000709.1, from coordinate 15,167 downwards.
GCGGTATTCCAAGATACCGTTCGTGCCGTCAACAAAGCTGATGTTGCTGTCGGCCACGACGATGCCCGCCAGGCCCCCGCCCTTGCTGGCTGCCGGTTTCACTGCCTCTGTCGTGCTCACGGATGCCTCCTGTGTTCAGCTTGCCGTTGCATTGGGATTGACGCCCGCGACTATACTGTAAGCTTGTGCGGGCGTCAAGTGGGCTGTGGCCCTATCCTTCAAGGAGCTTGGCGAACTCGCGCATGAGCATCGGCTCCGGCACAGCGCCTTCGATCTGGATGGTTTCGTTGATGACCGTGCGCGGCACGCCCATGACGTCGTACTTGACGGCCATGTGCGGGAACTCTACCACTTCGACCATGTGTGCAGTGATGAGATCGCTCTCCATTGCCAGTTGGTACGCGAGCAACACGGCTCGCGGGCAGTACGGTCAGGTAGGGGTAATAAAGACCTGGATGGTGGCCGGCTGTTTGAGTTTGGCGACCATCTTTTTTGTGTCAGCCGACAGCCCCGACTCGCCCTCGGACACCAGCTTGATGCTTTCGATCAGGCTGCCGAATTCGTAGCCGGAGGGGATGCCGAACATGCGGATGCCGTAGTCCTTCTGGCCGACGACCGCGACGCCGGGCACCTTGTCGATGCCCAGGCTGTCAGCCAGCGCCTTGTCCGCCTCGAAGTCATAGACTTCCACGGAGACCTTATCTGACAGTTCGGCAACTTCCTCGATGAGCTCGCGGGTCTCCTTGCAATATTGGCATTCGAATTTCTGCGTGAACATCTTGAAGGTTACGGGGTTGGCTACGTCCGCCAGGGCTTCAGTAACTTCCTTGCGAATCTGCGCATTCAGGAGCGCCATCAGGTCCGGACCTCCTTTTTGAGGTGACCGGCGCAGGGCCGGCGATTGGTGGTCAGCCCGCGGTATGCGGGTCTGTCCATAGGTCAGATGGTGGTTCAGGGCTTAGGGTTACAACCCGATTCTAGCATCTCCTCGCGGGCCCGTCAATCGTTCCAAAACAGCAGGGACAGGTTGTCAACCCGTCCCTGCTGTAAGGTAGGAGTTACTTCTCCACAAGGTAGCGGCGGCCTACGGTGAAGACCACCAGGAGGCCAACCGCCATGCCGGCCAGGACTGCAACCCACGGCTTCTGTTGCATTGTCTTACCGGCCTGTACGGTCAATTCACCCGCCTGCTTGCTTATCTGCTGCGTGGCGGTTGTGACCACATCGTCGAGAACCTCCCGCTTCGCCTCGACAGCCGACATCAGCGGCTTCAGGTCTACCCGCGCCTGCTTGCGCTTCTGCTCGTATCGCTTGCCCAGCATCTCCTGCAACTCGTTGAAGGTGTTGCTGAGGGTCTCCAGGTCACGGTCGCTCAGCTTCTCCCACCGTTCCATGACAGCCTCACGAATCTGCCGTACACGCTTCTCCATATCACGATTCTTTCTTCTCAACATAGTAATTCTCTCCTGCTGTTATCAGCTAGACTTCGACACATTATTCGGAGCGGCTGGACTGCCAGCCACCTGCTTCAAGGCTTCCACATCATCGTGGACTTCCTCCAGCTTATCCCGTACAGCCTCCAGCTCCCCCTGACCAAGTTGCGCGAACTCCGTTTGGAGTTCCTCCAACTCCTCGTCGGGCCGGTTCTCCAGATCTACCAAGTGGTTGCGCGCGTGCTCCATCACGCGGATCAACTCGTCCAGCTTGAGGTGCAGCGCCTTGGCATCGCGATTCTGCGAGTTCTGGATGATGAACACCATCAGAAAAGTGATGATGGTGGTCGATGTGTTGATCACAAGCTGCCACGTATCCGAGAAGTGGAAGATCGGGCCGGACACCAGCCAGACCACAATCAGCAGCAGGCCGATGACAAAGGCCCACGGCGAGCCGACGACCTCAGCAGTCGTGCGCGCAAACTTGCGAAAGAACTCGTTCATTGGGCTGGCAGTTCTTCTGGCAACCTCGAGTAGCGGTCCTCTTTTCTGCTTGAGTCCGTTCATATCCTGCGTCCCCGGATGAACCATGTTGCGGCAATTGCCACGAGCAGCGAGACAACCTGCTTGACGTGGCTGTGCGATTGGCCGTCTGCCGCGCTTGTTATATTGCGCATGCCCAGATCACGGGCATTCACTTCGCTGGGCTCCTGCGGCCGGTCGGTGACGCCAGCCATGACCTGTAACAAGCCCCGCTCGACAAGCAGCTTCTCGCGAAACAGCACTTCCCATTCTTCGTGCTGGATTTTGGCTTCTTGCAGGTCGAGCTCAAATTTATGTAGTTCCTCAGCTACTTCCTGCGGTACGTACCTGTTCGTACTGGCACGCAGCCTCTCCCAAAGCTGTCCCAGGCGATCCTCCAATTCATTGGCCTCCTTCGTCCAGGTCAGGTAGGCCTTCGAGAACGAGAGCTGTTCAGCGACGATGGCCCGGGCACGGGCAGCATCGTGCTTACTGCCATTGATCGCCAGGTCCGATGGGTGCAGCACGAGTTCCAGCCGATCAGAGACCAGCGTCGTCAGGTTGTCAGCAATCAGGTTATGGCTCCCGCGGCCCGACAGGGTCGTCATCACTTTGAGCGGTAGCCGCAGCATCCAGTTGGCCTGCTGGCGCCGGACCTCGAATCCGGCCTGGTTCAGGGCATCCGAGACATCCTGGACCGTGTCCATGTAATCCTGCTCTTCCACAATCATCGGCAGGTGCTCGGTTGTCCAGCGCCTGAACATCGTGCGAACCTTCATGATGGGAACGAACACGATCATCATGATGAGCGCAATCGATATCGCCAGGGTAGACGGGTAACCCCGGAAAATCGCCTTGGCCGTAGCGCCCTTGCCCTGGGGCCGGTCTTCTGGGTCCAGCAGCTTGAGAGACACAAAGCCGACGACCAGGGGCAGCAGCAGCGCAGCCGCCAGCATCGCCAGCCGGACCATGTTGTCGTTCACCCATTCGGGCAGCGTGACAAACGAGAGCAGGAACACGCCTGCCTTCGGGAAAATCACGCCGATGACGACCACCAGCCAGGCCACGGAGGCCAGGGCCAGTACAGACAACCAGGTCTGCCGCTCCTGCGGCACCTTGCCGAAGAGCGTCGTCGTGGCCCAGCCGAATACCGTGTTCAGCAGCCGTCCGGCCTGACGGGCCAGAGCGGCAAAAAGGGTCTGTAGAATCGCCATGCTGGTTGCGTCTCCCGCGGATCCGATGCTGCAAAATGACCTGCACGCCAGGTGGTGTGCCCAGCCACCTGGTATGCAGGTCACTTTGCATCATGCGCGCTATCTGCTTGTCCAATCGAACATCATGATGCATGATTATCAACGCACGCCCCGAGTGTACTGCATTTGAGCTGCAGAGGTCTTTACAAGCAACTCAAGACAACCTTAAGAAGGTCTAAAGGACAGCCGGCAGAGTGTGACCGGCCGGGCACAAAGGGAAGGCAGGTGGCATGAATTACTGGGAGGGTGAGACAATCCGCTTGCGCGGCATCGAGCCGGGGGATGCACAGCATTTCTTCCGCTGGAACCAGGACAGCGAGCGCGCCCGCCAGCTCGACTTCGTCTGGCCGCCGACATCGCTGGCTTCCGTGGAAGCCTGGACTGCGGAGCAGAGTGGGCAGAAGCTCAAGGACGACGCGTTTCACTGGGTCATCGAAACGCGCGCCAGCGAACCGGTCGGCTCCATCAGCACCCACGATTGCGATCGGCGCAACGGCACGTTCAGCTACGGCGTGGACGTGGCGGAGGAGCATCGCGGCAACGGGTATGCCGCAGAAGCTATCCGCCTGATCCTGCGCTACTATTTCGAGGAACTGCGCTATCACAAGGTGAACGTGGGCGTCCACAGTTACAACGAGGCGTCGTTGCGGCTCCACGATAAGCTCGGCTTCGTGCGTGAAGGCGTCGTGCGGGAGGCGGTCTACACGCGGGGTCGCTATTATGCCCTGATCTTGTTCGGCATGACTGCGGACGAGTTCCGGGGAACGTTAGCCCTTCATGCGAGTCACTCGGCAACGGACGAGAACGGATAAACGGATGAACGCCAGTTCACAGTCCAGATCCGATTATCCGTTTCGATCCGTTGCACCGTGATTTCCCCACGAGCTTTTCAGCTCGCTACCCGGCTCACGATGAAAGCCTCGGCGCGTTCACTGTCCACGGTCAGCGCGATGTCGGCGGTGGCGCACGCGGCTTCGGTCGGCGCGGCGACGAGCATCTGCCCCGCGGTATGGCGGCCTTCGGTCTCGATAAGCGCGCGCACCGGCTCCCAGCCGACGAGGTCAGGCTGGAGCAGGCTGGCCGCGGCCAGCGGGTCGTGCAGGAAGGTCCAGCCGCGGTGGGCAAAGCCGGGGTAGATCTCGACCTGGTGCGCGACGGCCTCGTGATAGGCATCGCCCGCCTGCCGGATGCGGGCCACGTCCGCGGGGTGGATGCGGACCTGCGTGGTGACATCCAGCGGTACGATGCGCAGCGGCGCGCCCGATGACAGGACGACGTGCGCGGCCTCCGGGTCGCAGCGGATGTTGTGCTCCACCCAGGGCAGGTGCAGGCTGCCCGCGCCGCCCACCACCCCGCCCATCAGCGTCACCCCGGCCACGTTCTGCGCCAGCCGCGGCTCGCGCAGGAAGGCCAGCGCGATGTTGGTCAGCGGGCCGATGGGCAGCAGGGTAATCTCGCCGGGCCGCGCCATGACCATCCGCACGATGAGGTCGACCGCGTGTTCATCCACCGGGCAGAGCGTTGCGTCGGCCTCGGTCAGGAGCCCCTGCCCCTCGTGTCCGCCCCAGTAGATCGGCACGCGGTCGAGCAAGGGCGAGTGTGCGCCCAGCGCGACCGGCACGTCGCGCCGCCCACGCAGCGCCAGCAGCTTCAGCACCATGCGTGCGCGGAGCAGCACATCCGCGTAGACGGTCGTAACTGCGGCGAGTTCTACCTCCGGCGAGCCGAGGAGCAAGGCCAGCGCCAGGCAGTCGTCCACATCGGTACCGATGTCAGTGTCGAGGATAATGGTTTGCGGCTTCATTCTGCCTCCTCTGGCAGCAGTCCTTTTTGGCTGGAGAGCATTATTGGGGCAGCAACTTATCAGATACGAGGCTGGCGTAGAACGTGCGCTCCCCCGCGGTGATGAAACTGACCGCAATCACCATATCTTTGCCTTCGGGCGTGATGGCGGTAATCTCGCCGGGACCGAAACGTTCGTGATGGACGCTCATGCCGACGCGATACGGCTGTGGCTTGATCGGCCCCTTCTTGACCGGCGCCTGAGCCGCGAGGTTGGCCTGGCGATCCCACCACATTTCCGCGTACATATTCAGCTTCTCCGGCGGGTTGAGCTTGCCGGTGAACTCGCCGGCGCGGCGCCGCGCCACGCTGATGAGCGGCATGAGCTTCTGTTTGCGCTCGTGTGCGATCCGGGTGTTCTGCGCCAGTTGTGCGGCGGCGCGGGCCAGCCCGCTCTCCAGGTTGCGCAGCGCGACGCGCGGCTCGCCGTCCGGGTCGATGCTGACCAGAACGACGCCATGCGCGCGGCAGACCGCGGCGCGCGCGTCCTCGCGCTCCGCCTCGGCCATGACCTCTTCGTCGCTCTTGCGCTGGCGGCGCTGCGTGCCTTCCAGCCCGACGAAGCGCACGGCCAGGCCGATATCCGGGTAGAGACAGTCGAGCTTGAGCCGCCGGTTCGTGTCGGGGTTGACGAGCCACTCCGGCATCACGCCGTATTCCGTCTCGAATCCGTCGAACACGCGCGCCAGCACTTCCCGCCAGCCGTTAACGAGGTTTGCCTGCATCTGTGTGCACCTGTACGTGATAAACGTGCGGAACCCGCAGGCTCGCGCACGTTTCTGAGACTATGATAGCACGCACAGCGAAGGCATGTCAAAGTAAGTCAAAGTCATCTGCCCGGATGAGGTTGTGGAGTCCCATGTCAATGCCCGACTTCATCTGAAGTATAATACCTTGGTTCACACAACGGAGGCATGCATGGCACAGACCAGGACCTACAACGGTTCGTATACCGCAGAAAACCTCGACCACGTCGCCTTTCCCCTCGGCGGCATCGGCGCGGGCATGATTTGCCTCGAAGGCACCGGCACGCTCTCGCATGTATCGGTCCGCGGGCAGCCCAACGTCTTCAACGAGCCGATGATGTTCGCCGCGCTGCACGTCCGCGGTGAGCGGCCCACCGCGCTGGTGCTGGAAGGCCCCGTGCCGCGGTGGAAGATTTTCTTCCCGTGGGACAACCTGTTCGGCAGCGCGGGCAACGGCGGGGCCGGCAAGACTTACGGCCTGCCGCGGCATGAGCACGCCGAGTTTCGGCCGCGCTTCCCGTTCGCCTCGGTCGACCTGGCGGATGACCGGCTCCCGCTGCGCACTGAACTCACCGGCTGGAGCCCGTTCATCCCCGGCGATTCGGACAACTCCAGCCTGCCGGTCGCGGGCCTGGAGTACCGGTTCACCAATCCGACCGGTGAAGCGGTCGAGGCTGTCTTCTCCTACCATGCTGTGAACTTCCTGGCCGCAGGCGAATGGACCGCGGACCGGGCCTGGCACGGCGAGCGCGGTGTGGGCGCGGCCCCGGGCGGCTTCACGCTCTGGCAGACCGCGCCGGAGGACAAGCCGTGGCAGCAGGCCGCCATGAGCATCTGCACGGACGATGCGGCGGTCAAGGTCAATTGCGCCTGGTTCCGCGGGGGCTGGTGGGACCCGATCACGGTTGCCTGGAAGACGGTGGAGGACGGCACAACGCCCGAAGCCGGGCCGGTCGAAGGCGACCCCAGCCCCGGTGGGAGCCTCTACGTTCCGTTCCGCCTGGAGCCGGGCGAGGAAAGGGTCATCCGCCTGCGCCTTGCGTGGTATGTGCCGGAGACCGATATGCGCTTCGGCAAGGACATGCCGGAGAGCGGCAACGGGCAGCACCACAAGCCCTGGTATGCGAGCCGGTTCCCCGACCACGCGGCCGTGACCGATTATTGGCGTACGCACTACGATGAGCTGCGCGGCGCAAGCCGGGCGTTTGCAGATTGTTTCTACGACACCACGCTGCCGCCGGAGGTGGTCGAGGCAGTCGCGGCCAACCTGACCATTATCAAGTCGCCCACCGTGCTGCGCCAGGCCGACGGGCGGCTGTGGGCCTGGGAGGGCTGCCACGACAACCGCGGCTGCTGTCCCGGCAGCTGCACCCACGTCTGGAACTACGCGCAGGCACTGCCGCACCTGTTCCCCGACCTGGAGCGCACGCTGCGTGAAACCGAGTTCGGTCCCAGCCAGGATGACCGCGGCCACCAGGTGTTCCGCTCTGCGCTGCCTATCCGCCCCATCGTCCATGACTTCCACGCCGCGGCCGACGGCCAACTGGGCGGCATTGTCAAGGCTCACCGGGAGTGGCGCATCAGCGGCGATACGGCGTGGCTGCGGGGCATGTGGCCCGCCATCAAGCTCAGCCTGAACTACTGTATCGACACCTGGGACCCGGAGGGCCGCGGTCTGTTGGTCGAGCCGCACCACAACACCTATGACATCGAGTTCTGGGGGCCCGATGGCATGTGCACCTCGTTCTATCTCGCGGCGTTGCAGGCGGCGGTGAGCATGGCCGAGGCGGTAGGTGACGACCCGATGCCGTACCGTGACCTTCTGGCAAAGGGCCGCGCCGCGATGGAGAGCGAGCTGTGGGACGGCGAGTACTTCATCCAGCGCATCCAGTGGCAGGGCTTGCGCGCGCCCGACCCCACAGAGGCCGGGACATATCACACGCGTTACTCACCGGAGGCGCGGGAGCTGCTGGAAGCAGAGGGTCCGAAGTACCAGTACGGGCCAGGGTGTCTGTCGGACGGCGTGCTCGGCGCGTGGCTGGGCGAATGCAGCGGCGTGGCGCCGGTGCTCGACCCCGCGAAGGTCACGAGCCACCTGCTCGCCGTGCACCGTTACAACTTCCGCCATGACCTCTCCGACTACCCCAATCCGCAGCGCCCCACGTATGCGCTGGGACACGAGGCCGGGCTGCTGCTCTGTACCTGGCCGAAGGGCGGTGCGCTGACGCTGCCCATGGTTTACAGTAACGAGGTCTGGACAGGCATCGAGTACCAGGTCGCCTCGCACCTGATGATGAACGGCCGCATCGACGAGGGGTTGGAGATCGTCCGGGCCGTCCGCGACCGGTATGACGGCCGCGTGCGCAACCCGTTCGACGAGTACGAGTGCGGTCACTGGTATGCCCGCGCGATGGCGTCCTACGCGCTGTTGCAGGGCATGAGCGGCGCGCGCTACGATGCGGTCGACAAGGTGCTCTACCTCAAGCCGTCCGTCCGCGGCGACTTCCGCGCCTTCCTTTCCACCGCGACGGGCTATGGCACGGTCGGCGTGCGTGACGGCCAGCCGTTCCTCGACGTCAAAGCCGGGACCATCGACTGCCGGCGGATCGAGTACGAACCGCGGGGTTGAGACGGCCCCTCACCCCCTGCCCTCTCTCCCGAAACTGCGGTTTCGGGAGAGGGGAAGTCAAGTTCTGTGCTCACGCACTCACATCGGGTATAATCCCCTGCATGACCCGAGACCTCGACGCACTCTACCGCGACGTCCCTGAGCCGAAGCATGTGTGGATCACGCAGCGCGAATCGCACGCCGGCCGCCCCATCCCTGAGGCCGACCAGGCGTGGGATGCCTTTCTGGCGCGCCATCCGGCGGGCCATATCCTGCAAACCAGCCGCTGGGCCGAACTGAAGGCCGGTTTTGGCTGGACCGCGCAGCGCGCCATCCTGCGCACCATCCCCAGCCCGGACGCGCCGATCCTCGGCGGGGCAAGCATCCTCTTTCGGCGGATGCCGTGGGGACAGACGCTGGCCTATGTCCCGCGGGGGCCGGTCGTGGACTGGACCGATGCCGAGCAGGTGCGCGCCGTGCTGACGATGGCACGCGAGTTTAGCCGCAAGGCGCGCGCCGCACTCATCAAGATCGAGCCGGAACTGCCCGCGGCCGCGGAGCTGGTCGCGCTCCTCACGGGTCTCGGTTTCCGGCCCAGCCCGCAGCGCGTTCAGCCGCTCAGCACCATCCACATCGACTTGGCCGGCGACGAAGAGAGGATCCTGGCGGCCATGAAGTCCAAGTGGCGCTACAACATCCGGCTGGCCGAGCGCAAAGGCGTTACCGTGCGCGAAGGCGGCACCGGTGACCTGCCGGCGATCCAGCGGCTGTTCAATGTCACCGGCACGCGTGACGGGTTCGGCGTCCACAACGCAGCCTATTACGCGCGCGCGACGGAGTTGTTCGTGCCATCCGGCCTGGCGACGTGGCTGATCGCGGAGCATGAAGGACAAATGCTCGGCGCGATTGCGGTGTTCGCGCTGGGCCGCATGGCATGGTACATGTGGGGCGCGTCCAGCGACGAGGGCCGCAACGTCATGCCCAACCACGCGCTGCAATGGGCCGCGATCAAGTGGGCGCGGGCACGCGGCTGCACGGTCTACGACCTGTGGGGCATCCCGGACGAGGTGGGCGCGAACCCCGCGGCCTACGCCGAGCCGGAGAGCTGGGGCGAGGGGGGGCTGTGGGGCGTCTACCGCTTCAAACAGGGGTTCGGCGGCCGCGTCGTGCGCTACACCGGCGCGTGGGACCTGCCCCTCTCGCAGGTCGGTTATGCGCTCTACCGGCTGGCGCTGCGCGTGCGCCGCGCGGGCCAGGAAGGCGGCTGACCCATGCCCGACGTGACCACGGTTACCGCTGCCGCGGAGTGGGACGCCGCGCTCCTGACGCTGCCCGCGCCGCACATCCTCCAGAGCTGGGCCTGGGGCGAGACCAAGCTACAAACCGGCTGGCAGGCAATGCGGCTGCTGTGGCGCAGTAAAGGTCAACCGATTGCGGCAGCGGCTTTGCTATTCCGCCGAGTGGTGGCGCAACTACCTGCCCGTCTATCACCCGCCATCGGCTACGCACCCAAAGGCCCGCTGCTCGACTGGTCGGACCCCGGCCTGGCGGACGCGGTGCTGGCGCGCATCGAGGCGGAGGCACGCGCTGCCGGCGCGTTCTTCATCAAGATCGACCCGGACGTGCGCGACGACACGCCAGAAGGCGCGGCGGTCAAGGCGCTGCTCGCGCGGCGCGGCTGGCGGCCGTCCGCTGAGCAAATCCAGTTCCGCAATACGATGGTATCCGATCTGGCGGGCGACGCCGCATCGGGCGTCGCCTTAGACGAGGACGCGCTGCTGGCCGCGATGAAGCCGAAGTGGCGCTACAACATCCGGCTGGCCGAGCGCCGGGGCGTGGCCGTCCGCGCCGGGAGCGCGGCCGACCTGCCCGCATTCTATGCGATGTATGTGGAGACGGGCCGGCGCGATGGCTTTCTCGTCCGTCCGTTTACCTACTACCGCGCCATCTGGGAACGCTTCATGCAGGATGGCTTTGCCCACCTGCTGCTGGCGGAGGTCGCGGGCGAACCGGTCGCCGGCTTGATTCTGTTCCGCTATGGACCGACCGCGTGGTACTTCTACGGCGCATCGACCGCGCAGGGGCGTGACCTGATGCCCAACCATGCGCTGCAGTGGGCCGCGCTCAAGTGGGCGAGGGCCGCGGGCTGTACGCGCTATGACTGGTGGGGTGCGCCGGACGTGCTGGACGAGAGCGATCCCATGTGGGGCGTCTACCGGTTCAAGCAGGGCTTTGGCGGCGAGCTCGTGCCGCACATCGGCGCGTGGGACTATGTGGCGAACCGCCCGCTCTACTGGCTTTACACCCGCGCGATGCCGAAGCTGCTCGACGCGATGCGCCGGCGACACCGCACGGAGGGCTGAACCGTCGGCTTACGGTGGAAAGCCGGTACGGGTTCGGTGCTGGCGCAGATAGTTTGGGGCCGGCGGGTAGTGTGACGGCGTACGAAAGTGCTCCAGCCGGCTAAGCAGAGTGCTCATGGTCATCCCGCTGATTCCTGACTTCTTCAAGATCCGATAATCGTCTGTGAGTGAGATGTAGCCATATTCGAACAGAGCGTCGTCGAACCGGCACAGGCAGATCACGTTGCGTAAGTCTCCGCGACCCTCCCAGTTGTCGGTCCAGCGATCAATGTGACCGGCGACCAACAAGCGGTTATCGTTGACATCACAGAGTGCGCACCTGTGTCCATACTGCTCTAAAGTGAAAGCGCGCACTTGCCTTTGGCCTTCACGCTGGCGCACCTGTACTACGCTTTCTCCGACCTGAACATCTCGAAACCTCAGCCGGTTTCGCTCCACAGCCAGCGTCAGGGCGCTCTCCGGCAGGTCCTCCTGTTCCACGGCTATGGGCCCGTCCAACAGCAGGTACCGGCCCCTCTCCCCTTCAAAGAAGTCGATCTTGCGAGCATCACGTAGTTCCTGAAGTACTCGGCTCAGCGTTTGTTCAGGCGTGACCCCAGTGGAGCGTGTTACCGCCACGATGTGCGGTAGCTCTTCTTGGATAAGCTGCTGCCTGCTGAACATGTTAGAGAGATGTGTAGCTGTGAGGCGGTGTATCGCAGCGAGCACTGCCTCTGTCCAATCTGTGCGCTCCATGAGCACCTCGCGAGTGTGAAGTCATCCCCACTACCAGCAGGCATAGCCCCCGTCGATCACCATGTCTGCGCCGGTCATGAAATCAGAAACTTCTCCGGCCAGGTACACGACCGCGCCCTGCAGGTCTGTCACTTCGGCCATGCGGCCCATCGGCGTCATGGACATCCAGCGCGGCATGACGGCCTGCCCTTCCGGGGTCGCCAGCAAGTCCTCCACCAGCAGCGTGCGCGTGTAGCCCGGGCTGATCGAGTTGACGCGGACGCCGCGCGGCGCCCATTCGGCGGCCAGGCTGCGGGTCAGGTGGATGACGCCGGCTTTGGACGTATTGTACGCAGCCTGGGCCTGTGGCGTGTTCACGATGCTTCCCGACATGGAAGCCGTGTTGATGATCTTGCCGTATCCGGTGGCCAGCATGAACTCGGCCTCAGCCCGCGCGCACAGGTACACGCCGGTCAGGTTGACGGCCAGCATGTTGTCCCACTGCTCGCGCGTCATCGTTTCGGCCGGTTCCCACATGCCGATGCCCGCATTGTTAACCCCGATGGTCAGCCGGTCCCAGTGGTCCACGACCGCCTGCACCGCCGCGCGCACCTCCGCTTCTTCACGGACGTCGGCGTAGACGGGCAGCGCGTCGATGCCCTTGCCGGCCAGTTCCTCCGCGACCGCGCAGGCCGAATCGTAGTTGATGTCCAGCAGCGCGACGGCCGCGCCGGCCTCACCGAGCGCGTGCGCATACGCACGACCGATGCCCCGGCCCCCGCCCGTCACGAGCGCAACGCGGCCATCCAGGCGAAAGCGCTCCAGGATGGGCTTGACCTCTTGCAGCATGTCAGGCATGTGGTTTATCTCCTTTTGTGGGTTTACGGCTCCAGCGTGACCTTGATCGACCTGTCCCCGCTGGCGACCAAACCGATACCCTGCTGATACGCTGTCAGGGGCAAGCGGTGTGTGATGATCTGCTCCATCGGCAGCAGCCCCTTCGCCAGCATATCCATCGCAATCGGATAGCAGTATGGGCCGAGGTGCGAGCCGCGGATGTCCAGCTCCTTCGTGTCGCCGATGATGGTCCAGTCCACGGTGACCGGCTCGCGCAGCACGCTGAACTCGACAAAGGTGCCGAGCCGCCGAATCATCTGTAGTCCCTGCTGCACGCCGGAGGGCTGGCCCGTCGCCTCGATGTAGATATCGCAGCCGTCGCCGCCGGTGAGCTTGCGCACTTCGGCCACGACATCCACCTTGGTGGGGTTCAACACCAGGTCCGCGCCGCACGCCTGCGCGACCGCGAGCCGGTGATCCTTGAGGTCGAGGCTGATGAGGAGGCCGGGATGCTTGAGCTGGGCAGCGGCCACCATCCCGAGCCCGAGCGGGCCTGCGCCCGCCACCACTACCACATCCCCGAAGTGGATATCCGCGCGCTCGACCGCATGGATGGCGCAGGCGAGCGGCTCGATGTACGCGGCGTGGGCGAGCGGCACCGCGTCCGGCACACGGTAGTTGAGCGCGTTGGCCGGGAAGCGCATGTACTCCGCCAGCGCGCCGAACGCATTCTGCCGGAAGCCGTAGACCGAACCGTTGGGACACATCCAGTATTGTCCGCGGCGGCAGAAGCGGCACTCCCAACAGGGCACAATCTGCTCGGAGATGGCGATGTCGCCCAGTTGCAGGCCATACTTCTGGCCGGCCCCCTCGCCGAGCGCGACGACCTGGCCCACGAACTCGTGGCCGGGGATGACCGGTGGCTGGCAGTAGCCCTCACGGTTCGCGTCGCCCCAGAAGAGGGCCGCGCCGAGGTAGCATTTCAGGTCGCTGGCGCAGATGGCCGCAGATTTGACCCGCACCACCACTTCGCCCGGGCCTGGCTCAGGCACGGGCCGTTCCTCCAGCCGGTAGTCCTCGGGCCCGTGGCACACTACTGCCCGCATGGACTTGGGCAACGGCTCAGATAGCTGGTAGTTCATCGTGACCTCCTGTATTGAACCGCCAAGGTGCGAAGGCCGCGAAGGTAGCTTATATTTTGTCTTCGTGTTCTTCGCGGTTCACCCGTCAAGACCCGCGGTGCAGGTCGACGATCTGCCGCCGCGATGCGGTGCCCGTCGTGCCGATCTGCCGGATGGTGACGCCGGCGGCGAGGCAGGCAATCTCGGCAGCTTCGGGCACGGTCGCGCCCGCACACAGTGCAGAGGTGAGGCCCGCGAGCGCAGCGTCTCCCGCGCCCACGATATCGATCGGGCCGCGCACCTTGACCGCGGGGACGAGCGTGGGTCCATCCTGGTGGAAGGCCAGGATGCCCTCGCTGCCAAGCGTCAGGAACACCGGCTGGCCGCTGCGCCGGTAAAGCCGGCGGCCCGCGGCCTCGATCTGCGCCCGATCCGCCACCGGGTCGGGGTCCGCGGTGATCGGCTGACCGACTGCGGTCAGCGCCTCGCGCGCGTTTGGCTTGAGGATGACGTCGTGATACAGGCCGATGCGGGCCCGCGAGTCCGCGGTGAACGCCACCATCGGGTAGGTCTGTGCCAGCGCCATCAGCTCCTCGCGGACGTTCTCCGTGATGACCCCGCAATCGTCCTCCGTCACCTGATCTGCGATGATGACGCCGTGCACCTGCGGCATGAGCCCGCGCAGCCGCCGTATGACCTCATCCTCCGCATCCTCGGGCAGGGGCGTCCGGTTCTTGATGTCGAGCCGGTTGCTCTCGTGCTCGCTGCCGTCCGCCTCGCGCAGCATGGGTTTGGTGTAGGTCGGCGTGAAGCGGTCGGGGCGGATGACCAGCCCTTCGACGTCCACCCCGCGGCTGTGCAGCCCGCGCAGCAGGTCGAACCCCTCGCCGTCATCCCCCACCACGCTCACCGCGACGACGTGGACCCCCATCGCGCGCAGATTGGAGGTGACCGTGCCGGCTGCGCCCGGGCTGGAGCGCACCTCGACGACCTGGTGCGCCTCCAGGCCGGTCTCCAGCGAGACCTCGGCGTGGCTCCGGTCGATCAGCAGGTACTTGTCGAGAAAGAAGTCACCGATGACGAGGATGGTCAGGTCGGGAAAGCGGGCGAGTAGCTGGTCAAGCCGTTCAAGGTTCATGGGGCTGTCACCATCCTGTACAGTGCGGGCAGCGTGCCGCGATGCGGGCCGCGGATGTAGAAGCTCTCGCCGCCGTCGTGGACCGTGCGGACGAGGATGGTCTTGTAGGGCCGGTAATAGTAGCGCGCATCGGTCTTCGGCGCTTCATGCCCCAGGTCCTCGCCCAGGTCCAGCAGGTCGAACACGGCGGTCGTGAAGTGGGCGATGCGCCGGCCCTCCTGGTGCGCCACGTTGCGGGCCATCGCCAGCGCCTTGAGATACACCTCCGGCCCCATGACCGCGGTCCCGTAGTTCAGCATGACGCCGCCTTCCAGCCCGGTCACGGCCTCTGTGAAAATGAGGAAGTCCCGGTAGGAGGCTTCACCGAGCGCGGCCCCATCGCAGTTGGGGTGTTCGTGGATGATGTCCTGGCCGATGCCGATATGGACGGTCACGGGCACACGAAGCCGGTAGCCTGCGGCCAGCACGCTGATATCTCGATATGGATAATCCCCCTCCGCGATGGCCCGGCCCAGCGCCTCGCCGTAGCCCAGCCCGTCGGCCACGCCTGCGGCCACAATGTCGTTGATGCGCCCCGTCTCCTGCCAGAG
>JAKPQT010000696.1 GCA_029555885.1 Chloroflexota bacterium | reverse complement strand
CCGGGCGCGGCTGGACGCGGCCCCGCGCGACGCGGTCTGGCGCATCACTTCCGACCAGCCGGTGTGGATGCACCTGGACATGGAAGGCTCCTACCGCATCCAGTTCGTGGAGCCGGCCGCGAGCGTCACGGCCATCGCCGGGCAGTATCTCGCCAACCGGCCGCTGCCGCCCGGCCAGCCTGTGACGTTCCGGCTGCGGCTGGCCGACAACGCGAGCGGCGCGGCCATCACCGAGCCACAGCCCATCCGGGTGCGCGTCACGCACCCGGACGGCAGTACGGCGGAGATTCCCGTGCCTGCCGGCGCGCAGCCCGACCCGGACGGCGCTTACGCCCTCACCTACGACCTTGCCAGCGCCTACGCCGCGGCGAATGAGCCGGGCCGGTATGCCTTCGCGTTCGAGGTGGGCGAAATCCAGGGCATAGCCGGCGATGTCTTCCCGATTGCCCGCGCCGAACTGCTGGTGGACCTGCGCCAATCTGCCTATCTCGCAAACGTGATGCCGGAGGTCATCCAGTGCACGCCCGGCCAACCGGCCAATCTCACCGTGACGGCGGGCGATCCGGCCGCGGCACAGCCGGGCTCCCTGCGCATCAGCGCGTTCGGCGGCGGCCGCGAAGTGCCGCTGACAGCAGGTGCGGACGGTGCAACCTTCAGCGCGTCTGTGACGTCTCTCTGTGAGGCGCTCCTTGCGACCCTCGTCTGCGGCGCGGAGAGCAACGCGGCTGTACGCGTGCGGCTCGTGGCAGTCAATGCCGACGGTTCAGCCGTTGCGCCGGTGGAGCTGGACGTGCCCGCCCGCGTGGCCGCGCCTGCCTGCACGCCGACGCCGACGCTGACGCCGACCCTGACGCCCGTGCCGACCGCGACGCCCACGCCTGCGCCGACGCCCATCCCCGACACGGACGGCGACGGTTTCAACGACCTGGACGATGAATGCGTGGAGGGCCGCGGGTGGAGCGTCGTGCCGTTCTTCCGCGGCTGCCCGCCGCCGGTGTATGCGCAGATTGCGGGCGGCCTGGCCGGGCTCGGCCTGCTGGCCTTCCTGGGCTTCTATGTCGTGCCGCTGGCGCTCGTGATGACGGTCAATCCGCCGCCCGGCGGCTATGTGCAGGTTTATCGCAACGGCAAGGCGGAAGGCGGCTACAAGTCGCTCCGGAGCCTGGGCCAGTCCGCACGCAAGAGCGCGGTCACCGTCGGCAGCCAGGGCATGCTGCGCGTCGCCGGCCTCGAGCCGGTCGAGCTGCGCGTCGAGCGCCGCGGCGGCAAGGCCGTTGTGCTCAAGGGCGCGCATGGGCCGCAGTTGTTCACCATCCGCGAGATACCGGCGACGCATATAGTCGCCGGCGGACAGGTCGTCCTGAGGTTTTCGACCGACCCGAAACAGCTTGGGCGATGAAATGTCACACCTGATATTTGATATCTTGAAATTGGCTTTAGGAGATTGAACTAAGATGGCGAAACGTGTGTTAGCGATCGGCGTCGGCGGCTCCGGCAAGGCGGCGCTCACGATCCTGAAAGAACGCCTCGAAGAAACCTATGGGCAGGTGCCGGATAACGTTGTCCTGCTCTCGCTCGACACTGACAGCCTGCGCGACGTAGATCGCTTTGCCGGCACACAGCTCAACCCCGCGTTCGACCCGCAGAACCGCCTGCCGGAGTTCCAGCACATCGTCAGCCCGGGCGGGATGACGATGGACACCGTCTTTGCCAACATCCGCACGGGCAAGACCGCCGCTTACATGAACTGGCTGGAGCACGAGAAGCTGGACCGTATGCTGGCGCCCGCCGAGCGCGACATCCGCGGCGGCGCGCAGCAGCGCCGTCCCATCGGCCGCACCGCCTTCTTCCTGCGCTATGCCAACCCTATCTACCAGTCGCTCATCGAGGCCATTGGCCGCATGTACGGCGAGGTGGACCGCGAGGCGCCCATCTACCAGGGTGCGGAGGACATCGAGAAGGGCAAGCGGATGATCTTCATCATCGGCTCCGTCGCCGGCGGGACCGGCTCCGGCATGTTGATCGATGTCGCCAACCTCGTGCGCCATGCCGTCAACAGCAACCAGAACTGGCAGTCGGTGGCCGTCTCCGGCATCATCGTGCTGCCCGACGCGTTCGCCAGCTACGCGCGCTTCATGGATGACCCGACCAACCTGAAGCCGAACTCGTACGCGGCGCTGCGCGAGCTCGACCGCTTCATGCGCGTCCATTCGAGCTTCCTGCCGTATATGGTGCGCTATGCGGAAAGCGAGCAATCCATCACCTGGAGCACCAACCAGCCGCTCGACCACTGCTACCTGGTGGACACGGCCAGCCGCTCGACCGGGCAGGACTTCGACCTGGGCGGCGACCCCATGAAGGGCGTCTTCCCGATCGTGGCGGACTTTGTCATGGCGCACATCGACAACAGCCTGGGCGACGCGCTGGCGACCCTGCGCTCCAACGCCGGCCTGCATTACGACAAGACCAGCGGCCGCATGTACAGCGGGTTCAACGTGATGTCCTACATCTTCCCGGTGGATGACGTCATCGAGAGCTATGCCTTGCGTTTCGTGCGCGAGCTGCTGGGTCGGGAGTTCCTGCCCATCGTGGACGAGAAGCGCCGCGGCCAGATGCGTATCGAGACGCAGGCCGAAATCGAGCGGTTGTTCACGACGAGCAGCGTTGCGGGCAAGCCGAACCCCAACATCATCCAGAAGTCGATCGTCGCGACCCGGCGCATCAACCCGGAGCGGCCCGACATGAGCTGGCAGGGCCTGTTCGGCATGATTACCCTGTCGGACAGCGGCTATGCCGAGCATTATCAGACGCTCCAGCAGTCGCTCGAATACCTGGCCGGCAACCTGGTATATACGAAGGACGGCGACTACAAGCGTGAAGCGTTCGAAGAGGGTGCTACCCGGCTGCTCAGCTTCACCGAGCAGTTCCTGGATGACTATCTTGGGCCGCAGATCGACCCGGACGACCCCGACTCGCGCGCCGGCGGCGAGTGGGATGCCATCCTCAACCAGTACCGCATCGCGCTGCGCGCCCGCTTTGCGGAGGTGCTGGACGCCGCGCTGCTCGACGTGCTGAACCGCCGCGACGAGCGCCGTGTCCTTCTGCCCCACCGCCTGCCCTATGCGCGGGCGCTGGCCGAGGGCTTGAAGGATTACCTCGCGCGCTTCCGCACCGTGCTCGAGCGGGAGTGGGAGGCGCAGCAGGTGGAGACGCGGCTGCGCCAGGTCAGCGAGGAGGTCCGCAACGCCATCACGTGGATGAACGAGACGCGCTACGAACGCTACCTGCCGCCTCTGTGGGCCAGGCCGCGGCAGGCGCAGGAGTCGTTCGTCGGCCAGTTCATCGAGAAGATGGAGCTGATGCTGCACCAGCGCGTATACCGCACCGTGCTCGATGTGCTGGACGCATTGGGCGCGTCCGAGCGGGATCGCGATGAGCAGGTCAGCGTGATGGACACCGCGCTCGTGGAACTGGAGAACTGGGAGCTCTCCCTACAGCAGGTGGACCGCCTGGTGCAGGCCCGTATCCGCCAGCACGAGGCCAACCGGGCCGAGAAGCGGGTGCGCGTGCGCAACTACCTCACCAATCCGCAGTTCGAGGAGGAACTCTACCGCCATCCCGAACACCTGCCTGCGCTTGCCATGCGGGTGATGGGCCAGGTGGGTGACCAGAAGGGCCTGCGCTGGCAGCGGCTCGACGACCTGACGCCGCTCGACTTCAAGCTGGTGACGACCTGGTGCGAGCAGGCCAACGGGCCGCAGCAGATTACGAACACCTGGCTCGCGGGCGCGAAGGAGCTGTTCCAGGTCGTCCGCAACAACGTGACGGTCGCGGAACGGCTGGCCGCGGAATTCGCCAACCACGCCGAGTTCACCAACCGCGCGCTTCAGGTGGAGGAGCCGTTCCTGCGCTACAACCCGGCGCGCAACGAGCTGGCGCCGTTTATCGAGCGCTATGTCTCGTTCAGTATCGAGGGCGCGCGGGACGACGCGGCGCGGCAGTTCCTCAGCGACACCCGCGAGACGCTGCGCAACCAGGGCTTCAACGTGGATGCCTCGGCGGAGAGCGTCGTCGCCTGCACCATCGTCGAAATCAGCCGGGGCATCACCCTCGGCGCGGTCGAGCCGTT
>JAKPQT010000673.1 GCA_029555885.1 Chloroflexota bacterium | reverse complement strand
GCCACGAAATTGATGACCGCCTGAATGAAGTTGCCATACATCAGCTGCGCGCTGCCGACCTGCAACACCAGGCCCTTGAAGTCAATGCCGCCGATGATGATGCCGATGAGGGGCATCAACAGGTCATCGACGATTGACTTGACAATCGCGCCAAAGGCTGCGCCGATGATGACGGCGACGGCCAGGTCCACAGCGTTGCCACGGTTGATGAAATCACGAAACTCTTTAAGCATGATTCCTCCTCTGGTGAAGTGGGTGAAGAATATGAGCACAGCGGGGCCGCTGGAGCTACAGCCACCCCGTTCTCAACGGTGGAAACCCGACCTGGGATTGCCTGATCTATTCGAGCGTCTTGTGCAGCCGCTGGGCCTTCATGACCCACCCGTTGACCATCGCGAGCGCCGGCACACGCCCGACGAGCTTCTGCTCGCTGTTGATGCGGTTGAACTGGTCGCGCAGGTCTTCCGGGCAGCGCGCCGCCAGGTCGCCTACCGTGCGCACGCCCGCGGCTTCCAGCAACTGCGTATATGCGTCGCCAACGCCGCGAATGCGAGCAAGTTCCGCGCGGTGAACCAAACGGGTGATTTCCCGCACATCCACACCCGTGGATGCAGCAAGATGCTCGATGGCCGCCGCCGATTTGCAAAACCGCAGCAGGTCATCGCTGTCCTTGATCCCGAACCCCTTGAGCTTGCTCTCGAGTGTCGGATTAACCCCTGGCAGTTTGTGAATGACAACGGACATCTTTCTCTCTCCTGTCGCAAATCTGATTGGATGATGACTATTTGCAGCATATTACGACAGGATTAAGAATATCATTACGATGGGCGCGCGTTGCGACAAATTTTGTGCGTGGGGCGCCTCAGACTGCACCTGCAAAATAATCAGACTACCGACGATGGGTCGGCAATCGGGAAGGTGGCATAAAAAGTGCTGCCTGCACCAGGAACACTCTCGAACCAGAGGCGTCCGCCGTGCAGTTCGACCAGCGAACTGGCAATGTGCAGGCCCAGGCCGACGCCCGACGCGCTGATCTGGCGGGCGCCGGGCGCGCGATAGAAGGGCGTAAAAAGATCGGCGGTCTCGTCTGCTGCGATGCCGATGCCTTCATCTTGCACCGCCAGTTGCACGAACCCATCTTCGTCTGCGCGCCGCAGCGTGACCGTAATTGTGGAGTTGGGCGGCGAGTACTTGCTGGCGTTGTCCAGCAGGTTGCCCATGATCTGCGCCGCGCGGGCCACATCGCACAGACAGGGAGGGAGGCCAGTTGCGGCGCGCTCGACGATGCGCTGCGCCTTGGCCGTAAAGCGAGGGCCGAGTTCCAGGATCACATTGTGCAGGAGCTCGACGAGATCGGTATGCTGCAGGACGAGATCGAGCCGGCCCGTCTCGATGCGCGTCGAGTCGAGAAGCTGGTTGGAGAGATGCAGCAGGCGTTGGGCGCTGCTGTCCACGATGTGCAGGTATTCGGCCTGCTGCCCGGCCAGCGGGCCGGCTTCGCCGTCGAGCAACAGCTCCAGGTAGCCCCGGATAGCGGCCAACGGCGTGCGCAGCTCATGCGCGGCAACCGAGAAGAACGCGGACTTCATCTCATCCAGCCGGCGCAGCTCCGCGTTGTGCGCCTCCAGCTTCGCATTCTGGCGGCGCAGTTCCTCCTCCAGCAGACGCAGCTCGTTGCGCTGCTGGGTGATGCACCGTTCCAGCGTGCCCATCTCCGTCACATCATGCAGCACCAGGAGCAGGCCCGTAATCTCACCCGCCTTGTTATGGAAAGGCAGCAGGATGATGGTGAGATAAGCCAGGCTGCCATCGGGCTGTTCACGGTTGACCCACGGCAGTTGGAAACGCGGCAGGCTGCCCGCGAGCAGGTCGGCCAGAGTGGCCTCGGAGCCGACCAGCTCCGGCACCACTTCGACGAGGTTCTGACCCACCCCGCCTGTCAGATGCGCGTGCGGACTCCAGCCCGCATCACTGACCGCCAACACGGTGCAGTTGCGGTCGGTGATGGCATACACGATCCGCCTGTCACGCAGGACAGTCTGCATCACGAGAGCAGGCACAAACTCTGGTTCCATCCTCATTCCAACAGCGATTGCCCGATGTGGCGAAACACATCTTCAACGCGGTCGCCTAGCCGGGCGCTGGTCAGGTAGTACGGCGCGGCCAGCTCCGCTGCGACCGTACGCACCTCCTCCTCGGCAACCCGCCGCTGCGCCGTCAGGTCCTGCTTGTTCGCCGCCACGACGATGTGCGCGCCCGGGTTGACCTGGCGCAGGTCAGACGCATAGTGTGCCAGGCTGAGCAGCGTGGCCGGCCGCGTCAGGTCACAGACGAGGATGCCGCCCGCCGCGCCGCGCAGGTAGCTCGTCCGCACCTGGCTGAACTCCTCGCCGCCCGCCAGGTCCCACAGCATCAGCGTCACCTCCGCAACCTCGCTGACCTGCGGCAGCACAATCACCTTGCGGCTCACCTTCACGCCGATGGTGCTCAGGTACTTGTCATCGAACAGGTTGTAGACAAACCGCCGGACCAGGCTGGTCTTGCCCACAGCAATATCACCTAGCAGGCACACCTTCTTGCTCAGTGCAACCACGCTCACTCTCCCGTCACGACCGGCACATCCGTCGTCAGTCCTTCCACAAAGACGAGCGCAGAAGCGATCCAGCCCGTTGCGCCGCTGTCAGTGCAACAGACCTGCCACCAGCTACCCAGCGCATCGCGGCCGGTAATCCGCAGAACCCGGCCCGGCTGCGCCTGCTCCAACACGCGCCCCATTAACGAGGGCTCGGCCCGGATGTTGACCGTCAACTGACCCACGCGTGCCGACGGGTCAGGCAGCCGCGTGCGTGTCAGCGTGGCGGTAGGCGACGCCGTGGGCGACGCCGTGACGGTCGGCGTTGCCGTAGGGGTCGCAGTCGGAGTCGCGGTCGGCGTCTGCGAGGGCGTGTAAGTTGCCGTAGGCGACATCGTCGGCCCCGGCGTCGCGGTCACGACGACCACGACGGATGGCCGGTTGAGCGCGCTGCGCAGCCACCACGCGCTGCCCCCGCAGGTCGCCAGCACGCACAGCAGCAGGGCGGCGCCGAGCAGCCCGATGATGCGCCGCTGGCCGCGGGTCAGGCCCTCCGCGCCGGCCTCCGATGGCCGGGGCATCTCGGCCATCAGTTCGCGCAGCTTCGGCTCGACGGCCAGGAACCGGCTCGCGT
Source organism: Chloroflexota bacterium (assembly GCA_029555885.1). The sequence continues at coordinate 1,789 of JAKPQT010000673.1, read as the reverse complement.
CGCCGTCGTAGCTCGCCAACTGTTCCACTTCAGCATTCTCGAACTCGATGAGCCGCTGGCGCATGAGCTCGCGGAAGCCTGCCGGCTCGATGCCGTCCACGACGACCGCCAGCGTGGCGTGCCGCGTCGCCTCGATCAGGATGCGCTGCGTGCCATACTGAATCTCGTCAAGCTGGCCGGTGGAGTCGCCGCGGCCGAAGGCGTCCTGCACGAAGTCGCGGATCGCAGTCAGCATCCCGCTGACCACATCTGCGTCGCTGTTGGCTTCCGGCTCGCTGGTCACCCCCTGCAACAGCAGGCCGCTCTCGCGGTGAATCAGCAGCACCTCGGTGACGCGAAACGGCAGCGCATCGCGCAGCATCAGCTCAGCCTCAGAGACGCCGGTCAGCCGCGCGCGGAGGCGGCGCAAGAGGCTGGCCGGGCTGACGGTCGTGCGCATGCGCGTGTCGATTGCCCGCGCGAGATCGCGAATGGCCTCGGCCACGGCCCGGCCGATCAACTGTGCGATGATCGGGTACAGCACCTCGATCATCTCGGCGCGGCTGTCCTGGATTTTGCGCCGGATCACATCGCCGAGGACCGGCGTGATGGCAGCCACCAGCGCCGCATCGTCGCCGGTGCGTTCCTCCAGTTCGGCCACACGCAGCGCCAGCTCGTCCGCGCGGCGGCGATCCGGCTCGATAAGGATGCCGCGCAGTTCTTCGAGGGCAGGATCGTATACGTCGGTGTCCGTGGCGGCAGCATCGTCAGCGTTCGGCGGCCAGATGTCGTCGCTGACTTGAGTATCCAAAGTGGCTAACTCGGCTGATCCAGGCTATTGAGCATGTCGGCCAGGCTGCCGCCCGTCTTGACGTGGTTCCCCAACTCGATGAACAGGTCGCCGAGCATTGCGCGGTCGGTCTTTTCGTCGGTCAGCCGCTGAGAAAGCAGGCGCAGTTCCTCACGCAGGTCGCTGTTAGCCTTGCGCAGCTCCTGGCGCAGGTTCTGAAGCGTGGTCTTCTGGCTGCTCTCGTGCTCGGCTATCTGAGCGTTGAGGCCATCGAGCTCGTTCTTGAGCGTCGTGTGCAGGTCCTCATCGGCCTGCTGCAACTCCTGGCGCAGGGTTTGCAGGTTGGTGCTCTGCGTTGTGCTCGCCTCCGCCAGTTCTGCAGCCAGCCTTTCCGCCTCGGCCTTCAGCTCGTTGCGCACGTCCGTCCCCGTCTGGCGCAGCTCCTGGCGCACGTTCTGCACCGCGGCCGTCTGGCTCTTGCCCTGCTCCGTAAGCTGGGCGGTCAGCCGGCCGGCCTCGGCCTTGAGCTCGCCCCGCAACTCGGTGTCGGCCTGGCGCAACTCCTGACGCAGGGCCTGCAGGTTGCGGCCCTGCGTAGCATCCTTGCTCGTGAGCTGCTCGCTGAGCTGGTCCAGCTCCTGCTGCAAGCGGTCCAGGTCGCGTACGATAGCCTCGAAGCGCAGCTCGTAATCGCGCATCTTCGGGCCAAAGATGATGTCCCGGATACGGTCTACGGATTCACCTTGAAGCGTCGGTTGGGCGTCGGGCATGGATACCTCCTGATGACGGCCGATGTATGAATGCTACTCCTGCGGCCTGACGTTGGTTTTGGCCGGAAAGCTGTAGCCCAGGCCGCGTTCGGTCAGAATATAACACGGCTGCGCGGGCACAGGCTCGATTTTCTGGCGCAACCGGTGGACATGGACGCGCAGGGTATCCTCGAAGACTTCCTCCATCGGCCACAGCCGCCGCAGCAGGAAGTCCATCGTGACCGTGCGGCCCGCATTGCGAATCAACAGG
>JAKPQT010000661.1 GCA_029555885.1 Chloroflexota bacterium | reverse complement strand
TCGGCCCCAGCACCAGGATCTTGGACGAGGCGATGTTGCTGATGAGCAGTACGGCCACAAACGCCGCCATCACCAGGTCGTAGTAGCGGTACGCCCGGCCTCCGGTCAAGCCGCCGGTCACTGTGGCTCCTGCAGCAGCCGACAGAAAGAGCAAAGCGTCTCGCCAGCGGTCAGCTGGCCGCAGCGCGCACAGGGCTTCAGAGGACGCCTATCGGGTGCGGCTGGCGCAAACAGGCCTTCCTCCCGGGCGTGCAGGAACTCGAGGTAAAACTGCAACTTGGCTCCCCGGGAGCGTGCCTCAAGACGGTTCAGTAGCTCCTTGTACAGGATCGTCTTGGCCCCTACGGAGTAGGGGCACTCGTCCTCGATGTAGTCGATGCCGCGCAGGAGCGCGTAGGCAGCCGTTTCGCGCTCGTACAACGTACAGAGGGGCTTGACCTTACGGGCCAGCCCGGGTTGTTCGGCCGGTAACAGCGGTGCCTGCCGCCTCAGATAGGCCCCCTGCCAACGCAGGGTGTTCTGGAGCAGGGTGGCGGCTTCGTCGTCCAGGTTGTGGCCGGTAGCCAGAGCGTCGTAACCGCCGTCACGCGCAGCCCGGTTCATGATGTGCCGCTTGACGGTGCCGCATGACGAGCATGGGCGCCGGCTCCGGCGGCTCCTCGCCAGGGCCGGCACACTGGTGCCGTAGGCGGTTTCCAGGTCCACTGCCTGCCAGGGTACCCCGCCGTGTGCCTCGGCAAAGGCCCGCACCTTCTCCTGGGAGATGTCCGAGTAGTCTCCCTCGCCGATCCGTTCGGCAGTGCGGATGAGTGCGGAGAGCGGCTCTTCGAGCCGACGTGCCAGCAGCCAGGCAACGCCGATCGCCATGGCAGTCATCAGCAGCCCCGTCCCACCCAGGATGCCGAGCCAGAGACCGACGTCGGACCGCGGCGCTGCGCGGTGGGTCAGGTAGTAGGCGATGACGAGCGCAGCCGTGACAGACGCACCGGTGCCCGCAGCGGCAGCGAGGTAAGTCGTTTTCAGGCCCCGAGATTTCATGGCGGCATCATAACCGGTACGATGCCTCGCAATGAACGAACTCGAGATAACGGGCCGCGCCC
>JAKPQT010000648.1 GCA_029555885.1 Chloroflexota bacterium | reverse complement strand
CATACCGAAGGAGGCGTAGGGGCGAGGTCGCCTCGCCCGCCCACGCGGCCCGTGTTCCGCTGCCCCAGATGGAACGTATGCGCCCTGCCAGACGTCCGATGTGAGGCGTGTTACGTCAGAGAAGAATCTATCGAAAGTGTGAGGTGAATAGATGTATCGATCTATGTCTATCATTGTCGCGGCCCTGGTGGCCGTGTTGGCAGTCGCGTGCGCGCCGCTCCCGGCCGCTACGCCCGGCAGCGGCGCGCCGGTCTCGGCCCCTGCGGGCGGGGAGCAGCCCGCCTTCGCGGACCAGGCGCTCGCGTGGTTGGCTGCCGAAGCCAGCGTCTCCGCCGCAGACCTGCGCCTCGTCGAGGCCGAGCGGGTCGAGTGGACGGATTCGTGCTTCGGGCTGGGCGGTCCGGCCGAGTCGTGCCTGGCGGCCGTGACGCCGGGCTGGCGCATCGTGTTCGAGGCTGGCGGCCAGCAGTACGAGGTCCGGACGAATCTGTCCGGTGAGTCTTTCCGCCTGGCGCCGCAGGCGAGCTGACGCTCACGGACAGCATTCTATAACGAAATCTGTGTGACGGACCTGCGAGGTCGTGCCGGGATCAGCCTGGCGCACCCCCGCAGGTCCGTTGTCATTTCCCCAACCCCAGACATACGGGTGTACTCACATAAATCTTGCGATATAGCTTCATAAACACGCAAAAATATGGTATGCTTGTGAAGGATGCCGCACTTGTTCCGGCGCGCGTACAATGGGCGCCGGGGGCTCACGGCGATAGATGCGCGTAAGGTGGTGGTAATCGGCTGGACCTACAGGCCGGTTGCAGGAGGTTCAACCATGGCTGCGTGCATGCGGTTGATCGCAGGGCTGTTCGTTGTCTGCGCATTATTGTCTCAGGTCGTGACCGTTCCTTCGACCGGCGCCCACGCCGGGAGCACACCGGGCCCCATTGCATACGTGAAGAATGGCAACGCGATTCGCCTGATCGACCCGGACGGCGGCAATGATCGCCCGTTCTGGAGTGCGCCCGATCCGCAGTATGACACGATCACCGGCCTGGACTGGCGGCCTGATGGCCGGGCACTGGCCTTCGCCAGCGATTACCAGCGCGCCTGCTCCTGGTACGAACGTGACCTCTACACCCTCCCCGCGCAGGGCGGCACGCCCCAGCGCCTCACCAACAAGCCCGACTGTGCGTCGCTCGGGGCCTATCCGCAAGGCAGCGTCACCGTCCGGCTGGTCAACACGTACTATTTGGGCGACCGGTTCCAGGTTTATATCCAGGGTTCGCGGGTGCTCAAGGAGGTCACGCTTCCCGGCTGGGGCGCAGCGACCGTGGTGTTCGAGGAAGTGGCCGACCTGGGTCCCGGCATCTTCCAGCCTGCGGTGGCGATCCTGGGCGGGGACCGGTGGCTTGGTGATGCGCGCGCCGACGTGCAGGCGGGCACGACCGTCGATGCCGGTACGCTGAGCATCGGCGACCCGGCAACCGAGGCGCTGGGCGCGACCAAGCCGCACTGGCGGCAGGACGGCGCGGCGGTGGCCTATGCCTGGTCGCGCTGCGGCGCCATGCATGAGATCGCCACCGCTGCGCGGCCCGGATCGATCGGCGATCCCCTGCCGGACCAGGACGGCGGCTATGCCTGCGCGCTGGACCGCGGCCCGACGCCGACCACGGCTAACCAGCTGCTCTATGCCTGCCACGCACCCCCAGCTTGACCAGCACCTGCACCTTCGCGTCGGGGTCTGAGCTCGTCTTGAACGGGTTGTAGAACGTGACCGAGCTGACATCGTCCCGGGGGAAGACGAAGTGGTAATAGTGCGCGGCCAGGGGGCGGACGTCGGTTGGCATTGTCCAGACGAAATCCTTAGCCGGGAACCCGTCGAGCGGGCCCGGCACGGGTATGGCGGGCGCAGTCACGCCCCGCGCAATCAGGTCCCACGAGCTGTAGTCGTCCTGGGGCGGCCGGTTCCAGTTGTAGCGGGCAAACTCGGGCCATTGCTGCTTGAACCCGCCCTCGATCACCGTGTCGACTGCCTCCAGCACGGTGTCGGTCGACTCCGCCATCACCCACATCGAGCGAACCACGTCCGGCGTGCTGACATGGCTCAGGTAGAAGGGGAAGAGGTACGCGCCGTAGTGATGCGCGGCCTTGATGTCGTTCAGTGAGACGCCTGGGTCGTCGAGGAATGCGGCCAGGTAGAACTGCTCGGTGTTTGCCTCAGGATAGACGAAGTCCTCGGCCCAGACTGCGGTCGACTCCATCAGCCACTTGTCGTACAGCCGGTTGCCCGGCAGTTCGTAGGTAAACTGCAGGCTGTGCATGAAGTTGTGGGCCAGGGCGGCGCGCAGGAGCTCGTCGTTCAGGCGGCGGTTGATCCGGAGGTGGACCGGGCCCATGATGGCGAAGCCAACGTACGGGATGGTCATGCCGTCGTCGTCGATCACGGTCAGGGCCACGTCGAGACGGCCGTCGCCGCCGAAGTTCCCCTGCCCGTCGTCCTTGATCGGCTCGCACAGCATCAGCCCGGTCAGGTCCGGCCAGACCTTGTCTTTGAGCGCGTTGAATACGAGTTCTACCAACCTGCCGTCGCCCGGCCGGTCCTTGCGGCCCCAGACCTTGACCTTGGCGTTACCCCTATAGAACCACTTGTCGGAGAGCGGCATTTCCGGGGGGCCGCCGGGCGCAAGCGCCGCTGCCGCCGGGAGAGTCAGGGGCGCGGCGGCCAGCGGGCCGCCTTCCGCCGGCTGCTGGTCGTCCCAACTGCCCTGGTAGTAGGGCGGGAGCAAGAAGGGCAGCAATAACGCCTGGGTTTCGGCGGGCAGCGCGTCATAGCGGCCCATCGCTTCCGCCATGACCTCCGTGCCTTCGCGAATGGCCTTGTCAGGGCTGCGGTACTCGGCCGGCAGCCGCGGGTCGCCGAAGACCGCGTACACCTTGTAGACGAGCGCGGTCATGTCGTCGATCTGGCCCTGCGCGAGGGCGGCGTCGATTAGTTCGATGGCAGTGGGTGAGGGGCCTGCCTTCATCACGAGCGGCAAGTACTGCATGTGGACATCGAGGGCGCCGGGACCGGATGGATCCCGGAGCGGGCCGGCGGAGACCGGCGAGGCGAGGAGCACGACGATGCAGAGGACGAACAGAGCGGTGCGGCAGAGCCCAAAGAACGGGGATACCATGGAAAGCCTCCTGCTGTGGCAACATACAGCCAACGGCTTCCGCCCGTCGTGCGAAGCAGGCGCGGAGATGGCCTATCGGGCAGCGAGGCCAACTTTTACAATACCACAATTCGTCAAGCGCATTCTGGATGGATGCGGCTGGTTCGAGAAGCTGTGTACGCTCCCTGCCACACACCCTTCGCCGTGCGCTTCTGGCGCGAGTGTTTGGCCGGGGAGCCGCGCTGGCGGGGCCGCATCGAGCACGTGCAGAGCGGCCAGGCTGCGAGTTTTCTCGATATCGACGGCTTGCTCGAGTTCCTGGAGCACTTTGGTATCGGTGGCGAAGCCTTCCAATGGCGGTCGAAACCTCGTCCCTAATCCCTTCCTCAGGAGCCTTATCGCATGGAAATGACCCACTACATGGTCGGTGTCATGCGGCTAACGCTCCATGGCCTCAAATTGTATCCCGACCGGGCAGTGGTCGCTCCCGCGCACGTGGGGCCAGATGAAGGCGTCCGTCACGCGCGGCAGCACCTCCGCGGCGGCGAAGAAGTAGTCGATGCGCCAGCCGATGTTCCGCTCGCGCGCCTGCGCCCACTGGAGCCACCAGGTGTATTGGCCGGCCAGGTCGGGGTGGCGGTCACGGAAGATGTCGACATAACCGCTGGCAACGAGCCGATCCATCCACGCGCGTTCCTCGGGTAGGAACCCTGTCGTCTTCTGGTTCTGCCTGGGCCGCGCCAGGTCGATCTCGCGGTGCGCGGTGTTGACGTCGCCGCAGAAGATGACCTGCCGGCCCTGCGAGCGCAGCCCCTCGATGAACTCCAGAAACGCGTCGTAGAACGCCAGCTTGTAGGGCACGCGCTCCAGGGCGCGGCCGCCGTTGGGGAAGTAGCAGTTGATGAGGGTGAAGTCGGCGTATTGCGCGACGATGGTCCGTCCCTCGTCGTCGAACTCTGGCTGGCCGATGCCGTAGGTGACGGCCCGAGGCGCCTCGCGCGTCAGCAGCCCGACGCCGCTGTGCCCTTTCTTGCGGCTGGATGCGTGCCAGAACGCCTGATAGCCGGCCGGCTCCCGCATCTCAGCAGGAATCTGGTCCGGCTCCGCGCGCGTCTCCTGCAGGCAAAGGATGTCGGGCGCAGTCTCCGCCAGCCAGTCCATGAACCCGGCCTTGTAGATGGCGCGGGCGCCGTTGACGTTCCAGGATAGCAGGGTGAGTGTGCGCATGGCTGGTCCTGTGGAGTCGAGGCTTCAGCCGGTCAGGCGCCTGTATGCATACACGACCAAGCCGGCTGAAGCCTCGACTCCAGTTGTATCTGAGTCCACAGGTACTCCGCAGGCTGGATTGCTGCGTTCACCCGTTCAGGATGCGGGGGCTTCGTCCCCTGCCGCGTCGGCGTCCGTCTCATCTGCGTCTGCCTCGGTCGCCGGGGCAAGCAGCCCCTCGGGCAGCTCCACGACCATCGTGCGCGCGGCCAGGTCCACCGACCGGACGACCTCGCGCGTCGCGGGCAGCAACACTTCGCCTGCCTCCCCGCGCGCCACGTACACATCGTTGGCCGGGGTGAACACGATTTCCACGATTTCGCCCAGGGCCTCCCCAGCGGTCGTCTCGACGCGCAGCCCGATCAGGTCATGCGCAAAGTTCTCATGCTCGCCCAGCGCCATGGCCTCCGCCTCCGGGATGAGCAGATACAGCCCGCGCAGTTGCTCCGCCGCGTTGCGGTCGGCCGTGGATGACAGCCGGACGAGCATCCGGTTCTGGTGCGGCCGGCTCGTTGCCAGCTTGACGGGCCGCGCGTCGGTCCCCTCGGGTGTGCTGCTCAGATACAGCTCCGCGCCCGTCTTGAACCGGTCCGGGTTGTCGCTCATCACCTCGACCTTGACCTCGCCCCGGATGCCGTGGGGCGCTACAATCTGGCCGACCACGAGATACGGCTGTGCCGCCTGCTTCTTCTTCGCCATCTTCACCTATCCGTACAAATGAGAGAACGGGTTCTATGGCGAAGCTGTCGTTGCGGAACGCAACGCCTTCGCCATAGAACCCGTCTTCCAGGACTTTACGGCTGGTCAGCAAACCAGCTTCCAGTTACCGTCTTCCGGCGCTACACGATTTCCAGCACGACGCGGCGTTCCTGTGCCAGGACCCGCAGGAGCGTCCGCAGCGCATTTGCGACGCGGCCGTCCTTGCCGATGACGCGGCCCATGTCTTCCTGGTCCACGTGCAGCTCAAGCACGGTCACATTGGCCCCGTGCGTTTCCTTGACCGTCACCTTTTCCGGCTTGTCCACCAGCATCTTGGCGACATACTCAACCAGTTCTTTTTCTTTCACCGTCAGCCTCCGCATGCGGTCTGGGCGGCGGCTGGGCAATTACGCAGCCGCGGTTGGGGCCGCCGGAGCAGCTTCGTACGCTCCCGCAACCTTCAACAGCCGGGCTACCGTCTCGCTGGGCTGTGCGCCCACGCTGAGCCAATAGCGTGCCCGCTCGACGTCGATGTTGATCGTTTCGGGTTCGGTGCGCGGGTTGTAGTTGCCGATGTTCTCGATGATGCGACCATCACGTGCCGCATGCTGGTCCGCGACCACGACACGGTAGGTCGGCTGCTTCTTCGCGCCGTGGCGGCGCAAGCGAATACGTACCATTGACTTCTAGTGCTCCTTCTGATGTATGGGACGCAGAGGGTCCCGAATGCTTGCAACCGGGAGCAGGCTGGAAAGTTGAAGGTCGAAAGTTCAGTTCGCAACCTGTAACCTTCAACATGCTCACTTTCAACCCCGCCCGGGTTGTCAACTAACGAAACATATCCATGATGCCACGCATGCCCCGGCCGCCGGAGCTCATCTGCTTCATCATGCGCTGCATCTGGCGGAACTGGTTCAGCAGGTCGTTGACTTCCATCACCGATGAGCCGGACCCCCGCGCCACGCGGCGCTTGCGGCTGCCGTTGAGCAGCTTGGGATCGCGGCGCTCCTGCGGCGTCATCGAGTTGATGATGGCTTCGATCTGCCGGAACTGCTTGTCCGTGACATCCGGCGCCAACTGTTGGGTCATGCGGCCCATGCCTGGGATCATGTCCAGCAACTGTGTGAGCGGCCCCATCTTCTTGATCTGCTGGAGCTGGTTCAGGAAGTCCTCCAGGTTGAACTCGCCCTTGACCAGCTTGCGGCTCATGCGTTCCGCATCGGCCTTGTCGACGTTCTCCCCGGCCTTCTCGATCAGTGTGAGCATGTCGCCCATGCCGAGGATGCGCGTCGCCAGCCGGTCAGGATGGAATGGCTCCAACCCGTCCAGCTTCTCGCCCGTCGCCAGGTACTTGATGGGAACGCCCGTTACCTCGCGCATGGAGATAGCCGCACCCCCGCGCGCGTCGCCGTCCACCTTCGTCAGGATCAGGCCGGTGATGCTCACCCGCTCGTGAAAGCCCTTGGCGACGTTGACGGCTTCCTGGCCGGTCATGGCATCGGCGATCAGCAGGATTTCCTGCGGCTTCGCCAGCGCCTTGATCTGCTCCAGCTCGCGCATCATCTCTTCGCTGATCTGCAGGCGGCCTGCCGTATCGAGGATGATGATATCGAACGCGCCCTCGCGGCCGCGCTGCAGCGCGTGGCGCACGATCTCCGGCGGCGGGACCTTCGTCCCTTCGCTGTGAACGGGCGTGTCGATCTGCTTGCCGAGCACTTCGAGCTGTGTCACGGCTGCGGGCCGGTAGGTGTCTGCCGCGACGAGCAGCGTGCGCTTGTTCTGGTTTTTGCGCAGCGACAGCGCCAGCTTGGCCGCGGTGGTCGTCTTGCCCGAGCCTTGCAGGCCGACGAGCATGATGACGTGCGGCGCGGGACCGGACAGGTCCAGTCGCGCCGGTTCGCCGAGCGTCTGGAGCAGCTCGTCGTGCACGATCTTCACGACCTGCTGGGCCGGCGTCAAGCTCTGCATGACCTCGGCGCCGATTGCCCGCTCGCGCACGCGCGCAACGAGCTGCTTGACGACCCTGAAGTTCACGTCGGCCTCGAGCAGGGCCAGCCGCACCTCGCGCAGCGCGGTGTCGACGTCCTGCTCTGTCAGCCGCCCGTGGGCCGCCAGCTTATCGAAAACGGCGTTGAGTTTGCTCTGTAGGCTCTCGAACATCGTGACTACCCTGGGTTTGCTGGCGCAAACACGTTTGCGCCAGCAAACACACGCGCCTGGGCCGGCGCGCTGGCCGGCCCAGGGGGAATCTCCGGTTAATGTAGGCTGATTTTACGGGTGATTGCTTATTTAGTCAAGTCCGTGCTATAATTCCTGCACATGCAACGCCATCACCAGGGAGGACCCGCCCGATGATTCACAAGGAAGAACTGGCCGACGGGGAAAACGTCCGCGTGACCTTCGAGATGCCCTCGGGAGTCTGGGCCGAGCGGGTCACGCTGGTCGGTGATTTCAACGACTGGAACACGACCCAACACGAGATGCACCAATCGCGCAGTGATGGCAACTGGCGCATCACATTGATCCTCCCCAAAGGCCGCGAATTCCAGTTTCGCTATCTCATCAACGGCCGCGACTGGCACAACGACTGGCACGCGGATCGTTACGTCCCGAATAAGTTCGGGACCGACAACTCGGTCGTCGCCACCTGACGCCCGGCTTACGGGACGAACACCAGCGGAACCGGCACGAAGACCAGCACGAACACGACGACCATGACCGCAGCCAGCGCCTGTTGGCTGGCGGTCAGCTCGGTGATTTCATCGAGCGGCATGTCCTGCATCCGCCCGAAGATGAACACCAGCGCCAGCCATAGCACCCACCCGGTCCACACGAACGACAATCCCACCAGCGCAGCCAGGACCGCCCATGTGACCAGCCGCGCGCCCCGCGGCCCGAGCAGCGCGTAGACGATGTGTCCGCCGTCGAGCTGGCCCGCGGGAATCAGGTTGAGCGCGGTGACCAGCAGCCCGGCCCAGCCCGCAAAGGCTACCGGATGAATCCAGACATCCTCCCCGCCACCGGGTAGGAAGCGCCCAAACATCAGCACCTTCAGCCCGGCGTACAGCAGCGAATTGCCCTCCATCTGGTAGCCGCCCGCGGGCAGCGGCAGGACCTTGCTCAGGCTCAGGCCCAGGATGAGGATCGGGATTGCGACGGCCAACCCTGCCAGCGGCCCGGCCGCGCCGATGGCCAGCAGGTGACGCCGGTTGCGCGGGGGCACGCTCATGGTGATGAATGCGCCGAGCGTACCGAATGGGCCGAGGGGCATGGGGATGAAGTAGGGCAGACTTGTCGGGCTTCCCAGCCGCCGCGCGATCAGGTAGTGCCCGAACTCGTGCGCGGTCAGGATCGCCAGCATGCTCAACGCGAAGGGCCAGCCGTCGAGCAGGTTCAGTGTCTCAAAGGTCGCATTCTCCACCATCTGCGCGCCCACAAACAGGCACGATAGGACGGTGAGGGCGAACATCAGCAGCGCGACCGCGGGCCGCGCCTGCGAAGGCCGGAACGTGACCGGCAGCGCCAGCAGTTCTTCGCCCGGCCCGTCCGTCCGGCGGCGCAGCAGCGGCGTGCGACCCAGCGGCCGCAGCCGTTCCGCCAGCCGCTGCCAGGCCTCGTCTGCCGGAACCAGCAGCCGCCCGCGCAGCCGCACGGCATGTGCGGGCCCGATGCCGTCAGTCACATCTTCGATCAGCATCACGTCGCCGGCCGCAGCCGCGATGGCTGCGACCGGCACAGAGTCGGTGGTTGGGGGTGTGGTGGTCAAGTGTGTGTTCTCGATATGTACTGTACTATCACACTGGAAGTGGAGTCGAGGCTTTAGCCGGATTGCTCACGTATGCACGCAGCCAACCTAACCGGCTAACGCCTCGACTCTATGTGTTGCTCGATTTTCCGTGTGCTCCGCGTCTTCCGCGGCTGCTAATTCTCTGTGTCCTCGCGGATAACGATCGCCGGCCCCTGTGCGGCGGGCTGGCCGGTGATGGTCTTGAGCGGCTCCTCAGACGCGCACTCGCGCTCCTCGCCTGCGAGCGCTGCCTTGACCGCGCTGGCATCCACCGTCTCGCAGCGGAGCAGCTCGCGCGTCAGCATCTCCAGTGCGGGACGATTCTCAGTCAGCAGATGCTGCGCCCGGTCATATTGCTCGGTGATGATGCGCTTGATCTCCCGGTCGATCAGCTCGCGGGTCTCCGGGCTGAGGCTGGCATTGTCGTCGATGGCGCCGCCCAGGTACTGCATCTGCTGGCCGGCGTAGCGCACCGACCCGAGCGTCTCGCTCATGCCGAACTCCGTGACCATCCGCCGCGCCAGCTCGGTCGCGCGCGTGATGTCGTCGCTCGCGCCCGTGCTGATTTCGTTGAAGATGACCTTCTCCGCCGCGCGGCCGCCGAGCATGACTGCAATGCGGTCCTCCAGCTCGGCCTTGCGCAGCAGGTAGCGGTCCTCCTCGGGCATCTGCAGCGTGTAGCCCAGCGCACCGCGGCTGCGCGGGACGATGCTGATCTTGCTGACCGGGTCCGAGTGCGGCGTCAGCGCGGCGACCAGGGCATGGCCCGCCTCGTGATACGCCACCGCGGTCTTGACCTCCTCGTTCAGCATCTTGGTCCGCTGTTCCAGCCCGGCCACCACGCGCTCGATGGCCCGCTCGAAGTCCAGGATGGTGACGGCATCCGCACGGCGTCGTGCAGCCAGCAGGGCCGCCTCGTTCATGATGTTCGCGAGGTCCGCGCCGCTGAACCCCGGCGTCATGCGCGCGGCCCGTTCGATGTCGAAGTCGGGTGCCAGCTTGATGTTTTTGCTGTGGATACGCAGGATCTGCTGGCGGCCGGTCACGTCGGGGTTGCCGACCTGAATCTGCCGGTCGAAGCGGCCCGCGCGTAACAGCGCCTGGTCCAGGATTTCGGGCCGGTTGGTTGCGGCCATGATGATGACCGGCCGCTCGCTGTTGGTCTTGAAGCCGTCGATCTCCGCCAGGAGTTGGTTCAGTGTCTGCTCGCGCTCGTCGTTCCCGCCGATGCGCACGGTGCCGGAGCGGCTCTGGCCGATGGCGTCGATTTCGTCGATGAACACGATGGCCGGGGCCGCCTTGCGCGCCTGCTCGAACAGGTCACGTACGCGCGCCGCGCCCACGCCCACGAACATCTCCACGAACTCGGACCCGCTGGTCTCGAAGAACGAGACGCCGGCCTCGCCTGCCGTCGCTTTTGCCAGCAGGGTCTTGCCTGTGCCGGGCGGCCCCACCAGGAGCACGCCCTTCGGAATCCGCCCGCCGAGGATGGCGAACTGCTCCGGGTACTTGAGGAACTGGATGATTTCCTGCAGCTCCGCAATCGCCTCATCCGCGCCGCCCACATCCTTGAAGGTGACGCCGACATCCTCGGCCTTGACCTCGGTGGCCTTGCTCTTGCCGACCCCGAAGATGCCGCCCATGCCGCCGCCGCCCATCATGGCCCCCCGTGCGCGGGATAGAAAATACCAGAAGACGGCCAGCAACCCCAGCGGCAGAATCCACGAGAGGAGCAGCACGCCTGCCGGGCTGGCGGGCCGCTCGAAGCGGTATTCGACGCCCGCGGCCTCCAGGTCGGCGATGAGATTCGGA
>JAKPQT010000643.1 GCA_029555885.1 Chloroflexota bacterium | reverse complement strand
TGTCTGGGCGTGGGAACCGCAGGACGCCCAACTCTGCGCGCCGCCCGCAGACTTCCAGCCGGACTACCTCACCGGCGGCATATCCTACCCCGTCCGGTTCCCGACGTCACTGCTGCTCCACGACACTTTCAGCTTCCAGGTCGTGCAGGCGCCTGAGAATGCGCTGGCTGACCGAGACGGGTGGCTGGCGCTGGTCAACCGGGCGGGCGCAGGGGATATTATCCTGCTCGAGGCGCTGGATGAGCCGCCGTTTTGGGGCCCCAGTGACAGCAATGCCGCTCAGGACCCCAACCCGCGGCTGGAGGCCTACATCGGCGCAGCGCGCCGTGGCGCGACTGTGCGCGTGCTGCTCGACGCATTCTTCGACAACCAGGACCTCGACAATCCCCGCAGCAACCTGCGCACCATCGAGTATGTCAAGGCTGTTGCGCAGGTGGAGGGTCTGGACCTGGACGCGCGGCGCGGCAACCCGACCGGCCGCGGCATCCACAACAAGATGCTGCTGGCCCGCGTGGGCGGAGAGGGGTGGGTCATGGCGGGGAGCCTGAACGGCGGCGAGACATCTTCCAAGCTCAACCGCGAGGTCAGCCTGCTCGTCCGCTCCGCCGCGGCGTACGACTATCTGGCCGCGCTGTTTTGGTCGGACTGGCAGGGCGGGTCGTAGGGGACATGAGCCGCAGATACCAGGATGTCCAAGTGCAATGCCATGCAGATGCTTGGAGTCGAGGCTTTAGCCGGTTTGGCCGGCTGCATGCGTACATGCCCAAACCGGCTAAAGCCTCGACTCCGGCTATATGGAAGTTCCTGCGTGAATGCGTTTCGAATTGCTGTTTGATGTTACAAGTGTTACGCTATCAGTTCACTGGTGATGTAGAACGATCGCTCCATGTGGAAGGAAGTGTAAGTCGATGTCGTACCGCTCCTGGTTCTGTGGAATCGCCATCCTCGGGCTCACTCTGACGATGCTCGCGGGGGCGTCTGTCTCAGCCGCGGCCGCGCCCATCCCGCTCGACGACGCGCAGGCTATCTGGCTCGATGCAGGCACGCTGGCCTGGCACGGCACGTTCGCATCCAGCTACAAGCTGCTCTACGACCCGGATGGCGGCCTGGAGACGGCGGCCGCGGATACCGCCTGCACCTTCCCTGCACCCGCGATCCCGTGTTTCGTTGCGCTGACGGCGGAGGGCGGCATCCCCGAGGGCGCCTATCCCAAGAACCCGAACGCGGACGGCCTCCTGCGGCTGACGGCCGACCTGACGCCGGAGAACGCGAAGGACCTGCTCAAGGGCCAGACCGCCGTCGCCAGCTACCGTAATGACGGCCGATTGGCAGAAGCGAGCCGCACGCAGATACAGAGCGTGCTCGATGCCCTGTACGCGGCCGCCGCCCGCACGCAGACGCTCGGCGTCACGTATGCAGGCACGACGCCCTCCGTCAGCCTGTGGGCGCCCACCGCCCGCTCCGTCACGCTGCGCCGCTATGCCGACGCCGCGACGCTGAGCTTCACGCCGCACCCGCTGGCGTTCGATCCGACCTCCGGTGTCTGGTCCGTCACCGGCGATGCGACCTGGGACCGCCAGTT
>JAKPQT010000641.1 GCA_029555885.1 Chloroflexota bacterium | reverse complement strand
GCAAAGTCGGAGATTCTGCACCGCGCCTGTGGTCGTCAGTGCGCTCCTACAATGCCCGCATGGCGCACACCTTTGACATTTGTATCCGTGGGGCCGGCATCGTCGGCCGCACCCTGGCCCTGTTGCTGGCACGCGAGCGCTTGCGTGTGGCACTGGTAGCCAACCCCACACCGCAGGCTGCCGCCGCACCCGATGTGCGCGCGTACGCACTGAACACCGCATCCCGCTCCCTGCTTGAATCCTTGCGCAGCTGGCCCGACCCACAGCACGCCACGCCCGTAGCCCGCATGGACGTGTTTGGCGACCATCACCTCGTTTCGCAGGTGGAAGGCGGGTGGGTCCACCCGTCCGCCGAGCATCTTCGTCGGCTCGTTGAAGTACGCCCGATCGTGCGAAGTGGGCCGGCAATACGTCAGGTTGACCGCCATCCGGTGGCGGCGGCCGGCCCGGCCGGCGCGCTGCCAGTAGTTGGCCGGCAGCGGAGGCACGTTGCGCAGCAGAACCGAATCGAGCGCCCCGATGTCGACCCCCAGTTCCAGCGTCTGCGTGCAGACCAGGGCATTGACGGCGTCGCCGCTCCCCTTGAACCAGTTCTCGATCCGCTCGCGGTGCTCCTGCGGGACCATCGCCGTGTGCTCCTCCGGCCGGATCATCTCGTAGCGCTCGTCGAGCAGTTGCAGGTTGTAGTTGTCAACATCTTCGCGGACGTGCTCCAGCTCGCCGTCGCATTGCCAGGCCATGCACCGGCTGCCGGGCGGCCGCCGCATCATCTTCCTCCGGCAGCGCTTGCAGCGGTAATGACCGTGGTTCTCCCGCAGCAGCAGCTTCGCCGAATCGATCTGGTACACGCCCGAGCAGTTCGGCAGCGGGCGGTCCTTGCTCCCCTTGAGGGTCACGGCAGTCAGCAGGCCCACCGGCGGACTCGTCAGATACCGCCAAAGCTCTTCGAGAAAACCGGGGATGTCGTCGTCCGGCACGCCCCACTTCTTGGCAACCTGCCGGACGAGCGTGCTTCTCTTGCCAAGCCACTGAAACACGCGGCTCTTGTCGTCGCTGTCGGCGGCCGTGAGCTTCATCCCCTGCGGGCCGGGCAGGACCGGCATGTAGCCGCGCTGGATCTCGGGGTCGCCCTCGTTCCAGTAGCGGGTGAAGATCGCCCGGCGCGAATCGTAAAG
>JAKPQT010000618.1 GCA_029555885.1 Chloroflexota bacterium | reverse complement strand
CGAGAGACGCACCTGCTGCTTAGCGATGACCCACGGCTCCAGCTCCGCGGCGGACCAGTCGGGGTTATCGCGGCGGCCCTGGGCCAGCAACTCCTCGGGCGACTGCGCCTGCTGGAGGGCCAGCTTGCGCCGCCACTCCGCGGCAAACGCGGGCCGGGCTTGCCGCATCTCCGCCGTCTCGGGCCGCGACCAGGCCGGGTCTTCCAGGATGACGGCCCGCGCCAGATCGGGGTGGCGCGCGGCCACCAGAGTGGCGGTTAGTCCGCCCATCGAGTGCCCGCCGATGACCGGTCGCTCCAATCCCAGCGCCGCGATGAAGGCTGCGGCATCGGCAGCGTGGCTCTCCGGCGTGTAATCATTGCCGTCATCTGACAGCCCATGCCCGCGCGCGTCGGGCATCACCACATCGTACTCGGCTTCGAGTGCGCGTGCCAGCGGCGCCCAACACAGGCCGTTGTCCGTGATGCCGTGGAACAACACGATGACCGGCCCGCGGCCGCCCGTCCGGTAGTAGTGCATCTTCAGGCCGTTGGCCCGCACATCTGCCGCTTGCCAGTTTCCGATGTCCATGCTCGTCTCGCTTTCTATGAGGGTTTGTAGTCGGCGCTTCAGCGCCCTGCGTCCACGCAACCAGTATAGCATGTGTCCTGGGGGAAAGGGTAGGCGCGCAGTGGCGGATGATGCTGAGCCTGCCGGAAAACGCGGCGTTCCTAGCGGTACACCCCCTCTTTGCGCCAGACATCGAGCATCAGATCATAGCGCGCCAGCCGCATGCCGGTATAAATGCAGTTGCTCGTCGAGAAGATGTAGCCGCCGCCGGGCATCCCGCTCTGGAGGGCATAGCGGGCCGACGCGATGACTTCCTCATCGGTTCCCGTGTCCAGCATCCCGCAGTTCACATTGCCGATCAGGCAGATCTGGTCGCCGTAACGGCGCTTGACCTCCGCGATGTCCACCCCGGCTTGCGGGTCAATCGAATGCAGCGCGTGGGGTTGGGTACTCACGAGTTGGTCGATGATGGGCATGATGTTGCCGTCGGTGTGCTTGATGACGTAGAACCCCAGGTTTCGGTAGCCCTTCGTCAGTCGCGCGAGGTACGGCGTCACGAACTCGGCAAAACGCCGCGGGCTGAGGAACGGGCCGGTGTTGAAGCAGTAGTCCGCGCAGAGCGCAAAGCCGTCTAGCCCGCCCGCGCCGCCGAGGCGATCTGAGTGAGCGCGTAACCGTTCTGCTGCGGCGAGCGCCTGATCCACCATTGCGGCCGCCTCTGCGTGGACCTTCTCCGGCTCATCGACGAGGCGATAGGCGAACGCCTGCATGTGATCCCCGCCGGGCACGCTGAAGGTGGCATCGCCGTGCTTCATAATGAAGTAGCGGTCCCCCGACTTCTCGCGGATCAGCTCGATCAGGCGAAAAACCTCGTCCTCGCGGCCGGGGTTGGGATGAATGAAGATGGCGTTATGCTCGTAACGTTCCGCAGTCTGGATATAGATGTCGGCCATCTCGTTGCGGTGGAGCGCGCGTTCCTTCTCCTCCATCTGATCCCACTGGCTGTACGCGCGGTGCGTCGGGTGGACCTTGCCGAAGGCCTCCATCGTAAGGTAGAAAACCAGCTCGAAATGGGGCACGCGTTGGCCGGGCGTGGGAGCGCGACGCTCCAGGGCAGCGATGAATTCGTCACGCGGTGTCATGGGATGCTCCTTGAGAGGGGGTGGCACTAAAGTGCTGCTACGAACGAAGGGTTGCGCGGGCGCGCAGCATCGCCGCGCGGTCGAAGATTTCCTCACGGGTGATGCCCGCCTCGTCGTACAATGCGAATATGTTCGCGTCGGGCGTCTCCGGCGGAATCGTGTGCGACGCTGCGAGGATGTAGCCTCCGCTCGCGTCGCTGCCTGTGGCCCAGCTGCCTGTGGCAGCCGTCATGCCGTCCAACAAGCGGCGCGTTGCGCGGCGGACCTCGGCCACGGTCCCATTGGGCAGCAGGTCCTGTGTGTCCACCCCGCCCATGAAGGCCAGGTGGCCGCCGAATTCCGCCTTCAGCGATAGGGGATCCATGCCGGGACAGTTGCCCTGCACGGGATTGAGCACATCCATGCCGATTTCAATCAGGTCGCCGATGATGGGCCGCAGCCCGCCGCAGCAGTGATATGCCACCGGCAGACCGTGCGCTTTGCCCACCGCAAAAACACGCGCCAGCGCCGGCTTGACGAGGCTGCGCCAGGTGCGCGGGTTGAGCAACATGCCTTGTTGTCCAGCCACGTCATCGCCGGTCCACAACCAATCCAGGGGCAGGCGCGTGCAGGCAGCCTCGGCCAGCCGGACCGCGAAATCCGCGCACCGTTCGAACATCGTCGCGGCCAGGATGGGGTCCGCGGCGATGTCCAGCATGGCGTCCTCCATCCCGCGGAGCCGCCAGTACATTTCGAAGGCGCACGGCGAGACATCGCAGCCAATGAAGCTGTCGCAGCTCCGCTTGACCACAGGTGCCATGTTCGCCAGCAGGCTGTCGAGCCGGTCATCGGGGAATCGGTAGGCGAGCACTTCGTCGCGGCTCGCCCCGCTCAGGGGAAAGCGCGCAATCTGGTTGAATCCGTGCTGGCGGACCCAGCCGATGCCCCAGGCATCGGTGTGGCCTTCGCCGTCCGCTGCGTGGACGATGCCCTCCATGGCGTAGTTGTTGTTGACCCACGTCTGCTGCACATCGTTGCCGAGCGCCTCGCCCACATCGGCCGGGTCGATCTCCAGGAGGCGCGCCAGTCGCGCGGCGGTGTCCGGGTGGAACCACATAAAGACCGGCACACGATCCACCGGCTGCCGGGCAAGCGCCGCATGTACACGTTCTTTGCTGTTCATGGCCGTGGGGGTGTCTCCGGATCGTCAGGCTGTCACGGTCCGTCATCATAGCGGGCCACGTGCGGGCTGTCAACTGCTCGCCCCGGAGTAGCGCGAGTTGGTGGTATGGCACTTTACTGGTACAATCCTGCCACAAAATGCTGCTGAGTTGCAGTGCTGATATCAGGAGGCGTTTGTGACCATCTATCGCTACTTCAGCCAGGACTACGTCGGACATTCGAAGAGCTCGGCCTATTTGCTCGCCATTGCTAGCCAATACATCTACCATGACAAGCCGCCCGGCAAGGCAGGCGAGGCCTTCGAGGAACGCTTCGAGCGCTACTTCACCATGCTGAGCCAGACGGACCCCTTTGACGTGCGCATCTACGCGGACTCTCCGCCGGATAGCTTCCCCTACGATACCGAGGCGGCAGTTCTCAGCAATTCCAAGCTGATTCTCGTCGTGTTCCGGGGCACGGAAGGGGCCCAAGCCGTGCGTGACTGGCTGACCAATCTCCACCACCTCATGATGCGGGCCCCCGATAGCTGGGGCAAGATGCACGTGCATCGCGGCTTTTATGCGGCGTTGAGCACCATCTATCAAAGTGTGCGCAACCGCGTGCGGGCCACCCGCACCAACAATCAGAAGGTGTTTTTGACAGGGCACAGCCTGGGCGGCGCATTGGCGACCCTCTGCGCTTTCCGGCTGCAGAAGGTCGGCAGCGTAAACGTTGATGGGGTGTACACTTTCGGCGCGCCGCGCGTAGGTGACCTGGATTTCGCCAACAAGTACAACGACATCCTGAAGGCGAAGACGTTTCGCTGGGTCTACAAGAACGATTTTGGCCCGCAACTGCCGGTTCGGGCGGGGCCGGCGGCCCCTGCCCCATTGTATGTTCACTCCGGCCTGCTGAATCTGGTGAAAGTCTCAGGCGGCATCGATATGGATGCAGTGGATCTACCGGTTGGGTTCAGCCCCAGCAGCATCTTGGATCACGATATGAGGCGCTATATCGCGACCATGTACAGCCGTCTGTCGGACGATGCACGACAGACGGCGGGCAACCCGTCGTACCTGGTCAAGAGCGATGTGGGCGCGAATGGCTACCCCATCATCTGAGCCCGCTGGAACAAGAGGCGGTTCGTTTGCCCTCGCGCGTGAAATGCGGTATG
>JAKPQT010000616.1 GCA_029555885.1 Chloroflexota bacterium | reverse complement strand
ATGGTGCTGCTTCCGCCGATCCGCGTTGATCGCGCTACGCATGCGGCACTGCAAGAGGCGGCGAAGGCCCAGGGTGTGATCGTGCAGGCCATCGTGCGCGACCGGTTGGCGCCCTACGCGATTCCTGGCGCAGCACCGCAGCAGACGGCACCGCAGGCGCGTCCGGCCTGGCTGGACAGCCCCGGCGCTCCGACAGACCAGCAACTGGCCGACTACCGAAGCGCCAGTGCGGCGCAGGCAACGCCAGTGCCTGCGACGGGAAACCTGCTGCTGCTGCTGGACGACTACATCGGCACCCGGAAGGGGGGCGCCTCGTCGGCCGAGATTGAACGGGCCGAAGCCGCACTCGGACTCGCCATCATGGCGGCAGAGGCAGCGCACACAGCAGCGGCGGGGCTGGCCGATCATGTGCCTGCAGGCACCGAGGCTGAAGCCGCCACCGATGCCAAGCTCGGCCTTGTGATGCTTCCGCCGATCCGCGTTGACCGCGCCACACACGCGGCACTGCAGCAGGCGGCAAAGGCCCGGGGCGTGATTCTGCCGGCAATCGTGCGAGAGCGGCTGGCGCCCTACACGATCTCCACCGCAGCGCACACAGCAGCACCCGAGCCGGTGGCCACACCCCGCGATGAGTGGCCGACCGATGCTACGGGCGCATCAGGCCACCTTGCTGGGCTGGCATTCGGCGCCGCGCCGGCTGAGGAAATCGGGCACTGCGTTGGCCTACTGCGCGACCTGATCGAAGCGCAGGCTGCGGCACCCCAGGCGCAAGCAGTGCGGGCGCTGACGGATGCGGAGATTGACGAAGCCGCACAAGCTATTGACTGCGACCAAGCATTCCTCGCCGGCTTTGAGCGAGGCGCCCGCTGGTCGGAGTCCAACTGCGCCGCAGCTTGGGGCCTGACCCTGGCCGCCCCGTCGCAGCAAGGGGAGTGACATGACGCATTTTAACGTGGGAATTAACCGGCATTGCCCGGCACGGAGCAACGATGACAACTGAAGCCACGCCGGGCAATGTCCGGTTGAATGACGGGTTAGGCCTGGTGCCGGAGCGCGCGGAACTGACCGCCGCCCTAGACACAAGCGGGAGTGTGGTTCTGATAGACGAGAAGGGGGACATCGTGTTCTACGCCGCTGACGGGAAGATGAGGGTGGAGCGCCTGGGCCGGGAGTGCAATGCCTGCATTGCCGCCAATCTGACGTTGGCTGAAGCTGTAGCCGGGGCATGGAATGCAGCACTCAAGCGTAGCGCCGATCCGACGAACAGCCGGCCGCGCTGTGGTCTTGGGGCCTAACGCAGAGTTGACCGGCCGCTTGCGGTCCGGTTGAACGCAGGGTTAGCCGGCCCCTTGAAAACCGGCACAACTATGGAGCGCAAATGCGCAAGCTTACCGACCACAAAGTGAACCCGGCAAATGACACGCTGACTG
>JAKPQT010000536.1 GCA_029555885.1 Chloroflexota bacterium | reverse complement strand
TGGGAATACACGCGGCCATCGCGAATACCCGAATCGCTCACGAATACGCGAATATCCCCGCGGCGATACGCGCTATTCGTGTATTCGTTCCCCGCGCCGCAGCGCCATTCGCTTATCCGCGATGGCCGCGTCCCCAATACGAAACGCGCCTACAGCGCGCAGTAACGCTCGATGCGCCGGCCGATGACGGCCAGGCTGCCCTCCCAGAACGCGCGGTCGCGGATGTCGATGCCGAAGCGCGCGGCCAGGTCAGCGGCCGTGCCTTCGCCGGTCGAGGCCAGCAGGTTCACGTAGTCCGGCACGAACGCCGCCCCGCGCTGCTGATAGATGGCATACAGGCCCGTGCCGAACAGCAGGCCGAACGCATACGGGTAGTTGTAGAACGACAGCTCCGCCCGGTAATAGTGCGGCTTCCAGGTCCACATATACGGGTGCAGATAGTTCTGGTCCAGCCCGTCACCGTAGGTCGCCTGCTGCGCGCGCTGCATGATGTCGCACAGGTCGTCCGCGGACAGCTCGGCTTCCGCGCGGCGCTCGAAGACCTCCCGTTCGAACAGGTAGCGCGAATAGATGTCGACGATGACCTGCGTGTCGCCGATGAGGATGGTCTCCAGGATCGCCAGCTCCTCCGCCGGGTCGGTCGTGGCGCGGAGCACCGCGTCCATGACGATGGTCTCGCACATGATGGAGGCAGTTTCGGCCAGCGTCATGGGCGTGTCGCTCTGCAGATAGGTCTTGCCCGCGGCGTAGAGGCATTCGTTGTGGAACGCGTGGCCGAGCTCGTGCGCAATGGTGGAGACCTGGTCGAGCGTGCCGTCGAAGTTGCACAGCACGCGCGATTCCCGGACTGCATCCACGCCCATGCAGAAGGCACCGCCGCGCTTGCCGTCGCGCTGCTCCGCATCGATCCAGCGGCCGTCGAACGCGCGCCGCGCCAGCCCCTCCAGCAGCGGCGAGAAGCCTGCGAAGTTCGCCAGGATGAAGTCGCGCGCCTCGCTGAAGGTATACACCTTGCGGCTCGCCTCGCCCGCGCCGCCGGCCGGCGCAAAGACATCCCACCAGGCCAGCCGCTCCTTGCCCAGGCGCTGCGCCTTCGCGCGGAAGTACCTGCGGAAGGTGGGGAACGCGGCCTCCATCGCGCCGAGCATGGCCTCCAGCGTCGCGCGGTCGATGCGCGAGCTATCCAGCGCGGCGTGCAGCGCGTCGGTCCGGCCTCGGCGCTGGTTGAGCGTGTTCGCGGTCCCCTTGACCCCGTTGAGGCAGGCGGCCAGCGGCTCGCGCACGGAGGCCAGCGCGGCCAGCTCCGCCTCGTACGCGCGGCGGCGCACGCCCTCGTCGGGATGCGAGTGCAGGTTGATGAGCGCGGGCAGCGGCAGGCGCTGCATCTCGCCATCCAGCTCGAAGTCCACCGAGAGCTGCGACGTGATGGTACCCTGCAACTTGCTCCACGCGTGGCTGCCGCTGACGTTCAGGGCCGCGGCCAGCGACTCCTCGGCCTCGCTCATCAGGTACTTGCTCTGCTCGGCGGTCTCACGGAGGATGAAGGCATGGCCGGCCGCGGTCGGGTTGGCCGCGATGGCTTCTTCGAGGACCGGACCGAGCTGTCCGATCCAGGCCTGCAGCCGGGTGGTCAGGTTTTGCAAGCGAACGGATAGTGTGTCAAACTCTGAGAGGCGTCGGCGGGCCAGCGCGTCGCGCGAGTCGGTCGACACGAACCCGTAGATGTATGAGCGCACCGTGCCCGCCAGCTCGTTGACCGCGTTGAACTGATCAATGACCTCGCCCAACAGCGGGCCGATGACTGCGAGCCCTGCGTCCGGACCGGCTGCTGCCACACGCCCGGCGAAAAGTGCTTCCAGTTCATCGAGCTGTGCGGTCACTTGGGCAACCGCAGCCAGAAATTCGGGCGCATCGAGGCCGGGGTAGACGTTCGAGAGGTCCCAACGGGGTGTGATGTCCGTCATGTAGTTTCTCCACGCAGTTCGAATGTACCAGATGGTACTGGCATTATACCATGAGGAACCGCGATGAAAGCCATTATCCTCCGCCGCCCGCGCCAGCTGGAGCTGGCCGATATCCCGGTGCCACGGCTGACCGAGGAGAACCACGTCCTCGTCAAGGTCGCCGCCTGCGGCATCTGCGGCAGCGACCTACGCTACTACGCAGGCGAAAACCCGTGGGCCCTCCACACGCTGGGCCGTCACATCCCCAACCCACCGGACATGATCCTGGGCCATGAGTTTTCCGGCGTGGTCGTGCAGGTGAACAGCGCCCGGTACGAGCACCTGCTGGGGCAGCGGGTCGGCGTGCAGGCCTTCCGCACCTGCGGCCGCTGCGCGCTCTGCCTGAGCGGCCACGAAAACCTGTGCCGCGAGACGCTGCACATCGGCCACGCGCAGGGCTGGCACGATGTGCCGTTCTACCCCGGCGGCTATGCGGAATACTGCCTGGCTTGGGCCGACCTGCTGCACCCGATGGCTCCGCACGTCGCCTTCGAGGCCGAGGCGATGCGCGACATCCTCGGCGTCGGCGTCCATGCTGTGGGGCGGGCCGACCTGCCTGCGGGCAGCACGGTGCTGTGCATCGGCGGCGGCCCCGCGGGCCTGTGCATCGCACAGGTCGCACGGGCACAGGGCGCGGCGCATGTCCTGGTGTCCGATCCGTCGCCATTGGCCCGCCAGACGGTTGCCCGGCATGGCGGGCTGAGCGCGGTAGACCCAACGCACGAGCGACTGGCCGACGCGCTCCGCCGGGTCACGGGGCAGGCAGAATGCCACGCGGTCTTCGACACGGTGGGCAGCGCCGAAACCTTCGCGGAGGCACTGCCCCTGCTGTCGCCGGCCGGAACGTACGTGAACCTCGCCGTGCAGGACCTGTCCGTCCCGCTCAATTTCGAAGCCGTCGGCTCGGAGCGGCGCATCACCACGTCGTCCAATGCCTTCTATCGCGACGAGCGGGAGGCGCACCGGCTCATCGAGTCTGGCGCGGTGGATGTGACCGCAATGATCACTCACCGGCTGCCGCTGGAGCGCTATGCGGAGGCATTCGACCTGCTGCTGGCCGCGTCGCGCGAGGCATACAAGGTTGTGTTCCAGATGGGCGAGGCGGCATGACGAGCATCACAGCACCCACGGCCCATGACGAACAATCATACGATGCGTTCGTCGAACGGCACTTCCGGCGCAACTTCATGGCCAACGTGCTTGACCTGGGGCTATTTATGGCCGCGCTGAACCTGGTGTCGCTCGCGACCATCACCCCGCTGCTCATCAGCCGGCTGACCGACTCCAAGATTATCATCGGCCTGCTGCCCGCGCTGGTGAACGTGGGCTACCTGCTGCCCCAGCTCCTGACGGCCAACTACACCGAAGGTCTGCGGCGGAAGCTGCCGTTCGCGGCCGCGTGCGGCGTGGCGGAACGCCTGCCCTACCCGCTCATCGGGCTGGCCGTCTGGTTCCTGGCCCTGCCCGCACCCGCGCTGGCGCTGCCGCTCATCCTGTCGCTGCGCGCCTCGGCGGCGGTGGCAGGCGGGCTCAG
>JAKPQT010000576.1 GCA_029555885.1 Chloroflexota bacterium | reverse complement strand
GTACTCCGTCTGGAAGCCCGCGACCAGTTCGTTCTCCGTCTCCGGGAAGTCGAAGGGCTTACGCGAGGTCTCGGCCAGCATCGTGATGAAGTAAAGCGGGAAGGCCAGCAGGACCCACAGCCGGATGTACCAGGGCAGCTCCATGTTGACGATCTGCACCAGACTGAGCGTGCCTGTACCGTCCGCGGTACCGAGCGCGGTGGTCAACAGGATCGCGACGAGCAGGATGCCCATCGGCAGCTCGTAAGACAGCATTTGCGCGCTGGTGCGCAGCGCGCCCAGCAGCGAGTACTTGTTGTTGCTGGCCCAGCCGCCCAGGATGACGCCATACGTGCCCACGCCGGCGATGGCGAGCACCCACAGCAGGCCGATATTCACGTCGGCGACGACGAGCGGGATCTCGCGGCCGAAGAGGGTGATGGTCGGCCCGACGGGTATGACCGCGAACATCAGCAGGGCAGGCGCGATTGCCAGGCCGGGCGCCATCACGAATAAGACCTTGTCCACGTAAGAGGGCACGGTCTCTTCCTTGAAGATCATCTTCAGCGCGTCGGCAATCGGATGGCCCAGCCCGAACACCCAGGCGCGGTTCGGCCCGATGCGCTGCTGGAAGCGGCCAATCAGCTTCCGCTCGAACCAGGTCGCATACGCGAAGCCGGTCAGCAGCACGATGACCAGGATGAGGGATTTGATTGCCGGGATGAGAATCAGGCTGATCCAGTCCATAGGTTAGTCCTGTCGTCGTTTGATCGTATCGTTGTTTGTCGTCAGGCATTTCTGCCCTTTGACAAAACGGCTCGGTAGCCGGCAGACCCCCCACCCCTGGCCCCGCCCCCGCCTGGCGGGGGCGGGGAATTCCTGTTTTGTGCGGGTTTTGGGCCGCAAAGCGGCCCAAAACCCCCTTGCTGGGACTCCCCTCTCCTACACCATAGTGTGGGAGAGGGCGTGCGGGCAAAGCTCGCACGGGATGAGGGTCTACTACGAACCTTATAATATCAACGCACCGTCACATTGACGGGCAGGCCGCGGCCCGCGCCCAGCGTCTCCGCAGGCAAGCCGATGAGCTTGTACGGAACCCACGCGCTGCCCGGCTGCACGTGCGGGTCGCTGCGCAGTGCCAGCACGACCGCGCCCGCGGCAGAGCTTACCGTCACCTGCGCGCCCTCGGTCAGGCCCAGCGTGGCGATATCTGCCGGGTTGAGCGCGACGAACGGTGCGGGCATCTGTGCACGGACTTCGTCTGCCGCATGTTGCATCAGCACGTCGCCGTCCCACAGGAGCGGGCTGCTCACCAGCCAGAACGCGCCG
>JAKPQT010000533.1 GCA_029555885.1 Chloroflexota bacterium | reverse complement strand
CGCCGTGTGCAGGCTCGTACCCAGACGGCTGATGCTGCGCCCTGTTGGATGGAACAGGCTGTAATGAACGATTTGCGCTTCAATGTCGCACAACTGCTCAGGGATGCCGTCGGGTCATCGCGCAAGGCTGAGATAGCTGTCAACCTGCACGAACTCGCGCCGGAACTGAGCGGCGGTGACCGCAACCATGAGCTGCGCGGTCCGGTGCGCTTGATGAACACCAACGCGGGCATCCTGGTCCAGGGACAGCTCGCCGGCGAAGCGACGCTGGCCTGCGCGCGCTGCCTGGAGCCGGTCACGGTGCCGCTGGAGTTCGAAATCGAGGAGCTGTTTCTCCCAACGATCGACCTCCTGACGGGCCGCAGCGTCGCGCCGGAAGAGGAAGACCAGGCGCTGTGGATTGACGAGCATCACATCCTGGACCTGACCGAAGTGGTCCGCCAGAATGCGCTGCTGGCCGCACCGCTGAACGCAGTGTGCCGCGAGACCTGCCGCGGGCTGTGTCCCACCTGCGGCCAAAACCTGAACGAAGGGCCGTGCGACTGCGAGCCGGAACCGGATCCCCGGTGGGGCCCGCTGACGGACCTTCTCAAACAACGTGAAAACGATCGTGCAGACGATCAGAACGCATAAGGAGTATAACCAGTGCCACCTCAGCCAAAACGTAAGCTTTCTAAGGGCCGCCGCGACCGCCGCCGCGCCCACGATGCCCTGCCCGCCACCCACGTCGTGCGCTGCCCGCAGTGCGGCGCGATGCGGCTCCCGCATCACGCCTGCCCGGATTGCGGCACCTACAAGGGCGAGACCGTCTTCGAAGTGGAATCGGAGAAGAAGAGCTCCTGACGTCCCGTGGCGCGCCGGCCCCGCATGGGGGCCAGCCGGGCCATCAGCAGCACACATCAGCCATCGTACCGGCAGCAGGGGGGGACCTGGGTCTGACCCACGTCCCCTCTCTTGTCTGAATTAACACTATCACATCGAAAGTAGGCCCATCAGACCCATGAGCTGTGACATTGCCTACCTCTTCCCCGGCCAGGGGTCCCAGGTCGC
>JAKPQT010000562.1 GCA_029555885.1 Chloroflexota bacterium | reverse complement strand
AGAACCCCGAGGCGCGCGAAAAGATGCGGTACCGCCTGGGCGAGCAGGTGCACATCATGGTGCCCGGCGCGCGGCTGCTGTTCGTGGGCACGCCGCACACGCATGACTCGATCTACGACGAGCACGAGGCCATGGGCGCGGACTGCCTGACGATCCGCATGTTTGCGCAGGAGCAGCGCATAGAGGGCGGCGGCCGCGAACACCGGACGAAGTTCAAGCCCGAGATCGTGTTTGCCGGCATCGGCAAGGGTGCGCGCTGGCTGCGGGAGGGCGTGGACTACACCCTGGGCGACGGCGTGATCCGCCTGCGTGAGGCGCCCGTGGGGATGGTGGACCTCTACGCTGGGTGTGCGTGGCCGGAGCGGTTCACGCCTGAGGAACTGTTCAGCCGGCGCCAGAAGACGCGCACCATCAACGAGTGGGACAGCCAGTATCAGCTGCACTCCCGGCCGATGCACGAGATCCGGCTTGACCCAGCGCGCATCCAGGCCTACGACTGCGAGCCTCGGTTCATGATGCAGAACCGCGTGCTGACCATGTGGCTGGGCTCCGTGCAGATCGTCGGGTGCTCCCTGCGCTGGGACCCGTCGTCGGGGAAGCTGGGGTCTGATGTGTCGGCCGTTGTGCTGGACCTGCAGGACGCCAACGGCCGGCACTACTGGCACCGCATGGAGGCCCTTGCAGGCGAGATCGCCGAGACGAGCGACGACGGAAGCCGCATCACCGGCGGCCAGGTCTGGCAGCTGGCCGACATCGTCGAGCGGTTCAAGGTTCCGCGGGTGACAATCGAAACCAACGGGGTGGGCGTGCACGCGCCGGCCTTCGTGCGGACATGCTTCAAGCAGCGGCGCATTCAGTGCGGCGTGGTGGAGGTGCAGGCCAGCGTGCGAAAGGAAATCCGCATCCTGGAGGCGCTCGAACCGCTCATGTCCTCCGGCATGCTGTGGGCGCACGTCGATGCCCTCAACGGCCCCATGTGGGACCAGATGCGCGATTGGAACCCGGCTGCCACCAACCAGCCAGACGACTACCTCGATGCTGGGGCCGGGGCCGTTACTGACCAGCCAGCCCGCATCGGGCAGACGGTCAGGATCGAATCGGCATCACCGGCGGACGATTGGCGCCCATCTGGGGCCGTGACCGAGTACGCCCTTTCAGACGACTGACGGGGCCAGCGCCCCGCACCGCGAGGCGCCATGACCGATTCCGTAGCAGCACAGACCCCAGTCACCGAACATGTCGGGAACGGGGTCACAACCTCATTCGCCTACACGTTCACCATCCTGGACTCTGCCGACATGGTTGTCGAGCTCGATGGCGTGGTGCAGGGTTCTGGCTTCACCGTGTCCGGCGCGGGGGTCCTGGCCGGCGGCGCGGTGCTGTTCACCTCCGCGCCAGCCTCCGGCGTGTCGGTGCTGCTGCGTCGCTCCACCGACCTGAGCCGGTCCACAGCCTACACCTACGCAGGGGATCTGCGTGAGACTGTCGTGGACGAGGACTTCAACCGGCTCTGGCACGCGATGCAGGAGCGCGCCGAGGTCGAGGGCCGCGCGCTGCGCGCGCCGGTCGGTGAGACTCTGGACGCCCTGCCGCCCGCCAGCCAGCGCGCGGATACGCAGCTGCTGTTTGACAGCGCCGGCGAGCCCTACTGCGGGGCGCCTGTCAGCGGCAGCGCGGCCGATGTCATGCTGCAGTACGCATCGACGGATGCCGGGAAAGGGGCGTCTCTCGTCGGCGTTGCAGATGCAGGCGGGTACTTTGCAGGCGGGTACTTTGCCGGCGCCAATGTGGAAGGCGTGCTGCAGGAGATCGGCCTTGGCATGCGAGGGCGCTTGCGCGATGTCCGCACGTTCCCCGGCATCGTGGC
>JAKPQT010000525.1 GCA_029555885.1 Chloroflexota bacterium | reverse complement strand
TGCGATAAAGAGAGGGGATGTTATTGGAATGGGACGGGCGATCAGCGACGGTGTCAGTGACGCCTATATTCAGGATCTCACCGTCCGCAGGGATTGTCGGAATCAAGGCATCGGACAAAGGATCCTTCGGCCTGCTCGAAGCTGAGCGATGCGGTCTGGCTGAGCCCCCACAGCAGGCCGAGCAGCAGCGGCACGACCGGCGCGGCCAGTACTACGATCCGCCAGCTCCCGTAGACGCCATACGCTATCCAGATGACGACCGAGACGAGTGCGGTCGCGATGCCGATGCCCGTATAGACCGCGCGCCAGTCTGCGCCGTTGCGCGGGTCAAACGCGCCCGGCAGGCAAATAGCCGCTGCAAACACCAGCGCGAGACTGAGCGCCACGAGCAGCCAGGGATCGGTCTCCCGGCGCCAGGTCCAGGCATTCGTGAGGATGCGGCTGACCGCCGGCCCTGCCAGGAGCGTCAGCGCGAGCGTGACCAGCGCCAGGTCCACCGGATGGCGCGCCCGGCCCAGCAGCGCAAGGAGCAGAGCCAGCCCCGCCGCCAACGCCGCCCACTGGCCCAGGCGGTCGCGATTGCGGATGCTCCAGACCAGCCCCGCCACCGCGAAACCAAGCAAAGCCATCTCGCTGATGAGCAGCCGCCGCAGGATGTCCCACGCTGAGTAGTCGCCGCCAGCACGAAGAAGCCCCTCCAACCACTGCCCCGCCCGCCCGACCGCGGATGCGAGCGCGCTCGGGGAGAGGAAGAAGAAGGTCGCTCCCGACAGCGCCGCTGCGGCCAGACCGGTGAGCAGCGGCTTGCGCACCTGTCGTGCCAGCGCAAACACGCGACGCGCGGCCCCAGGCCACCATAGCGCGGCCACAGCCGCAGCCAGCAGCACGGTATACGCGTTCTTGCCGCTGACCAGCAGCAGGCCGAGCGCAATCCCGAGCCACGCGGCCGCAGTCCCGCGCGCGCGTGCAGATTCCTCAGCATCGGGTCGCGTAAACTGCACCAACGCGGCCAGCACCGCCAGCGCCAGCGCCGGCACGAGCGCATCCCCGAGCGCCAGGCGGCTGCTCCACACGGCCAATGGCGAGACGGCCCACAGCGCGGCCGCAGCCAGCGCGCCGCCGCGGCTCAACCGCTGGCGCAGCGCGTAGAACAGCAGCGGCGACAGTCCACCGAGCAGGGCCGGTTGGATGCGCGCCGCAAGGTCCGTCGCCCCAAAGAGCGTGAAAACCGTGCGCTGGAGCGTGTAGAGCAGCGGCGACAGGCCCGCCAGATCGGGCTGCACGCCGGCGGTCGCGGCCAGCGCAGGGAGGGCCTGTGCGGCCTCTGCCGGGGTCAGCGACCACGCATCAAGGCGCACGAGCCGCACGCCGAGCGCGACAAGCGCCACAAGTGCATACGCGGCCCGCTCGACGGTCAGCCACGCGGCCCACCGCAGCGGCCGCGCCGCCCCTCGAACTAACTCTGCCTGTCCGATCATACAGACCCCAACCTAACCGCCAAGATGCCAAGAGCGCGAAGGACCTCTTTACTCATCACTTGTTTCTCCTTATGTCTACCTTAGCGTTCTTCGCGCCTTCACGGTTCAAAATCTATCGTGCGTAAATCCGCACGCCGTCCTGGTCGTACACCTTCGTCAGCGCAGCATCGAATCGGCCGAGCGCAACATCGCCCACGCCGTACTTGTTCCGCTCCAGCGCGCCGACATACACATAGTCCACGTCCCACTGGTCGAGCAGCGCGGGCAGCTCCTCCGCAGTCGCGGTGCGGTAGATGCGGTCGAGCGCCTCGGGCCGGCCGGCGACCAGCTCATCGTACGCTTCGCCGCGCCATTGCCGCTCGTGAAAGTCCCAGCCGAGCAGCGTCGGGTTGCCCGTTGCCATCGAGACGCGGCCCGCGCCTTCAGGGCTGTACGACCCGCCGCTCGACTCAAGCACCAGGGCATCCGGTGCAACATTGGCTCGCAGCCATTCGATCGCAGCCCGGTCCGCCGGGTTGTAAAGCTGCAGGTAACGCAAGCCGTTCAGCGACGGCTCACCCCGGAAATAGTCGGCCTTGCTCGGAATCGCAGCCAGCGGATACCACAGCCCGCCGAGCAGGAGCAGCCCGGCCCCTACCAGCGCGGGCATCCTCAGCGCTGGCCGCGTACCGCGCTCCGCCAGCCGGCTCAATCCATAGACCGCGGCAATGCCAAGCAATGCCCACGCCTGGTAATAGAACTTGAAGACCGTGTTCATGCGCGAGCCGAACAGATCCCGCAAGTACAAGAACTCCGGAATGTATGCCAGCACCAGGGCGATCACGATCATAAAAACTGCAAGGATGTCCGTGCGCGGCGCGGGGCCGTCATCTTCCCTCGCCGTGCGGCGCATGAGCGCCCATGCCACCCCGACGCCCCATGCGATGAGCACAGCGAGGACGAGCCAGGTCCACGGCGCAGCAAGCCGCAGGCGCACGACCAATGCCGCCAGCCCACCGACCGTGCCATCGCCCGCCCGCTCGCCCACACCCGGTTGGCTGAGAATCTCCTGCAGGTAGCTTGCGCCCCCCGGCAGCGCAACCAGGATCACCATGCCGAGCATGAGGAAGGCCAGCAACAGGACGGGCAGCAGCAACGTCCACGGCAGGGTCGCCAGGAACGGCCGGGCTACGCCCGCGAGCCTGGGCCGCCGCGCCAGCGCACCGAGCGTCAGTGCCAGCAGGAAGCTGACGGCCACGACCAGAAACGGGCCGAACATGAGGAAAAACTGGCTGAAACGGCTCGGAAACAGCAGGTTGGGCCGCAGCCCGCCCAACTGCGACTGGAACCCGATGTAGAACGGCAGGTAGAGCAGCCCGCCGAGAGCCCCCAGGACCAGCCCACCGAGCAGCGCGCGACCGATTACGGCCAGGCCCAACACCTCGCGCAGAGCCAACGCCGCACCGAGCGCCAGCGTCGCCAGCCCAACATAGATGGGGAAGTCCCACGTATTCAGGAACCCCAACGCACCGAGCGCCAGCGCATATAGCACCACGCCAGCCGTACCCAGTCCGGTTGCCGCCCCAAGCCCGCGCCACCCCCTGGCGACCGCTTCTTTCCAGCTTCCGTGCGCAGCGAAGCTGCGCCCATCCAGCTTCCGTGCGCAGCGAAGCTGCGCCCATCCAGCTTCCGGCTTCCAGTACAACAGGTTCACTGCCAGCCCCACGGCCAGCAACACGAACGGCAGTGCCAACACATGCGGATGGAGGTCGCCCAGGATGAAGCTGAAGGCCGGGAACTCGTCGATGACCTCGACGGAATTCCCGACCAGATCCTTGTCGTGGATGACGCGCGACGCGCGCCACCACCACCAGAACCCACCCGTCCAGCCGCCGGTCGGCGCACTCTCAGTGAGATTCTTTATGTCAAACCATTGAATAAACGACAGGGGCAGCAGCCCGCGGTGATAGGCGGTGTCAAGCAGCCCTTCGAGGTTACCGAGGAAGCCGACGCACAGCGCGCCCAGCAGGCCCCATCTGATGCTGGCGCGGGAGTCTGCGAACGATGCACGAGCCTTCTCCACCAGCATCTGCACGACGCCGAATGCGCCGACCATGACCAGCGCGTACCAGAGCGCGACGCCCATATTGAACCCGACCGCCGGGTCCACCCCGCTCAGCCGGATGAGTAGACCGAGCATGACGTAGCCGAAGTAGTAGTAACTGATGGCATACCCGGAGAGCCATGGGTCCTGCGGCGGGAAGAATCGGCTGCCCAGCACCCCATTGATGAAGGCGAATTCCATCGGCTTTTCCGTGCCGGCGATGTCCGGATTGTACGCCCGGAAGACCGACCAGCCCACCAGCACGACGGCGAACACCGCCTCGGTCGCGATGACCAGCGCCCGGTTGGCGCGCAGCCACGCGACCAGCGGCCGCCCCCCTGCTCCGTCCCGCTGCCAGCCCTCCCGGCCCAGCCACCATGACACCGCGGCGACGAGCACGAGCGCAAAAAGGATGCCGCCCAAATCGTTGGGCAGGATGTGGTAGATTGCGCCCAGCCACAGGAAATAGGCCACGAGCAACAGGCCCAACGCCTTCGCGAACGGGTACCCCCGCCCATCGAAGCGCGCAAATAGCCGCCAGGTCAGCGGCAAGGCGACGAGGCCGAGCACCTGAGCGATCAGCCACCAGGAAATCACAGCGAGCATCAAAGAGTCCTACAGCACCGAAACATGCGAATCAACCGCAGATTGTAGCATGATGAACAGATGTCACCAAAAAAGCCGTTTCTAGTTTACCCGGTAGATAGTTACATCCGGGTTCCGGTAGATGGCCGCCAGGTCGCCGGCATCCACCAGCACGTCGAATTTGTGCAGCGCGTCCGGGTTGAACAGGATACGCTCCAGGCGGCCAATGTAGACGTAGCCGACGCGCAACTCTGCGAGCAGTCGCCGCGCCTCCGCAATATCGGTGGTCTGAAAAAGACGCTGCGCCTGCGCCGTGCGTTCCGCGACCTGTTCGCCAGGGCGCTGCTCGTACTGGTGCTGTCCAACGAACGTCGGGAAACCGGTCAGGCTGGCGACGCGCAGCCCGCCCGCGCGATAATAATCGTAGGCGACGCTCTCGCCGTTCACGGTGTAGCTCCCTGCGGGAGCCTCCGCGATGACCGGCGTCCCGCTGACATTGCGCAGCAGCCATTGGATGGCCTCCCGCTCATGGCGCAGGGCGATAACGCTGTCCTGGTCCGGCCAGGTATACTCACCGACCGTCATGTACACGGTTGCGTCCAGCGTTCCAAGCGGCGGCCGCGCGCCGGGGAAACGGTCGTCCACCCGGTTGCGCACGCCGGTGACCAGGAAGACCAGACTGCCGGTCAACAGCACCGCGGCCGCAGCCTGCCACGGCACGCGCAGCCAGAGCGGGCTGCGTCGTGCAACACCTCCCACTGCGGGCCACATCCGCGCTGCAGCCACCCCCAGGAACAGCCAGGCGGGCACGTAGAACTTGAACAGCGTGTTCATGCGGTACCAGTCGCCGCCCGCCAGGAAGTCGCGCAGGTAGACAAGCTCCACACCGCCAATGACCGCGAGGCCCATAACCAGCAGGAGGGCCGTGAACGCGTCCTCCACCGGGCAGCCGCGGCGCACCACGAGCGGCAGCGCGAGGCACAGCGGGAGTGCGGCCAGCGCGGCAGTCGGCCGGCCCACCGCGGCCAGGACTGCCAGCACTGCGGCGAACGCCAGCAGGCCGAGCAGCCACCCGCGGCCTGACCCCAGCGCCAGCGCTGCTCTTCGACCGTCCCGCACCCACTCCGCAATCACATAGCTTGCAACGATGAACAGCCACCCGCCCCATACCTGCAACCACGGCTTGAGCGGCGACGCGTCCCGTACCCATCCCAGGAAGCGCGCCAGAAGCGGCCCATGCTCATTGCCGATCTGGGGCACGTAGCTGGCATAGAACGGCCAGTACGCGGCAATGGCGAACGCGCCGATGGCCGCGGCTGCTCCGAAGCCAAGCGCCAGGCCCCAGGCAGGCGCAAGGCCTGCCCCTACGATGCGACGCCAGCCGCGCAACATCAGCGCGCCCAGCACCAGCAACGCGTAGGTGGGCAGATCCCACGTGTTGATTGCGCCGAGCGCGCCTAATGCTATGACTAGCATAGCCATGTTAAAAAATGCTTGTCCGGCGCTTAATCGCAAATGAGAGCGCAACCAGTTAAGCGCAAGCCCGATGACCAGGATGCCGAACGGCAGCGCGATCAGGTGCGGGTGCAGGTCCGCGAAGGTGAACGACCAGAGCGGGAACTCGTTGATCGTATATGGAATGACGCGGCTGGCGGCCCAGTAATCGTAGGGTGGCGGCGCGCCTCCGCGCACGAACTGCGCGACCGTGCCCATCAGCCACGATAACCCCTGGAGGTTGCCCAGCAGTAGCGTTGCCGCAACGGCCACCAACGGCCCAACGAACCACCGCCGCGAGCGGCCCGCAGTGAGGCTCGTCGCAACGCTGAACACACCGAGCGCAGTGAGCGCGAAGATGGAGGGGATTGCCAGGTTGAACGCCACCTCCGGCACGATGCCGGTGAGCTTGATGAGCACACCGACAAGGTACAGCCCGAAGTAGTAGTAGTTGATGATCCCGCCCGCAAAGTACGGGTCGAGCGGCGGAAAATTCGGGCTACGCAGGATGGCGTTGAGGAAAGCGAACTCCATGAACTTCTCGCCGCCGTTCCAGGGCTGCCAGAGGTCCGGGTTGAGCAGCCGCACGCCGGTGAACGCCAGGAATGCGAGCGCGTAGACCGCCTCCCCTGCCAGCAGCAGCCGGCCATGGCTTCGCTGGAATGCAGCGATGCGCGCCCGCTGCACCGTCCAAGCCACGCGGCCGGCGATTGCCAGCAGGAGGAGCAGCACAAGCAGGACCTCGAGCCGGTTCTGCCACAGCCCGACGCTTGCGCCCAACCAGTGCACCCACCCTAACAGCAGCCAGCCGACCGCACGCGCCAGTCCGTAGCCCCGGTCCGCCAGGCCGCGCAGCAGCGGAAACAGCAGCGGCCAGGTGATCCACCCGAGCAGACTGGCAACGAACCACCAGAACCAGACCGCCAGCAGCCCGCTCTCCGAGGCAGCCCGGTTCCAGCGGAAATCGTTGACGACCGGCAGCGTGTCAACGGGCTGGTCCAACGTCAGCGGCGCGTCAGGCGCCGGGGGTTGGTAGATGGTGCGGGCAAGACCGGGAGCGCGGGACGATGCACCGGAAGCAGCCTCCGGCAGGTAGCGCCCCAGCCGCTCCGCCAGCGTGTCCGCAGAGAGCCGTCCGGTATTGGCAAAAATGACCACGTGCGGATGGTCGTAGACCGTGAAGCTCTCGTCCGCATGGTCGTCTGGAATTGCGAGCGGGCCGAGCCGGGGATAGGCCGTGAACTCCGCGACCCGCGTGTAGCCGAGTTCCCCGCCGAACAGCAGGCGGTAATACGCGCTGCCCATCGGATAGCGACCGGGCAGCCGTTGAATCGGCGCGGACAGCCGGTTGCTGGCGAGGATGAGGTAGTCGCCACTGGCAAGCTCCGCGGCCAGCGTGCCCAGCTTGGCGGCAGTGTCCTCATCCCACAAGGGCAGTTCGACGCGCACGTAATCGCGCGCCGGCGGACGGTCCGGCAACTCATCCAACGCCAGCGGCAGCGCATCGTCCCAGTGCTCGGTCAGCAGCCTTGCGCCCGCGGGAATCTCCCGGTAGATCCAGCGTGATGCCGCAATCCAGGGATGCTCCTGGTGATAGACCTGCACGAACGCGACAGCCCATCCCGCCGTCACGACGAGCGCGAGCGCGACGAACGCGGGCCGAAAGCTAGAAACTGAAAGCTGGAAGCTGGAAGCAGTGCGAACCTTTGCTTTGCCAGGCTGGACTCCAGGAATCGGAAGCCGGAAATGCGGAACAAACCTACATTCCTTGGCGCAAGTGCGAAGCTGGGATTCGCTCATCGAGCTTCCAGCTTCTAGCTTCCAGCTTCCGGCTTCCAGCTTCCAGCGTCCAACCGCCCACGCCGCACCGAACGCAATGAGGCAGGGCACGATCGGTGCCATGTACCGCAGGAACTTAGCATGGAACAGGCCGGTCGTGGCGAAGTACGGCAGCACCCATGCCAGCATGACGGTGAGCACCGGGCCGGCACGGTGGCGCCCGAACTGCACCGTTGCCCACATCAGCCCGCCCCATGCCAGAATGCCCAGCGGCCAGCCCAGCCCCCATTGGCTGAGCTGGGCGATGAAGTAGACGTAGGGTATGGTCCCGATATACTGCCGCGTGTACGGCGCATCCATCGCGCCGCTGACCATCGCGTTCTGCCCGCCGATCTGGTTCAGGTAAGCGACCCACTCGATCAGGGCGAAGGGGTTGGTCAACACGAAAGTGATGCCCGCGGCAGTGAGCACAACAGCGAGTCGCCGTGCGATGACCAGCATTTGCGCGCGCAGCATCCCATCCGGCACGCGGTACAGCGCGGCCGCAGCCAGCGGGATGACCACGAGGATCGCGCTGAACTTGGAGCCCACGGCCAGCCCGGCCATGACCCCTGCCAGCACCCACGCCCACTTTCCCCCGCGCAGCGCCCAGCGCGCGGCTAGCGCCACCGCAGCCGTCACACAGAAGGTCAGCACGGCATCCACCGTGGCATAGTGGCTGAGCTGGATGGGCAGGACCGCGAACGCGTAGAACGCCGCCGCCAGGAGACCGGCGGTATCGCCTGGACTCGAGGCTTTAGCCCGTTGCATGGGAGTTTCGGAGTGGAGGGGGTTCGGCTGAAGCTCCAACTTCGGAGATGGGTGGGCCAGCGCATGCTTCCCCAGCCAGTATACCAGGAGCAGCGTGCCCAGATCGGCCAGGGCAGAGATGACACGGCCCACGAGGCCCAGGTAGTTGTAGTCGGCCAGGTGACGCCCCACCGTGTGCAGCGGCTGAAAGGCAGCCGGAAAAACCATTGTCGTGCTCGCCAGCCAATCGGCCAGCGCCACCCCCGCGTGTGCGATGAGCAGCAACAGATACAGCGGGAAGTGCCCGTAGGCGTAGTTGCGCGGTTCGCCCGCCAGCTCCTGGCCGGCCGCGGGCCAGCGGAACGGGTTCAGCGGCGAGCGCTCGGGATCAAGCGCAGTGCCGAGGTCCGCCGGGAAGGACATCGTATCCGCCACCCAGACGATGAAACGCTCGTCCGGGTGGACGTGCTGGAACTGGTCCCAGTTCAGGTCGGTAAAGCGCAGCGCGCCGCCCGCGACCAGAAGTAATGCGAGCAGCGCAAGGGTGAGCGCGCGACGAATCCGCGGGTCGTTCACTGCGGCGACAGGAATGTCCCGGTTCGCGGGGTCGGGGTCGGAACTGGCCGCGGACCGATGCCGGCAGGCACACCGGTGGCGGAGGCCAGGCTGCCGGCGACCCGGTAGATGGTGACCGCGCCAGCCTGGTGCGCGACCTCGAGCATGCCCGCCTGCACCAGGGCGTCGAACTTGGCCAGCCCCTCGGGGCTGTAGTAGGCGCGCTCCAGCTCCCCGACGATGATGTAACGGACGCCGTAGAGCGCCAGCAGGCGGCCCGTGCGAGCCAGGTCGGTGGTGCTATAGAGCTCCTGCACGTGCGCGACGCGACGTTCGACCGCCATGCTCGGCACCACGGACCGCTGCTGCCGCTGATGCCAGTTCCACCCCTGTACTGTCGGCAACCCCGTGTAGTTGGCGAACCGGCTGCCCCAGCGGTACTCGGGGATCTGTGCCTCCAGGATGACGGGCGAGCCCTCGACGTTCTGCAGCAGCCATAGCATAGCCTGCCGGTCGTCGGCCAACCGCAGGTCGCGACCGTTATCCGAGTACTGCGCCCGCTCCATATAGGCCATGCCGTCCAGTCCGCGCGGCGATGCCTCAGCAGAGAAGCGGTCGCGCACCTTGGCACGCGCGGCGAACGGCGGATAGAACATCGTCCCGGCAAACAACACCAGCAACACAACTGCCACCGCGCGGCGCCAGCCCGGCCGCCACGCAAACGCGCGCGGCAGCCACGTCGCCAACCCGAAGGCGGTCGCCGCGCCGAAGATGACCCAGGCCTGCAGGTAGAACTTGAACACCGTGTTCATGCGGCCGATGTCGTCCTTCTGCCGGACCAGCTCGACGCCCATCGTGATGGCAAGCGCCAGCGCCAACAGCAACAAGGCAAAACGCCGCGCGGGCGGAATGTCACGGCCGAGGCCCAGGATTGCAGCCAGGGCAAAGAGCGGCAGCGCCAGCAGCCAGACCTGGATCTTGAGGAACAGACCGAACGCCAGCACGAGAACAAGTGCGCCCGCCACGAAGGGCAGCGCAGCATCCAGCCAGCCAGGCAACGAGCGATCGCGACGCTGGCTGATCAACTCGGCGGCCAATTGACCACCACCAGCACGAGGAAGAAGCCCCACATCACAAAGTAGTCGGGCAACTGCGTCCGTGCCTCGTTCCACAG
>JAKPQT010000526.1 GCA_029555885.1 Chloroflexota bacterium | reverse complement strand
CAGAGCATCTCCTCGACCTTCGCCTTCATGCGCGGGTCTTCCATCTGCTGGCGCAGGTTGCGGGCGGTGTAGAGCAGGTTGGCGAACTGGCGCCCCAGGTTCTCGCGTAGGGTAGTCTGCTCGCTGATGGACGGGATTTCGAACTGGGTGATGCCGGCGCCGTTCAGCGAGATGCGGCAGCCGCTGGCGTCCCAGCGCAGGGTCACCTCCAGCTTGCCGCTGCGCGGGGTGCGCACCAGATGCTCGCGCACCGGGAAGTCCGGCAACTGCAGGTTTTCCTTCTCGGTGACGATGTCCAGCCAGCTCGAGCCTTCCTCGACCTCCACCTCGACGGTCGACTCCGCCTCGCCTTCGAAGGGCGTGTTGCGCAGGATGACCGGCGTGTAGGAGCCGCCCTTGCTCCAACTGAAGACGCTGATGGTGTGCGGCACCTGCAGCATCACACGCTCGCCCTGGTACATGGCGGCGCCGCGGGCGACGCACTCCATGGGGAAGGTGTTCAGCGGGTCGAAGGCTTCCAGCACCTGCGGGCGGTCGGCGAAGACCTCAGCCATCATGTCGTACAGGCAGCGCATGCGCATGGGGCCGCCGACCAGGATGACGCGGTCGAGGCTCGAGCGCGCTTCGGCGATGCGGTCCGGCTTATTGTCGGCGATCTCCAGCAGCGTGCGCTCGACCAGCGCGCGGCAGCGGGAGACTACCGAGCCGGGATCTTCGTAGGTGCGCGGCTCTTTGTAGGCCACCACCTTGCGCAGCGTGGCGTCGTCCAGCGTATGCATTACCGGCTTGCGCAGCAGGTCGGTATCGATGGTGGCTTCCAGCACGGTGCTGACGTAACCGGTGCCGGTGGTGGAGACGGCGATCTTCGCGCGCTCGATAGCCTCCATCAGCTTGCCCTGGTTCAAAATATCGAGGTGCGGGTAGAGGTCGCGCAGATACGGGGCTTTGCGGTCGTCCAGCAGCAACTGCTCGAGGATCTGGTAGTCCATGTCCCAGCCGCCCAGCTCGTCGTCGCAGCTCTGCGTGACCGGAATCCACTCGTACCCGGAGCCCACGCGGACGACGTTGCCGACCACG
>JAKPQT010000476.1 GCA_029555885.1 Chloroflexota bacterium | reverse complement strand
GCTTCGGGGTGGTGGATGCGCTCGTGGATCAGCTCCGGGTCGGCGCGGAACTCGTCGATGGTCGCTGTCTGGACGAGGTCGCGGCCTTCCATGTTGTAGTGGAGCTGGGTGGTTGCCAGCTTGACGCGCTCGCCGGTCTTGGCAACCTCCAGCCCCGCGGTGAACCACGGTGCATCGGACGTGCGCAGCGCGTAGGCGTTGAACCCGACGCCGCTGCCGACGCGGCCCGCGACTTGCCGCCCATAGCCCAGCGGCAGCGTGACGGTGTCGTCTGCATGGCCAGGCATGACCCAGACCGGGCCGCGCACTGAGCGCCCGTTGAGAGTGAGGTTGACGACGTCGCCGTTCGCCAGGCCCAGCCGCTCCGCAGTGGCCGGGCTGAACAGCGCGACGTTGTCCCAGGTCAGCTTGGTCAGCGGCCGGGGGAGTTCCTGCAGCCAGCCGTTGTTGGCATAGCGGCCGTCCCATGCGCTTGGGTCGGGCGCGAAGACTGCGTGCAGGCCAGCCGCGGCTGCGGGCGCCGAGGTCAGCCAATTGCCCGCCGCGACGGTCGGGGTGACGACCGGCAACGCGGTGTCGGTCACCACGCCATCGTGCAGAGTAGTCGCCCAGGCCGTTTCGAAATCGCCGGGTAGCTCCGCCTGCCAGTACGTGCGCACCAGGTCGTAGCCCGCGCTGTCCGGCGCGCCGAGCAGGACGGCAAGCAGCTCATGCGCCGATTTGCCATCATACAGCGGCTGGATGAGCGGCTGGATGAGCGTGACCGTGCCGTCGTAGGCGCGCGCGTCGCTCCACGCCTCCAGGCTGTGCGCCTCCGGGATGTGCCACGTGCAGCGCTGGGCAGTTTCGTCGGCGTACAGGCCCAGGTGGATGCTCGTCCCGGCCTTTGCCAGCGCGTCCGCGAAGGCCAGGTCCGCCGGCGCATCATAGACCGGGTTACCGCCGAGGATGACGAGCAGGCCCACGCTGCCCGCGTTCAGGTCGCTGACCAGCTCGGCCAGGGTCCCGGCGCCGTTAGCGACACCCGCGTCCACCGGCGCGGTCATAAAGACCGTGGTGCCGATGTTGCCCAGGGCCGCGTTCATGGCGTGGGCCAACGCGTGAACGGCCGGGGGCTGGCCGCGGCCGGGCACGATGACCGTGCGTGCGCCGTTGGCTTGCAGGTCACGCGCGATGGCCTCGACTGCGGCCGGGGGGACTGCGCTCTCGGCGGCAGTCGCGCCCGCGACGCCCAGCGCGGCGGCCAGCGCCTGCGCAAAGGCCTGGATGCCGCTCGGCGGGAGCGCCCAGCGATGGTCTGCCATCGCGCCGGTGATGGTCGAGCTGCTCTCCACAACGTATAGCCGGTTCATGTCGGTCCGCCCGTCCTCGACGCGGCGGCCGTCGGTGAACTGGCGCTGATAGCGGACGGAGGCGGGGTCGTCGTACAGGAAGTTGGCGTCCAGCGAGACGATGACCGACGCGGCGCTGAAGTCGTAATAGGTGTTCAGCGGCTCGCCCAGCGCCAGCCGCGTGCCCTCGATGCTGTTGTCATCACCGACCGGCTCGTAACGATGCCAGCGTGCGCCGCCGTAGCGGCCCAGCAGGTCGGTCAATTGGGCGGCCAGGGTGGGAGAAGTCACCGCGCCCGTCAGGATGCGCAGCCCGCCCTGGGCCAGGCTGCCCAGCGTGCCGCTGATGGCCGTCGTGAACTGCTGCCACGAGGACTCGCGGCCCGCGTTGAGCACCGCCTGCGAACGATCCGGGTCGTACATCTGGAGGATGAGGGCCTGGGCGAACGCATTGGTTGCGCCGAGGCTGGCCGGGTGTGCCGGGTTGCCTTCCAGCTTGGTGGGCCGGCCCTCATGGCTCTCCGCCAGCACGCCGAGCGCATAGCCGCCCATCAGCGCAGCCGTCGCGAAATAGCGGGCCACGCCCGGCGTGACGCCTTCAGGCTGGCGCACGTAGGGCACGATTTTCTCATTGGCGCTGCGGGGCATG
The DNA here is from genome assembly GCA_029555885.1 of Chloroflexota bacterium. Next base: position 3,777 of record JAKPQT010000476.1, on the reverse strand, counting down.
CAGCCCGAGACGCCCGCCAGGGCCAGTGATGCGCCGATCAGTTGCAGGAACCGGCGGCGGCTGATGGAGCCATCCCAGACCGCAGCCTCGCGCGGGTACTCCTGGTGCAGAAGCTGCTTGAACTCCGCAGTATCGGCCAGTTCCTCCAGGCTGCGCCAGTAGGTTTTGCCGCGGGCCTGGGCCAGTCGGGCGCGGACCGCACTCAATCCCTGGGGCGCATGCTCTGTCGCTGTGCTCGTGTCGCTCAATCCCATATGAATCTCTTCCCCTCGGATGGCTCTATCGATGGCAGGTCGAGCAGTCGGTTCTTGCGCTCACCTGATACTCGACGACAAGCTGTCGCCCGAGCTCAAGCTGGTTGGCCGGCGGCACCCAGTTCACGTTGAAGACCTCTGCGCGCGGCCGGAGGTACTTCTCCGGTGCGCGGTGGCAGTCGAGACACCAGTTCATCAACAGGGTGCTTTCCTGCCAGGTGAGGGCCATATCCTGGACCGGGCCGTGACAGGTGGTGCAGCCAACGCCTTTTGCGAGGTGGGCGCTGTGGTCGAAGTAGGCAAAGTCGGCCAGGTTGTGGACGCGCACCCACTGCACCGACTGGCCTGTCCGGTAGGCTTCGCGGATGGGTTCCAGGATGGCCGCGGTGACGTGCAACTGCGAATGGCAGTTCATGCAGGTGGCGATGGGGGGGATGCCCGCAAAGCGGGATTCCTCGACTGCGGTGTGACAGTAGCGGCAATCGAGGCCGACGTTGCCGACGTGGGTGCGGTGCGCGAACTGCACCGGCTGCTCCACGTGGACGCGCTGCTCGGTATTATAAGGCGAGCGGATATAGGCAAACCCGGTTGCCACGAGGACAACAACCAGCAGCAGCCCACCCACAATCGAAGCCCGAGCAATGACGTTTGCGCTGGGACCGAAGATCTGTCGCATTGGCTCTCTTCCGATTCAGCACGCGCGATTGGATTTGCCCTGTCAGATGGCGGAGGGTCGCTGCGCCCCGTCAGGACAGCCGTAAACTAGCGAACATTACATTTATGAGAACGAACAAGCTTAATCCAAGATAAGGACAAGCTTAACCGAACTTGAGAAAAAGTCAAGTGGTTTGCCCTCGCTTTCAGAATCTGCTATGATTATTTTCCTGACCCCGGACCTTTCTTCTGGCGGAGCTTGGTGTAGATGAGCGTTAAGCCCAAAGCGGAAACGAAGTGGCGCATGCACTGGCTGGTGTGGATAGGCCTACTCGTCGCAATCGGCGTCATCCTGTTCGTGTGGGCCGGGCCATCCCTGGCCGTCCGCCGCTACCTGGCGCGCACGTACACGCAAGACCTGGCGCCGCAGCGTGTGAGCACACGCGTGCTCATGCCTGGGCTTGGGCGCGTCGTCGTGCGCGTGGAAGCGTTTTTTCGCTATGATCCCGATTACGGCAACGACCGCGCCGCGCCCGATGGCGCGCCCTACCGCGGTGATGTGACATTGGTGCGCAAGGGGCTGCGGTGGGTGCCGGCGGAGGGCGGGGTGCTGTCCAGCGGGGCGACCTACGGCCTGTTCAACGGGCACTGGTTCGCAGTGGACCCGGAGGTGGAGCGGCTGCGCGCGCCCGATGATGACTGCGGCTGACCGGGCCATTAGCAGCCGGTCGGCTGCCAGAGAGCAATATGCGGAGTGGGCATCTGAGGATGCCCACTCCGCGTTCCCCAAAACTACAGCCCCATCAGGAATTGGAACACGATGTCATTCACGCCGGGCAGACCCTCGTGGCCGAAGTCCGGGTAGATGGCCATGCGCTTGGGCGACGTGATTTTGTTGTAGGCCGCGAACTGGCTGGACGGCGGGCAAATCTGGTCCATCAGGCCGATCGGCCAGAGCACCTCCGCTTGGATGCGCGGGGCCAGGTGCTGGATATCCACGTAGCCGAGCTGCTCGAAGACGGCCGCTTCCTGCTCGTGGCGCGGGTCGAAGAGGCGGAAGAAGGTGCGCAGTTCCTCATAGGCGTCCTTCGCCAGGTCCATCTGCCAGACACGCAGGTAGTCGCTTAGGAAGGGGAAGATGGGCGCGGCGCGCTTGATGCGCGGCTCCAGCGCCATGCACGCGACCGTGAGTGCGCCGCCCTGGCTGCCGCCGGTCGCGCCGACGCGCGTCGCATCCACGCCCGGCATGTCCATGACGATGCGCGCCAGTTGTGCGGTGTCCAGGAAAATCTGACGGAACAGCAGCTTATCGGGTCGCCCGGCCAGCGCATCGGCCAGCCCGCGGATGATGTGGCCGCGGTGCGTGTTGCCCACCACGTCGCTGTTGTCCTCAGACAGGCCGCCCTGCCCGCGGCAGTCCAGCGCAGCCACGGTGTAGCCCGCGCCGACATAGCCGAGCTTATCGAACCAGTCGCCGGAGTGCCCGCTGTAGCCGTGGAACATCACGACTGCCGGGGCAGCAGATGCGGTGTGCCTGGGCCGCAGCAGCTTGGCATGCACGCGCGCGCCGCCGACGCCGGTGAAGTACAGGTGGAAGCACTCTGCGCCCGGCGCCTGGAACTCCGCAGGCACGAGTTCCACCTGCGGGTCGAGCGCGTGCATCTCTGCCAGCGCGGCGTCCCAGTAGGCGTCGAAGTCTGCTGGTCGCGGGTTGATGCCCTGGTAGGTCTGGAGCTTGTCGAGCGGGAAATCGAAGGTGAGTGGCATGGGATCTCCTGATGCTATGAAGGTTATGAGACGGCTGAACTTATCTCACGCAAAGACGCAAAGAGCGCCAAGAAGAAGATAGGGCTTGCGCAAGACAGAAATCATCCTTCCGCGTGGTCCGTGTCTTCCGTGGTGGCACTAGACGTTGCAGAGCTGCCAGGCTGTGCGCAGCGCGGCCAACGCGTCGCCCCTCGGGATGAACTCCTGGCCGACGAACCCGGTGTAGCCGGTCTCTGCAAGCGCGGCCATGATGGGCGGGTAATAAAGCTCTTGGGTCTCGTCCAGGTCGCGGCGGCCCGGATTGCCGCCCGTATGGACATGGCCGATGTGGGGCGCAATCTGCCGGATGGTGCGGATGATATCGCCTTCCATGATCTGCATGTGATAAACGTCGTACAGCAGTTTGACGTGCGAGGCATTCACCAGCGACATCACGAGCACACCCCACGCGCTCTGATCACATTGGTAGTCGATGTGGTCAACCTTGGAGTTGAGCAGCTCGAGGACGAGTGTAACGCCCGCGGCCTCTGCGAGCGGCGCGAGCCGGCGCAGCCCCTCCGCTGTTACGAGCGCGCCGGCCTCGTCGGTCAGCCCCGCGCGGTTACCGGAGAAGACAATGAGGTTGGGGATGCCGTAGCGGACAGCGAGATCGAGCTTGCGCTTGAGTTCCTCCTCGATATCCGCATGATGCTCGCGGCGATTCAGCCCGCGCTCGATCTTGCCTACGCTTTCAGTGGCAATCACCAGGTCGGCCGCGCGCGCCGCATCCCATAACTCCTGCGGCAGTAGTTCGACGCCCTGGTAGCCGATCGCACGCGCCTGGCGCAGAAATCCTGCCGCGTCGTGTACCTCGCGGCCAAAGCTCCACCACGCAAAGGACTGCTTGAACCTGCCCATGTCAACCTCCTGTGTTGGAACCGCGAAGGCGCGAAGGGCGCAAAGATACCCAAATCAAAAAAGCGGCTCTCCGGCCAATTGCGGGAATGCTGGCGCAATGGCAGGAGATTTGGTAAGATCGGCTCATCTCATGTAGCGAGGTGTGCCGATGGCCGACTGTCAACTGCTGGGCGAACTCGTGGGTTTGCCCAATGTCCAGGTGCTG
>JAKPQT010000464.1 GCA_029555885.1 Chloroflexota bacterium | reverse complement strand
CGACGAGCTGATCGTGGCCAGCAAGGCCGGGTTCATCCCCTACCGCGCGGCCGAACCGGGCGACGCGGCGAACTATGTGTACGATCAGTTCGTCGCGCCCGGCATCGCCGAGCCTGACGACTTTGCCGGCGGCATCCACTGCATGGCCCCGCGTTTTCTCAGCCAGCAGATCGCCTGGAGCCTCCGCAACATGCAACTGCGGGCGCTAGACATCTTTTACCTGCAGACGCCGGAAACACAGCTCGCGTTTGTCGATCGCACGACCTTTCGCCGCCGGCTGCAGCTTGCCTGCGCAAGGCTGGAGGAGGAGGTCGAGGCGGGCCGCATCGGTTGCTATGGCCTGGCAACCTGGGATGGCTTTCGCGTGGCGCCCCTGGCAGACAACTACATGAGCCTGGAGGTGCTCCGCAGGCTCGTGACCGAGGTCGCGGGGCCGGATCACCACCTGCGCGTGATACAATTGCCGGTCAACCCGGCCATGTCAGAAGCGGCGACTTTACGTAATCAGCCGGTCAAGAACAGCATCCTGACCGTGCTCTCGGCCGCGGCCGACCTGGGATTCACGGTTGTGGCCAGCGCCGCGCTGGGGCAGGGCCAGATGCCGCAGCGCACGCAGGATGCGCTGCAGGCGGTATTCCCCGCGCTCGGCAGCACGGGGCAGCGCAGCTTGCAGTTCGTCCGTTCGCTGCCGGGCGTGGTCTCCGCGTTGTTCGGCAGCACCGACGTCGCGCATGTGCGCGAGAACCTGGCGGTGTTCGGCCAGCCGCTCGATCCCCACGCGGCCCTGCAGCTCGCACATATGAAAGGGAGATAGGGGCAAGGTGGCGGAGCTCAAAGCGGTTCTGTTCGACATGGGCGACACGATCGTCGACCTCGGCGAGGGCCGGGGCAGCTACGAGGCACGGGTGAGGCTGCGCGCAGGCCGGGTGTATGATGCCCTGGCAGCGCTGGATGGTACGTCCGGCGCCGCGCTGGGTGACCGGGAGGCTTTCTGCGAGGCGCTGGCAGTCGACAGCGAGGCGCAGTACCAGGCGGCCCTGGCAGAACAGCGCGGGATCGACATCTTCACGGTGATGCGGCAGTTCCTCAGGGCGCAGGGCCTTCCAGCGGAAGACGGGTATGTCCTCTCTGCCGGCGAGGCCTACTGCCGGACGGGAGCGGAGCTGGCCACGCCCTTGCGGAAAGGCGCGCTCGAGACACTGGCCGCGCTCAAGGCGCG
>JAKPQT010000523.1 GCA_029555885.1 Chloroflexota bacterium | reverse complement strand
GCTCCGCCGCGCCGATCTTCACGTCGCCCACAGTCAGCGTGGCGCGGACCGTATACAACGGCTGCCCGCCGTGATTCACCGGCCACCACAGCGCAGGCTGCGGCACGCGCACCTGCGCTTCGATGGGATGAAGACCGGGATCAATCGTTACGTCAACTGCTGTCCCATGCACGCCAGTCGACCCCTCCACAATCACCTGCAGCCGCCCTGCCTGGGCCTCGTCCGCCAGCCCCTCCACAAAGACGCGCGCAGTCACCGTGCCCTCATCCAAGTCGGGCGTGACCTCCGCCAGCACGACGAGCGTCTCCAGCCGCGCGGCGGAGGTGACCTCCAGCCGCGCACCGCCGGTGATGCCCACGTTGAGCAGACGTGGCGACCAGTCCCAGCCGAACGATGACTGCACGGTGCGATGCCAGTTGCGCTTGGTCCAGGTGGAATCCGGGTTCATGCCGTAGCCCTGGCCCGGACGGTCGGCGGATGCGAACAGCCCCGCCTCCACCTGGACGAGCACGCGGTTCACACCGGGCCGCAGCCTGCCGGTCACTTCGATGCGGCAGGGATAGAACGCGTTCGCGTGGCTGCCGACCAGTTCACCGTTAAGATACACCGCCGCATGGAGCTCCAAGCCTTCCAGCACCAGCCACGCGCGCTGGCCCGGTTCGAGCGGCGGGGCATCGAACGTGCGCAGGTAGCTCCACTTCGCCTCCTCCACCCAGCGACACGCGAGGCTGTTGAGCCCCAGCGCCGGCTCAGCGATGAGCCCGGCTGCAACCAGGTCCAGGTGTATCTCGCCGGGCACCTGCGCGGGGATGGCCCGCGCGAGGTCTGGCTCGTCCACCAACAGTCGCGGAAGCTGATCCCCGCGCTGCCCGTCTGTCCACCGCAATTGCCAGGTTCCGTTCAAGTCGATGTGCATCGTTGTTCTCCTCGAGAAACTGGCCGGGCGGTTCGAAACCGCTGCCACCCTTACAAAGCTGGCCTTCGCCGGCTGCCCCGTGTCGGTCTGCGCAGGCAGACTTCGCTACCTGTAGCCGTGACTTCAGTCGCCAGGCGTCTCTACCCTCTGTCCGGTAGATCATACATCGCGGCCATGTACGGGTAATCGGGGTCATATTGCGTAAGGGTCTGCGGATGCGCTACCTGCCCGATAGGCCGGCGGTTCAGCCCGGCCGCGCCGGTCGCGCCATCCCCAATGTCCTCGCGCATGGTCTCTGCCAGGGCCTCCAGTGCGGCGACCACGTCAGGCTGTTCGGCGGCCACATTGCGCGTCTCGGCCCGGTCATCCACCAGGTTGTACAGCTCGCTGACCGCGCTATTGTCGCGCCACACGTGCAGCTTCCACGGCCCGCGCCGGACCGCGTGCAGGCGGTCGCCCATGTAGTAGAAGAAGGTCTCGCGCGGCCCGCAACCGACCGGCATTCGGATGAGATCCCTCATATCCAGCCCGTCGATGATCCGGTCGGTTGGCGCAGCCGTGCCGGCCAGCGCGGCGAAGGTGGGCAGGAAGTCGAGCGAGGTGACGATCTCTCCGGTGGTGCTGCCCGCGGGCACGACACCGGGCCACCACAGGATGCAGGGCACGCGCAGCCCGCCTTCCCAGGTGGTGAACTTGCCCCCGCGCAGCGGCAGGTTGCTGCCCCCACGGTCCCCGCGTGACCCGTTATCCGAGGTGAAGACGACGAGCGTGTTATGGTCCAGTCCCAGCCGCCGCAGCTCATGCAGCAGCACGCCGGTGCTCCAGTCGATGCACTCGACCGCCGCGCCGTACGGCCCGTTGATGGCGGTCTTGAGGAAGCGCCACGGCGGATAATGCGGCAGGTGGACGTGCATATGCGCGAGGTAGAGGAAGAATGGCGTGTCGCGGTGCGCGCGGATAAAGCGCACGCTCTCTTCGACATAGCGCGAGGTCAACGAGGCCTGGTCGGGCTGCTCCTCGATAACCTCCTCGTTGCGCAGGAGCGGCAGGGGCGGCATGGGCCAGAAGAGGTTGCTGGCCTGGATGCCCATGTCGTTGCTGTAGGGCAGGCCATAGTAGCCGTCGAACCCGTGGCGCGTGGGCAGGAACTCCGGCTGGTCGCCGCAGTGCCACTTGCCGACCATGTACGTGGCATAGCCCTGACCCCGCAGCAGGTCCGCAATGGTGACCTCGTTCGGGTGCAGCCCGACGCCCTGACCCGGGAAGAGGACGTGCTGCCCCTCGAACCTGTCGAACCCGATGCGCCGCGGATAACAGCCGGTGAGCATGGCCCCACGCGACGGCGAGCAGAGAGAGGACGCCATGTAAAAGTCGGTGCAGCGCAGTCCTTCCGCTGCCATGCGGTCCAGGTGGGGTGTTCGGTTCACCTCCGAGCCGTAGCAGCCGAGGTCGCCGTAACCCAGGTCGTCGCAGTTGATGAGGATGATGTTGGGCCGGTCAAGTGGGTCGCGCATGACGCCTCCTTGGTGAGAGATGGATGGTGTCAGTATGCGCCCGGCACACACCGCTGTCTATGACGCGCGTGCAGTTTGCACACGCAGCGTCACCAGTTAGAATGATGTCTCCGGAGGTAACCTAATGACCGATCTGCGCCTGCTCCCGAAGGTCGAGCTGCACCTGCACCTCGACTGCTGTCTCAGCTATGACCTGATCCGGCGGCTCGATCCGAGCGTGACGCCCGCACGCTTCCGCCAGGATTTCGTTGCACCGCCCAAGTGCCGTGACCTGGCCGAGTATCTGCGCACGCCGCCCAACCATGTCGCGCTGCTGCAAACGGAGGAGGCATTGCGTCTCGCGGTGGCGGACCTGTTCGCCCAGTTGGCCGCGGACAACGTTATCTATGCGGAGATTCGCTTCGCGCCGCTGCTGCACACGCGCCGCGGGCTCAGTACCGAGCAGGTCGTGGCCGCTGTCGCAGGTGCGGTCGCGCGCAACAGCACCGCAACCGGCATCGGCGCCCGGGTGATCCTCTGCACGCTGCGCCATTTCACCGAGGCGGAGAGCCTGGAAACCGTGCAGCTGGCCGCGGCCTTTCGCGATACGCATGTGGCGGCCTTCGACATTGCGGGCGACGAAGCGGGCTACCCGCTGGCCGCGCACCTGGCCGCGTTCGAGTTCGTGGCCCGCGAGGGCATTCCCTACACCGTACACGGCGGCGAGGCGCGCGGCCCGGAGAGCATGTGGGAACTGATCCGCCACTTTCGGCCTGCTCGCTTCGGCCACGGCGTGCGCAGCATCGAGGATCCCACGCTCATCGCCCATCTGCGAGAGGCAGGCATCCACCTGGAGGTGTGCCCCAGTTGCAACGTGCAGATCGGCATCGCGCCCGACTATGCGGGGCACCCGGTGGACCGGCTATATCGGGCCGGCGTGTCGCTCGGCATCAACACCGACACCCGCACCATCTCCGATATCACGCTCACGCAGGAATACGAGCGGCTGGCCGCAACCTTCGGCTGGACCGCCGTCGATTTTCGCCAGGCCAACCTCAACGCGGCCCGCGCCGCCTTCCTCTCCGACGCAGATCGCGCCCGGCTCATCGCGCGCTTGCTGGCCGGCTATGCCGAAGTCACAACCGCCGAATAGCACGCTGATAAACGCTGATTGAACTGATTACTCTGGAAACTCGCCGACAACTTCATCTATCATATAGATCAGTCCGATCAGCGTCATCAGCGTGCTATTCATTCGTCCGCCGTCCACTTGTAACCCAGCATGCAGAAACTCTGCGCGCAAGGAGTATGGTAATCGTACCATACAAATACACTAAAGGGGAGGAGCATTGTGCTGACCGAAGAACAGAAACGAACCTGGCAGGAAAAGGGCTATCTCATCGTGCGCGGCCTATTCTCGCCCGAAGAGGTGGCTTTCTATCGCGAGCATTTCATGGGTCTGAATGCGCAGGGCGCACAGGCCAGCCGGACCGTTGCCGAGCCGAAGCCGGGTGATCCTCTGCTCAAGTACCCGCGCATGATCCACATGCACCGCTGGGACCAGGCCAGCCTGGACTGGATGCTCGACAAGCGCATCCGGGACGCGATGGTGGACCTCGTCGGCAGGGAACCCTATGCCGTGCAAACGATGTTCTATTTCAAGCCCGCGGGCGCGCGCGGCCAGGCGCTCCACCAGGACAACTACTACCTGCGCGTGCAGCCGGGAACCTGCATTGCCGCGTGGATGGCCGTTGACCGCTGCGACGAGGACAACGGCTGCCTGCAGCTCGTGCCCGGCAGCCATAACTGGCCGCTGCTTTGCACGGTCAAGGCCAACACCCAGGAGAGCTTCACCGATGTGACCGTGCCGATTCCGGAAGGCACGCCCGTCGAGGCCGCGGTCATGGAGCCGGGCGACGTGCTCTTCTTCAACGGCTCGGTGGTACACGGCTCACTGCCCAACCGCACGACCGACCGCTTCCGCCGCTCGCTCATCGGCCATTACATTGAGGGCGACGCACAGCAGGTCGGCATGTGGTATCACCCCGCGCTCAGGATGGACGGCACGCCGGTCGAGCTGGACGCCAGCCCGAAGGGGATGAAGTGCGGCACGTGGGTTGATGAAGGCGGCGTGGAGCACATTGAGCTCACCGGCTTCGAAATGGTAGAGAAAGTCAGCGAATAGGAAGCTAACTTGTAGAGACGTGTCGGCGGCACGTCTCTACAAATCTTCAGCCGCGCCTACCCGCTGAATCTCCGTCTCCAGAATCCGTCGCGCAATCGCCACGCTGCACGCATACGTCGCATCCATCCCGAAGTAGCTCAGGCTCTTGCTCAGCAGGCTCTGCCGGCGGCTGTACGGCGTGTCAGACGCGTAGTGCAGCACGCCGATGTCATACGGCGCGTTGATGAACAGGTTGACGATCTCGTTGACCGGGTAGCGCTGCGGGTAGATGTCTTCGTAGATCGCGCTCAGATAAGGCCCTGCTTCCATCTCCAGATCGGTGTACCCCTCCCGGTAGAACACGCTCATGAACTCCCTGTTCTGCAGGAATGTCCCGCGCACTGTCACGGCCTTCTGGTTATCGAACACCGTGCCGTAGCGCAGATAGGGCGCGACATGCTGCGAGAGGAACGTATTCTTGAACAGGAATGTGTTGCGCGAGTGCTCGTCATAGACAACGTTGGGGATCATCACATCGCCCACCCGGCCGTTGAGCGATGCGGCCTTGCCCATCACATACACGCCGGCCAGGTCGGTCGTGCTCGTCGCGACCTGCGACAAAAGATGATAGGCTGCAAAGCCGAGCGGGTAGTCCACGTTGACGATCAGCGCCTTGCTCTTGCGCAGCAGTTCCAGCCCCGGCACCGCCAGCCGGGGGTCGAGCCGGGCCGGATCCAGCTCGCGCAGCTCGATGACCTGCGCCCCGATGTCCAGCGCGTGAGGTTCGTCGAAGCGATGGATGCCGGCTGCACGCTCCGCCTGGACCCACTCGCGTTGCAAATCATCACGGTTGCGCAGGTACGCGCGCTGCGCATAATAAAAGAAGTTCGCCTTCGCGCCCGCCGCGGCCAGGTCATCGGCTGTTGCGGCCCAACTGGTCCGGCCTGCGCTCAGCGCGGCCCATTCCTCCAGCAGGTTCTCCGGGTTCACATCCTGCACGAAGGCGAGGATTTCCTCCTGATGCTTTAGCGCCTGGCCCGAGAGCAGGTTCGGCAGGCTGTGCGGATTGCTGGAAACAAAGTAGGTGGGCCGGAATTCGACGTACGTCTCGTCCGCCGCGCGCACCAGGTCATCCCACCAGTTCTCGACGGCCTTGCGGTAATCATTGAACCCGCTTGCAAGGGAGTTGAGGCGGATGTCGAGGGGGCTGGAGGCAATCGCCCGGACTTTGTCGTCCCAGCTTGCGGCCCAGACCATTTGCAGCCGCTCGAGGTCTTCGGTCTCGATGCCGAGCGCCTCGCGCAGTGCATCGCGTGCAGCGCTCGCCGTGACCTTGCCCGCAGCCAGGTCGTGGCCGAGCTGCGTTGCTGCCAGCCTTCGATGCAGTTTGTTCCACTCGATCTGGTAGGCTGTGAGGCAGGGAATCAGGTCATCGATGTCGGACACGCTGGAGACGAACGCAGCCAGCGTCTCCTCACCGTCGAACAACATACGCCGCCGCCGGGCCGGAGCATCCACGCGCTGCCACTGCCCCAGGTCACGCAGCCCGCCCCGCATGAAGACCTCTTCCGATTGCCCCATCACCACCCGCCTGACTTCGTTCAGCACCCGCGGCAGCCGCATCGCCGCATAGATGAACGCGCCCGCGTCGAACTCCGCCGACTCCGCCTTCAAATGAAGGCTGGAGCCCATGCCTTCATGCGTCTCTTCAAGCGACCGGATGCGGATGTCGCCGGAACTGCGCAACAGGGAGTAGTAGGTGCGGATGTATAGCTCAATGCCTTCGCCGGTGGTCTCAGGAACAGTCCGAATCATGGGGCACTCCTCCTGCAAGCGTGTCAATCAGTACGGTCAGGATGGAGTGGAAACTTGCATCGTTGAGGATTGCCACCCGCTTGACCATCAGACTTTCATTCGCAGTGAAAACCTTCAAGGGGCGGGCGAAGCTGGTGGCATGCAGCTTGCCTGACTGCATTGCTTCGCTCGTGAGTTTGATGGCAAGAGGGTCACTGTAGGGGTTGCTCGTAATCTGACATAATAGCCAGTCGCTTTGACCGGCGCTGGCAAGCACGACAGCGGGTCGCAGCTTGTTCCCAGATAGATCGGAGAACGGAAATGGTATTACAACGATGGAAGCTGGTCCAGGTGTGACCACGCTGCGTCCTCCTCGGGACGATCCCAATCGCGCGCCAATGCCGCCTCGCTCAACAAGGTTGCGTTCAAACCGGACTCAGTGGGCTCCTCATCGAGGATCGTGATGATGACGCGGCGAAATCGGGGCAATCTCACGGCCTTCGGAATGCGAAGCCGCCCATGCTTGTCCGTGATGCCTTCAATAGACTGTAACATGATCGGGGTTCCCCCTTGACTTGCAATTCAAGTCTAGCACAGCTCAGGCTTGGCCGCAAGCTTTTTCGGTTAGCAGGCGCGCGAAGGGCCGTCCTCAGGACGGTTCACGCACTTGCCGGTTGCAGGTACGTAGCAGCCTGGACGGCCCTTCATACTCCTTGAAAGCCTACTTCGATTCCTTCGCGGAGAGGAACCGGGTGACCTTCGTCTTGCACTCGGGGCAGACGCCCTGGACCATCTTGCGGCCGTTCGGGGTTTCCTTGACGTCGCCGCCCTTGATTTGCCGCTTCGTGCGGCACTTAACACAGTATCCTTCGAAATCCATTTTCATCGCTCCTTTGTGGTGTCCAGACATACCTACATGGTATGTGCGCCTAGCATGCTGCCGATGACCATGCCTGTTCTGCGTGTCAGCTTACAAATTCCCACATTCGCTCACCAAAAACAGGCGCATACAGGCCCAATGTGGCCCAATACGCCTGTTTTCTGCCCTCTTGCGCTCTTGCAGCGCCGTTGCGCTGCGGGCTACTTCACGCCCACCGTCATATCATAGTAGACCGTCGCCGGCGTTCCGGCCGGGATGCCGACGCAGACCGTGTAGTCCTGCGTCCGGTGCAAGGGCATCATCGCGAAAGGCCCGCCCACTTCCATGCGCTTGAGTGGGACACCATCCGCGCCGACCGCGGAGAAGCTGGCTGTATTGCCTGAAGATCCCACCGTGACGGTCATGACCTGCCCGGCCAGCGCACGCAGGACGTAGCACTGCCGCTCCACGCCCGTAACGCTGCCCCGCACCGTGGCCGATGTGTTGCCGGGCGCAAACTGGATACGGATGGGCGCCGCGTCGCTGCGCCGTGGAGGGATGGATACCGTCAGGTCGTAGGAGACCGTGCCAGCGGCCGTCGCGACGCAAATCAGATAGTCGCCGGTGACGGGCAGCGTCACAGTCCAGGTGCGGTCTTCGTTCTCCAGGCGCTTGAGCGGCGCACTGTTGCGCACAGATGTGATGAGGAAGTTGGCTGCCTGGCCCGCCGAAGTGACAGTGACGGTCATGTGCTGACCGGCCTGCGCTGCCACCAGGTAACAGGACCGGTTCGGGAAGGTGACACTGCCCCGCACCGTCGCGCTGATCCCGCCGGCCGGGAAGCTGATGCGCACCGGGTTGGCCGGCGTACCGCTTCCCGCGGCCGGCACGCGCAGCCGTTGGCCGATGTAGATACGATTAGGGTTGGCGATGCCGTTGAGCTGCGCCAGCACTGCGACTGTCGTGTTATACCGCCGCGCGATCAATGCCAGGGTGTCGCCGGCCCGCACCGTGTAAACGATCGTGCCGGCTTGTTCCTGCACCTTAATGCTGGCACCCGGCAGCGTCCCCGCAGCAGCCTGGTGCGCCGAAACCCCTGCCATCGGCAGCACGTTGAACAGTATCGCGAGCAGCAGCCCCACATACAATGCCCGCTTGCCGAACCATGCGCCATTCGTCCGCTCTCTCATCTTCTTCATCTTATTCATTCTCCTGATCCCCGTAGACTCGTCAGCCGTCGTCACGCAACACCGCAGTCCAGTACTTTCACTCGCGTCATAACGCTCTGCCGACCCGATTTGTTTCACCTGGACCCGCCACTACTCCACAGCATCCTTCGACTGCGCAGCAAAAAAATCGCTGCTCCGCTCAGGATGCTGCCACGTACCCTTAGCTCCCCCTCACCGCTGCTTCTTCCCCGCTTTCAGGAGCGCCACCATCTCCGCGATCCGCGCGCTGCGCACCTCAGGTCGCCGCGCCCCGTCGATCCATCTGAGATACCCCTTCCGGTAGAACGTCGCCAGCCCTGCAAAAAAGCCCCTGGCTTCCGGCTCGGCATCGAGCGCAGCGACGACATCTCCTGCCAGCGCATCAGCCTGCGGCCCTTCCGGCTCCAGGGTCACCTCGACCTCCGCACCGGCCTCCAGCCCCGTCTCCCTGAGCCACGCCGGGCCCAGTGCGAGAACGTACCCGTTCTCCCCTCCCCCCAGCGGACCACGCACCGCATGTCCGTCTACCGAGCCCCTGACATGGTGCCGCGGCTTCTCGCCCCACACCTCGGCCGGATCGAATGGGACCGGGATGAAGTGGCGGCTCCCGTCCCGAATGATCGTTGCTTTGAACCGTTGTGTCATCATGTGCTCCTCAGGTAATCCCCACGAATCAGTAACCACCAATATACACCCATCATGCTACCATCGTACAATACCTACGCAAAGCAGCGGGCAGGGTTGCACATTCCAGCACAGGCATCCCTGGGGGGCGCAACGCCATTTGCGGCACTCCCATCGCTCGACTATAATGCAGGGCAATACACGCCAACCAGGTTGTTCGGAGGCTCCCATGGACGCGCCGGTTACGCTAGAGAAGACGCTCCTGTCCCACGTCCCGACCTGGCCCCCCGAGGCCGGCGTCAACCTCAAGGACCCCACGCTCTACTTCAACCGGGAGTTGAGCTGGCTCGAGTTCAATCGCCGCGTCCTCGAAGAGGCAGAAGATACGCGCCATCCCCTGCTCGAACGCGTCAAGTTCCTCGCCATCTTCAGCTCCAACCTGGACGAGTTCTTCATGATTCGCGTCTCCGGGCTGAAGGACCAGATCGACGCAGGCGTTACCTCGACGCCGCCGGATGGCCTGACCCCCTCCGACCAGTTGACTGCTATCCGCACGCTCGTCCTGCCCATGATGCGCGAGCAGCGGCGCTATTTCTACGCCGACATTATGCCGCAGCTTACCGCGGCCGACATCCACCTTCTGCGCTACGACCAGCTCACGCTCGAAGAGCAGGATCGCATGCGTGAATACTTCCGCTCAGACGTGCTGCCCGTGCTGACTCCACTCGCCTTCGATCCGGGCCGGCCCTTCCCTCATATCTCCAATCTCAGCCTGAACCTGGCCTGCTGGGTTAATGGGCCGAGCGGTCGGCACTTCGCGCGCGTCAAAGTGCCCACCTCTCTGCCCCGGCTCGTGCCGGTCGTGGATGGCACGCGCTTTGTCTGGCTGGAAGATGTCATCGCCGCGAATCTCGGCATCCTCTTCCCCGGCCACGAGATCGAACAGGCCTACAGCTTCCAGGTCATCCGCGACGCTGATATGGAAATCCAGGAGGACGAAGCGCCGGACCTGCTCGAAACCATCGAGCAGGGGTTGCGTCAGCGCCATTTCGGGCCGGTCGTCCGCCTGGTCGTGGATGAGGCCATGCCCGAGGACATGGTGGCGCTGTTGATGGAGAACATCGAGGTCGATCCGAGCGACGTTTACCCGCTTCAGCCGCCGCTCGGCATGTCCAGCCTGTGGGCGCTGATGGCCCTCAACCGGCCCGAACTAAAGGACCCGGCCTTCGTGCCATCCGTGCCGCCCCAGTTGCGCGATGTCAAGACATCCGAGGAGTTATTTGCCGCCATCCGCAAAGGCGACATCCTGCTGCATCACCCGTATGATTCCTTCAAGCCGGTGCTCGATTTCGTCAACGCTGCGGCCACCGATCCCGATGTGCTCGCCATCAAACAGACGCTCTACCGCGTGGGCCGCAATGCGCCCGTCGTCCGCTCGCTGCTCGAGGCCCAGCGCAACGGCAAGCAGGTTGCCGTGCTCGTGGAGCTGAAGGCGCGCTTCGACGAAGAGAGCAACATCGGCTGGGCCCGCGCACTGGAAGCGCAGGGGGTCCACGTGGTCTACGGGCTGGTGGGGCTGAAGACGCACAGCAAGGTCACGCTCGTTGTGCGCCGCGAGGCAGGCGGGCTGCGCCGCTACCTGCACCTGGCAACGGGCAACTACAACGCGGTCACCGCGGGCATCTACACCGACCTCGGCCTGCTGACGTGCGACCCGGAGATGGGCGCGGACGCAACCGAGATGTTCAACACGCTGACCGGCTATTCCACGCAGCAGTTCTACCGCAGCCTGCTCGTCGCGCCCGGCAGCATGCGCGAGCGGATCACCGCACTGATCGAGCGCGAGACGGAGCACGCGCTGGAAGGCCGACCCGCCCGCCTCATCTTCAAGATGAACTCACTGGTGGACGAACGCCTCATCCGCGCCATCTACCGTGCATCGCAGGCCGGCGTGCAGGTGGACCTCATCGTGCGCGGCATCTGTTGTCTCCGGCCCGGCGTGCCCTGCGTCAGCGACAACATTCGCGTCATCAGCATCGTCGGCCGCTTCCTCGAACACAGCCGCATCTACTACTTCGAGAACGGCGGTGAGCCAGAAGTCTATCTGGGCAGCGCGGACCTGATGCCCCGCAACCTCGACCGGCGGGTGGAAGTCATCTTCCCCGTCAAGGACCCGGCCATCGGCAGCTACATCCGCCATACCCTGCTCGAAGTCGAGCTGCACAACAACGTCCGGGCACGCGTGCTCCAGCCCGACGGTCGCTACATCCGCCGTAAGCCCCGCGAGGGCGAGCCCACTATCGACAGCCAGGCCTGGCAGTTGGCCCACCCATGTCTGGGCGGACAGGGCGCACCATTCGTTTCGACCGACGACGCGGGACCAACGACGAGAGATTGAGCCGCCGCCAGAGCATTGCGACCGACAGGAGGCTGCACATGCCGCCAACCCACGTACTCATTGCGCAGGCCCGTGATGTGCTGGCCGAGCTATTCTCAGATACGGACGACGCCCGCCTGATTGCGAAGGACGCCGGCCTCAAACTGATCCGCATCACGGCCAGTGACCAGCCGCAGAAGCATTGGGATAACATCCTGGAAGAGGCGCAGAAGGCAGGCAGCGTGCTGGCCGTCCTCGACCGCGCGCTCAAGGACTACCCGGCTCACACCGAGCTCAAGGACGTGTGCAAACAGTGGGCCGCGCAAGAAGCGCCGGGCTACCAGATCGACGTGCAGTGTGCGGACATCACGACCTTCCCCTGCGATGTGCTCGCGCTGAAATATGCGCAGGCGTTTTACCGTACCGACGAGTTGGTTGCTTCCCTTCTGCGGGAGGACTATGCCAGCACGGTCACACCGCGGCCGGGGGAATTTGAGTTGCTCGCAACTGAGGGCAAGATCGCGGCCAACTACGCTCTGTTCCTGGGGGTCGAGCCGCTATACCGGCTGGACTATGGCGGCATTCGCCGTTTCGCACGGGACATCCTGGGCACGCTGGCCGATGCCCTGCCTTCCGCGCGCCACGTCATCATGACCATCCACGGCACCGGTTTCGGCCTGGACGAAACCGAGGCGTTTCTCGCCCAAGTCGGCGGGCTGACGGATGCATTCCGGGCCAGTGACGTACCCCCCGCGCTCGAACGCGTGACCATCGTGGAGCGCAACCCGCAGCGGGCGCGACGGTTGACGCAGGTGCTCAATGAGCATCTACACGAGACGACCCGGACCCGTCCGAACCTCGCAGACCCGCGGACACTTTCAGAGCGCGTCCATGCGGCAGGCACCCAGTCCAACGCCAAACCGCACATCTTCGTCGCGATCCCGTCCACCCCCGAGATGATCAACCTCTTCGGCATGGGCATCCAGGGGCCGGTACAGGCCGCGGGGTACCTGTGCGAAATGCTGGACATGAGCACCCTCGAGCGCGATGTCCTCGAGCGCGCCCGAAACCGCATCGAAACTGCCGCGCTGGTCATCGCTGACTTCTCAAAGGCCAGCCCGGGCGCATACCTCGGCATCGGCTATGCGTGGGGCTGCGGCCGCCCCACGCTGCTGATCATGAAAGAGGGGGCCAAGGTCAAGGTTGATCTGCCCGATCAACCCTGCCTCACATACGCCAGCGGCATGGACCTGCAGAAGAAACTCGAAGCTGACCTCGGCAAATACTTGGACTCATGACGAGCCATCCGTCCAGGCCATGCAGATGACTCTGGCTGACAGAACCAATTGCACTGATCAAATCACGCGACCAGTCTGATCAGGGCCAACCGAAGGTTGCCCATCATCAGCCTTCTATTCGCACCTCCCACACGCACGCATCGTCACCGGCGCGCCTGACCGTCCAGCGCGGCAAGGAACGCCTCCCGCGTCACCGGCTTCTGCAGGAACGCGTTCGCGCCCAATCCGAGCGCCAGCGACTGCTGCGGCAGCACTGTGCAGATGATAATGGCCGTCTGGCTCGTGACGGGTTGCTCGCGCAGCCGGGCCAGCATCTCCCACCCGTCCAGGTCCGGCATCATCACGTCCAGGATGATGATATCCGGCTCCAGTTCTTCCGCCAGCCGCAGCGCCCCGGCAGGCTCGCGCATGGCCGTCACTGCGTAGCGCGTGCCCACGGCATAGCGGGCAAAGAGCTGCAGCGTATCCGCGTTATCGTCCACGACCAGTACGCGTACCTGCTCCAGCACTGGCAGCGCCAGTCTGGCCCGGAACCCATCTGCGCCCGCCGCCGCGGTCAACTCTCCGCCGGCCACCTCTATGAGCTGCCGCGCCACTTCCAGGCTGGCACGTTCCTCGTCAGACAGAGGATCCGATCCCTGTGCCTGTGCTGCGTCAACATCCACCGCAATGATTTCGTCCACCATCTCGCCGGTCAGTTGGACGGCCCCGCCCGCCGCCCGCGGAATGGCGACGCCCAGCACGTTGAGCAGCGCATAGCGCAGCGCCGCCTGCGGCACCGGTGCCGTCCTCAGCGTCGGAGAGGTGTCCGGGGGTAGACCGGCCAGGCGCACATCCCACTGCCGAGCCAAGGGTAGGGCCAGTTCCAGGGTAGTGCGGAGCACGGCTTCCAGTTCGCCCGGCTTCTCCGGCGGCAGGTCGTGCAGCCAGGCGGGCGCGCTCGCCGCTTCCAACTGCACTGCGGGCAATGGTTGGCTGGCGAGGTCATGTGCCAGCCACAGGTGCTGGGCCAGCACCTCGAGAGCAGCGCGCTGCTCGCGACGCAGTTGACGGCCGCTGATGCCGAGCTGGTCGGCCACCACGTCCCGGTCGAAGCCCCGGATGTAACGATAGAAGAGCGCGTCGTAAATGCGCCAGCCGCGCGACTGCGGCGGATCATCCGCGGCCGGCCTGAGCGCCTCGATTGCGTCCATCAGGATACGTTGGAGCGTCGCAGCCGCGTCGAAGTCATCCGCGATGCCGAAGGCAACCGCCAGCGGGCTGCGCCGCAGCTCGTCCGGATCATAGAGGTGGTTGAGCGCGCTGCGCACGTGACTTACAAAGGTGTCGAAGGCTGAGTCTGTCATGTTGTGTGTGTCCGCCCGCCATTTTACACGCCCACAGCGTTTGACCCAAGCGGACACGGTGCGGCCATTTCTCGGCCATTTCTCGGCCAGAAATTCATCTCAAAGTGCAGCACACCTGCTATAATACCATCACCAAACCTGCCAGAATGGGACCTGATTCTTGATCCGGAGCGCCCAGATCTCCGGAGTGGCAACGTCGGCACATGGTCTCGGCACTCGAAGGCGCGCACAGTCGCACCCTCGCTCCGCTTCCACCATGGCTGACGGCCTTCCCGGGCTGCTGAGCTCCGGCAGCCTCAACCTGAAGTCGTGCTCAGTTCGAAGAATGGAAAGCGAGGTTGTGCATGGCAACCATCACTACCCCGGTTAAGGCAAACCTGGCGGCGCTCACCAAACCCCGCAGCCTGCGCGGCACATGGCGGCAGATCCGTCACGGCTGGCAGCTCTACCTGCTGCTGCTGCTCCCTGTCGCCTGGCTGCTTGTCTTCATGTACTATCCCATGTACGGCGCCCAGATCGCGTTCCGCGATTTCCTGCCCGGCAAATCCATCACCGGCAGCGACTGGATCGGACTGGAGAACTTCACGCGCTTCTTCAACTCGCCGATGTTCATGCGCCTGATGAAGAACACGCTGTGGCTGTCGTTCTACTCGCTGGTCGTCGGCTTCCCGATTCCCATCATCCTGGCGCTCAGCCTGAACCAGTTGCAGACCGGCTTCTTCAAGCGCACCGTCCAGATGGTCAGCTACGCGCCGTACTTCATCTCCACCGTGGTCATGGTTGGCCTGCTGCTGAACTTCCTCGACCTGCGCCGCGGCCCGGTCAATTTGCTCCTAATGCAATTGGGCCTGGACCCCGTGCAGTTCATGGGCAGCGCGGAGCTCTTCCCTTCGGTATACGTCTG
>JAKPQT010000441.1 GCA_029555885.1 Chloroflexota bacterium | reverse complement strand
GCTTCGGTTATTTCGGTGCGGGCGCCCCGCTTACCTTTGCGTTAGGGCGCAGGGCCACGCTTGCGGTTCTCGCGGCGCTGCAACTTCGCTTCTAGCGCCCGCACTTCTGGCGCGTACTCGGGACGCACATGCACTGTCACCGCAGTGCGCCCGGCTTCTTTGTGGCGCTGCCGCTCGTCGGCTTTGCGCTCTGCGGCTGTCTTGGCTGGGCCCATGGATTCAGTCCAGCCCAAGTCCAGCGCGACATGCCGCCTTGATTCGGTCCTTGTTCGTCGTGATCGTGTTGCGGTAAGCCCAGTTTGGTTCGCGCGGCAATGACACCACCTCAAAAACCTCAGACAGTGCAGCGCGCAGTCGCGCAACCTCGGCTTCCGCCTTGATCGCGCTGCGCAGGTGGTCGGCAGAGCGCAAGGCGGTGGCCGCTAGCTCGTCGTGCAATTCGCCAATCCTGGCATTCCCTGCAAGGTGCTCGGCCTTCCAGTATTCGGCCGTTTGCCGCGCCTGCGCCACCTCGGGCGGCAGCGCCTCAGCGCAGCGCCCAGCTCGCTCTGCTGCGGAGGCGCCAGCAGCAAACGCACGCGCAATGTCGTCTAGAACCCAATCGCCGCTCTGGCCGTTGGTCAGCGCATCGGCAAGGCCCCAATCTTGGCCGCGCGCATACCAATCCGGGCTTGCCTCACTGGCGGCAAGCTCGCGGGCCTGCTCCATTGGCATCCGGCAGCCTTCGTGCAGTTCGGCTGCGCGCCTCTCAATGTCAGGCTTCTGCATAGCGGCGCTCGTCTTGGTCGGCTTGGTCATCGTTCTGGTATCCGTTCGGTGCGCGCTGCGTCACCTTGGTCTGGCCCTTCAGGTGGCCTTCGAGCAGTTCGATTTCGTAGAACAGGCCGCCGTGCAGGGTCATGGTCTTGCCGGTGTAGCGGGCCAGGTCGCCGTTCCAGTAGGTGGTTTGCATGTCAGTTCTCCGGTTGGTGTGCCTACAGTCTAGCGAATCGTGACACGTCACGCAAGCACTTTCGCGTGCGCCCTAACTGGTCGCTCAAGCGGAGTCGTCACGGAGTACCGTGCCGCCCCGCTTAGCTCCAACGTTCGGCCTCAGCGGTTCGCGGGGTGCAGCTTCTCGGCATAGAGTCGCGTGCCCACTGGCGGGCAGCCGCGATCCTTGCTCCAGCGCACCATCGTGAAACCTTCCTTGCCGTCAATCGGGCTCGGGCCAATCACGACCTCGCCCACCGGCACATTCGCGCCCACACCCATGCGCCCTCGGCCCGAGCGGGGCGTGCCAGCGGGCGACGGGTACTCGCGGTCAAGCATGGCGTCCCACGCTTCGCCCAGCATCTGCTGCGCGCGGCCGTAGCCAATCTCCTGGCCAATGCGCTCCAACGTTGCGCGGTGCGCTTCGTCGCGGGCGTCCATCAGTTGCATTGCGTTCATGGTCTTCCTCGCTTCGGCACCAGAGGCCGAACTATTCGCTCAACCGGAAAACCCCGGCAGGCGGCACCGTGGTGCCTTCCATCGTCTGTAGCTGCCGGGTTTTCCGGTTAGCTCAAACGTTAGGCGCCGAAAATAGGTCGTCTGCCACTTCGTTGCCGAAGGCATCCCACCCAGCGCGGCGCGCTCTTGCGTACATCTCCAGGCGCGGGCCTGGGCTCACTTGCTCCACCAGCCGGTAGAACTCGGCCGGCTTCTCGCT
>JAKPQT010000413.1 GCA_029555885.1 Chloroflexota bacterium | reverse complement strand
ATTGCGATTGTGCCGTTCATGGGCCTGGGCAACGCGTGCGCCATCATCCTGGGCAACGCGCTGGGCGCGCAGGATACCGACACCGCGCGCGACTATGCCCGCAAGTTCCTCGCCCTTGCAATGGCCGGCGCGCTGGTCGTGGGGCTGCTGATCTTCGGCGCGTCGCGGGTCATCCTCGATGCATACAACATCTCAGCGGCGTCGGCGGGCTATGCCCGCGGGGTGATGACCGTCATGGCCGCCGCGCTGTGGATCAAGGCATCGAACATGGTCATCATCGTCGGCATCCTGCGCAGCGGCGGCGATACGCGCTTCGGCCTGCTGGTGGATGCGGGCCCGATGTGGCTGTTCGGTATCCCGCTGGCCTTGCTGGCCGCGTTTGTGCTCCAGTTCCCGGTATACCTGGTCTTCCTGATGGTGATCCTGGGGGATGAGACGGTGAAGCTGCTGCTAGGGCTGTACCGCTTCCGTTCGCAGCGGTGGGTGAATGTCGTGGTGGGGGCCTAAATCATAGAACGCTGAAAACGCTGATGGTCATAATTGGCGCTGATCTTGCTGCGAGCAGAAGTAGAGATTATCAGCGTTAATCATGCTGATCAGCGGAATCAGCGTTCTATTCTCTACCGCATCTCTTGGCCGCCGGTCACGTTGATGGCCTGGCCGGTCATGTAGCTGGACTGATCGGATGCCAGGAATATGACCACGTTGCACACGTCGTCGTAGGTGCAGCTGCGCTTCATGGGCACCTGGTCGATGTACTTTTGGCGCACCTGCTCGACCGTCAATCCCTGGTTGCGCGCGTACTGGTCGAACAGCGATTGCTGCCAGAGCGTGCCCTCCAGCAGGTTGCCGGGGCAGACCGCGTTGACCCGCACGCCGTATTCGGCCAGCTCCAGTGCAAGGCTCTGCGTGAACCCGATGCCGCCGAACTTTGACGCGGCATAGGCCGAGTTCTTGAAGCTGCCCTTCTTGCCCGACTTGGAGTTGATCTGGATGATGACCCCGCGGCCTGTTGGCTTCATGATGCGCGTGGCCTCGCGCGCCGTGAGGTAATAGCCGAACAGGTTGACGTTCATCACCGCGCGCCACTTGTTGGCGTCTGACTCGGCCACTTCCTCTGCGATCAGGATGCCTGCGTTGGACACGAGGATATCCAGCTTGCCGAACATCTCCATCAACTGCGCATAGCCCGCCTGCACCGACGCCTCGTCGGTGACGTCCATGCGCAGGGCGAGCGTCCGTCGTCCGGTCGACTGCGCAATCTCGTCCGCGGTGGCCTGCGCCTGCTCGATCTTGATGTCGGCCACGACCACGTCGCAGCCCTCGCGCGCCAACCGCTGGCAGAGCGCCTGCCCCAACCCCTGTGCGCCGCCGGTGACGAGCGCAACCTTCCCCTCAAACTCGCTCATGTGTACCTCCAAGGAAAGTATAGAACGCTGATGACGCTGATTACCAAGATTAACGCTGATCTTAGCCTATGCAATACAAGAAAAGGATCAGTGTTCATCATGATCATCAGCGTTCATCAGCGTTCTATTGTACCGTCCTATTTCAGCATGATCCTCAGGAATTCCGCTTCGGCTTCGTTGGTCCACTCGCGGCCGTCCTTGAGCTTCGCATACACCGTCGGCAGCGTGTGCTTCAGGTCGGGCACCGCGGTCAACGGCAGCTCCTTGATGTGCGGATAGATGACCACCTTGCCCGGATAGACCGTGTCAATGACGGACTGCATGCCGTCCTTGACCGCTTCGAGCGAGCCGATGGCCGCGACCGAGCGGTTGGGGGAGAGCGTGCCGGTCTCCGCCTGGAAGAGCATGAAGCGCAGGTCCTCGATGCTCGATGCGGTGTGGCCGATGATGCGGGCATCGTGCAGGTAGGTCGTGGCGAGGTCGACCGCGACCATCGTGCCGCGGCCGACGCCGGCAAAGACGTTCATCACACCGCCCGGCGCGAGCCAGGTGGCTGCATCCGCGATGACCGGCGCAACCGGCGCCAGCACGATGATGTCATCGAAGCCGCCGTCCTTGAAGCGCATCATGCTCTCGACATAGCTTTCACGTTGGGACGGATTCAGACAGATGAACTCGATGCCCCGCGCCTCGGCCTCCGGGTTGAAGGTCTCGTACAGGTCGTTGAGCCGCAGGTCGCTCACATCGGTGCAGACGATGACCGCCGGCGCGTCCGCCACCTGGAGCGCGCGCTGGACGTGCATCCGGCCGATCGGCCCGCCCGCGCCCACGAACCATGTCTGGCCGCCCGGCTTGAGGGTGGAACGCACCGGTGTGTTGCTGTACGCGGCTGCTACGTCCGGCCCCTTGCCGCCCACGTAGACCCAGCGGTTGTAGTGGACACGGCCTACGTCAACGTTCACCTTGCGAGGCAGCGGCGCGTCCGCGATGACCGCCGCGACGCCGTAGTCCGCGAGGAACGGGCTGGCCGCTTCGATCAGTTCCGGCGTCGGCGCGAGGAAGATAATGTCATCCATCGGCTTGACGGGCGGCTGCGCGGGGTCGGCCGCGTCCAGCACCTCGATCCCAAGTATCGCGGCCCGGTCACGGAGCCATGCGGCGAACTGCGGCGGCACGTTCGTCAGCAGCAGGCGCGCCGGGTGGGAGGCCGTGTCGAAGCCCGCGCTGATGGTGTAGCCTCGGTCGGTTGCGTCTGGCCCGCCGATGATCCAGGCGGTGCCGTCCGGCTTCAGCCCGGTGCGGTACTTGAGTTCGTACGCAGCGGTCACGCAGGCCCACGGCTCGGTCAGCGCGCTCTCGGCATAGCCCGTCTCCGGCTTGACCGGGATCAGGTAGTTGCCGTGATCGCCGTTGAGGATGCGCTGGTCGATCAGCCCGTATTCCGACAGGCCGCCCTGAATCATGTAGCCGTAGGCCAGATTGACGCCGCCCGTCCAGATATCGGCCTGGATGATGTAGCGGTCTCCCGGCTTGTACTGATCCTTCAAGTTCTCCCCGACTTTGACGACGGTCATCGAGACCTCGTGGCCGAGGACCACCGGCTCCTTGCGCATGTCGCGCG
>JAKPQT010000364.1 GCA_029555885.1 Chloroflexota bacterium | reverse complement strand
CCAGTTGGTGACGGTCATCGGCAACATGCTGGGCATCAACGTGGGCGAATCCGTGCTGGTCGAGGGCGGCTGGATGGCGCACCCGCAGTATGGCCGCCAGTTCAAGGCCGACAGCGTGCGCACCGTCCTGCCCGCTACTATTGCGGGACTGGAGAAATACCTGGGCAGCGGGCTCATCAAGGGTGTCGGCCCGGTCACCGCGCACCGGATCGTGCGCAAGTTTGGGCTGGACACGCTGGACGTCATCGAGAACGAGCCGGCGCGGCTGCGCGAGGTCTTGGGCGTGGGCCGCAAGCGCATCGACCTGATTACCCGCGCGTGGGCCGAGCAGCAGAAAATCAAAGAAGTGATGCTCTTCCTGCAGAGCCACAACGTCTCCACCAGCCTGGCCGTGCGCATCTACAAGCAGTACGGCGACGAGGCCATCGACGTCGTCCAGTCCGACCCCTACCGGCTGGCGCGCGAGGTGTACGGCATCGGCTTCATCACGGCGGACAAGATTGCGCGGGAACTGGGCATCGCGCATGATGCGCCGGAGCGCGTCGCAGCCGGTGTCGCTTATGTGCTCAGCGAGGCGGCGGACGAGGGCAACGTCTACCTGCCCGCGGGCGAGCTGGCCCGGCGCAGCGCGGAGCTGCTGGGCGTGGAGGCGGCGCGGGCGCAGGAAGGCATCCAGGCGCTCAAGGATGCCGAGCAGGTATGGGTGGAAGGGGCGGTCACAGACACGCCGCACGAGCGCCGGCCCCTCACCGCGCTGGCCGAGGAGCGCCCGGTCTACCTGATTCCCTTCTATTACGGCGAAGTGGGTGTGACGAACCGGTTGCAGCGGCTGGCGGAGGCGGATACCGATGCCCTGGCCGCGTTCCGGGCCTTCGATTGGCCTGCCGCGTTTGCGCTCCTCCAATCCCAAAACAAGCTGCCGCTCATACATGCGTTCGAGTTCCAGCCGGCGCTTACGCGTTTGCGCTCCTCCAATCCCAAAACAAGCTGCCGCTGACGCCCAGGCAGATGGAGGCTGTCCAGGCCGCGCTGACCCGCCGCGTGACGGTGCTGACGGGCGGGCCGGGCACAGGCAAGACGACCAGTCTGCGCAGCTTGTTGCGGCTGGCCGAGGCTGCCGGCGCACGCGTGGCCCTGGCCTCGCCCACGGGCCGCGCGGCCAAACGACTGAGCGGGGCGACGGGCAAGCCCGCCAAGACCATCCACCGCCTGCTCGAGTTTAAACCCGCCGATGGCGTGATGGCGTTCCAGCGCAACGAGGAGAACCCGCTGGAGGCAGACCTCGTCGTTGTAGACGAGGCGTCCATGCTGGATGTGCTGCTCACCAACAATCTGCTGAAGGCGATTCCGGCGGGCGCACACCTGCTCCTGGTGGGCGACATCGACCAGTTGCCCAGCGTCGGCGCTGGCAATGTCCTCCGCGACATCATCGCGGCGATCGAGGAGCCGGTTGCAGGGTTGCAAGTTGAAGGTTCACAAGTTGGAATCTCTCCGCTGAGGGTTGAAAGCCACTTTCAACCTTCCAACCTTCAACTCCGCGCCAACGCTGCGGTTGTTCGCCTGGACACCATCTTCCGCCAGCCCGAGGGCAGCTACATCATCACCAACGCGCACCGCATCAATCGGGGCGAGATGCCCGTGCTGGACAACAAGAACGCGGTGGATTTCTTCCTGTTCCGTGAAGAAGACCCCGAGAAGGCCGCCGCGCTGATCGTGGAATTGGTGCAGGAGCGCATCCCGCGGAAGTTCGGCCTGGCGCCGGAGCAGATTCAGGTGCTCAGCCCGATGCACCGCGGGGATGTGGGAGTGGCCGCGCTCAACGCGCGCCTGCAGGCGGCGCTCAACCCGCCGCGCACGAGCATCCCCGA
>JAKPQT010000301.1 GCA_029555885.1 Chloroflexota bacterium | reverse complement strand
GGTGACCTGCTGCGCGGCAACCGTGGCGGCCGCGATCGCCGGCATGTCGTACGCGCTCACGGTCTGCACGTGCCAGCCGTAGGCCTCGAAACGCAGCGGAACATTGTCGCTATATGACAGGGAGGTCGGGCCGTCGATGCTGATGTTGTTGTCGTCGTAGTAGTAAATCAGCTTGCCCAGCCTGAGATGACCGGCCAGGGACGCAGCCTCGTGGCTGATGCCTTCCTGCAGGTCGCCGTCGCTGACGATGGCATAGACATAGTGGTCCACCAGGTCGAAGCCGGGCCGGTTGTAGTTCGCAGCCAGGAAGGCTTCGGCCAGCGCCATGCCCGCGCCCGTGGCAAACCCCTGCCCCAATGGACCTGTCGTCGTCTCCACGCCCGGCGTATGGCTGTATTCCGGATGGCCGGGCGTCTTCGACCCGAGCTGGCGGAACGCCCTGAGCTCGTCCATCGGCAAGTCATAGCCCGCCAGGTGCAGCAGGCTGTACAGCAACATCGAGCCGTGTCCGGCCGAGAGGACGAACCGGTCGCGGTTGAACCAGTGTTCGTCGGCAGGATTCTGACGCAGGAAGCGGCTCCAGATGACGTGCGCGACGTTCGCCATGCCCATCGGCATGCCGGGATGGCCCGAATCGGCCTTCTGGACGCCATCCATGGCAAGCCCGCGAATCACGTTCGCGCACAGGTCATCCAATGCATCGAAGGTCAGGGCCGCCTGCTCAGAGGTAACGTTGGCAGAATGATTCACAGATTCCTCCTGAATATGACGGGTGCAGCCGGGGACGGCTCACCCGCTGATTGACGACAATCGGAAAACTCAGTTTACCACCTAAACGCCTTCTCGTCTATACTCAGGCTCACGATGAGCAACTTCAACCTGGACGCCTTCCAGGCCGCGCTCGCCACCCGGCGCATCGGGCGGCCGACTCACCACTACCCGCAGACCGGCTCGACCAACGACCTGGCGCACGCGGCCGCGTCCGCCGGTGCAGCCGAGGGGCTGGTCATCCTGGCCGACGAACAGACCGCGGGCCGCGGTCGCCTCGACCGTCGCTGGTGGGCGCCGCCGGGCACGTCGCTGCTCTTCTCGCTCCTGCTGCGGCCGGACCTGTCGGTCACGCACGCAGGGCAGTTGACGATGTGCCTGGGACTCGCCGCCGCGGAGGCCAGCGAAAGCGTGACCGGATTGCGCATCGGGCTGAAGTGGCCGAACGACCTTATCCGTGCGGGGCGCAAGCTCGGCGGCATGCTCGCAGAGGTCGAGCTGGACGACGAACGCATCCGGTATGCGGTCCTGGGGCTGGGCCTGAACGTCAACGTGGATTTCGCTGCGCCCGCCGAGAGCGCGGCCGGTGCGGCCATGCCTGACGAGCTGCGCGACCAGGCCACGAGTCTCGCCATGCTCCTCGGTCAGCCGGTGGACCGGGCCAGCCTGCTCGCTGCGCTGCTCGCATCCTTCGAGACCCACTATGACCGCCTGCTGAGCGGCCACTCTCCCCACGCAGCCTGGGCCGCCCGGCTCGACACCCTCGGCCAGCGCGTGCGCGTGGCGCTGCCCGACGGCGCGTGCAGCGGCATTGCCGCCGGCGTGACCCCGGAAGGCGGGCTCATCCTGGCCGGAGATGATGGGACCGAGCGCATCATCTGGGCCGGCGACGTCACCGCGGTACGCCCAGACCCGTAGACTGCGCGGTATCCTGAACCACGCACCCAGCCAGCGGCTCTACCTTTTCCCCTCCGCCGCGCTTCATGGTATAATCGCACGACATTATTGGACAACACCGAAAGCTCGTATCATCTTTGCCTACCCGACCTCTGCGCGCTGCGCTGTTACTGACCGTCTTGCTCCTGGCCGCGGCCCTCGCGCTGGCCACGTCGCGCGGCGCGGGCGCGGATACCCTGTTCCAGTCATCCCCCCTGCTGCCCGCCGACACGCCGGAGGCGTTCATCCCTGCGCCGCTGCCGCCGGAGGAGACGCCCGCGCCCATCCTGCCGGAAGCCCCGGTCAGCGAGCCAGAGTCCACCCTGCCGGAGACGGCGCCCGAGGTGCCGGGCTTCCTCCCGGCCCCGACGCTGACCAACCCCGATGATCTGCTGCCCGGCGGCGCCCTGACGCAAGGGAGCCAGCCCCCGCTGAGTGGAGCCGCCGCGCCGGTGGACGAAGCCGAGCCGACGCCCAGCCCCGAGCCGGCAGGCGCGGCGCAGATGATCGACAGCGCGGTGATGCTCTTGGGGTATGCGTGGCTCTGCTGTGGCGCGGCGCTGCTGGCGCTGGCCGTCGTGGCCTTCGTCTGGATCATGCGTCGCAGTGCGCGCCGCCGCGCGCGCATCTAGCTCCCATGAACGCCTCGGCCAGCGTTCACCGCATCCGGCGTTTGAACTGGTCCGCGTGGCTGCCCCTGGGCCTGGCGCTGCTGGCCTTCGCCGTGCGCGTCGCCGGGCTGACCGCGCAGAGCCTCTGGCGCGATGAGGTGGATGCGCTGATGTTCGCGACCCGGCCGCTGCCGGAACTGCTCAACATGTTCCGCCGGCCCGGCGACAACGGCCCCTTGTTCTTCCTGGCTCTGCGCCCCTGGCTGGCTGCGGCAGGACCCAGCGAGTTCAGCCTGCGCTTCCCGTCCGCCGTGCTCGGCACGCTCGCCGTCCCCCTGTGCTACGCGCTTGTCGCCCGCCTCACGGATCGCCGCGTCGCCCTACTCACCGCGCTGCTGCTGGCGCTGGCTCCCTACCACACCTGGTACAGCCAGGAAGCCAAGATGTACGCCGCGCTGACCGTCCTCGTGCCTGCGTCGCTGCTCCTGACCATCGAGGCGACCCGCCGCGGCGGTCTGTGGCGTTGGGCGCTCCTGTACATCGTCACCAGCCTGAGCTTCTACACCCACCTGCTGGCCGCGCTCATCGTGCCGGTGCAGGTCATCTGGCTGGCGCTGCTGCCCGCGGCCGGCCGGCGGCGCCGCTGGCTGACCATCGCGGGTTATCTCGCGGTTCTGTGCCTGCCCTACCTGCCGCTGGCCGCATGGCAGGCGGGCATGTGGCTCGGCACGTTCGAGACCGGCCATCCCTTCGTGCCCCTCGGTGACATCTTGCGGGTGTTGGCCGCGGTGTTCAGCCTGGGAGTGCTGGCCGGCCGCGAGTGGCTCGTGCTCCTGCCCTACATGCTGGCCCTGGTTGCCGGCACAATCCTGTGGGCCTGGCAGGGCGAACGTCGCGCGCGGCTGCGCACGGTCGCCCTGCTGCTGACCTGGCTGCTGCTGCCGCCGCTCATGGTGTTCGGCGTCTCGCTCGGCATGCCGATTTTCACCGAACGCTACCTCATCTGGTGCCTGCCCGCCTTCCTGACCCTGCTCGCGCTCGGCATCACCGCGCTGGCGCATCTCTGGCGGCCCGTGGGCCTGGTCACGCTGCTGGTCGTGTTGGCGCTCAACCTGTTCAGTGTCGCGCAGCAGGCAGCCCGACCCATCAAGTCCGATTTTCGCGCAGCCGCGGCTTATGTCCGGCAGCAGATGCAGCCGGGTGAGCTCCTGGTTTACCAAATCCCATATATACGCTACACTTTCACCTATTACTATGACCCGCAGCACGACCCGCGGGCGACATCGGCTGCCTGGCTCGACGGGCCATATACCAACCGGGGCATGACCGAGCCGGAAGTCGACGCATGGATGGCGCAAGGGCTGGCGAACGTCTCTGCCGCCTGGCTGATTGCCTCCGAAGTGCCGATGTGGGACGCGCGCGGACTGACGGAGAAATGGCTGGCCGCACAGGGCACGGTCACGGCCCACCAGGAGTTCAGCCGCGTCGCAGTCACGCGGTATGAGTTGAAGCCATGAGCGATTCTGCACCGAAAGGCCCGATGTGCAAGCGAAATCCATGACCCGCTATCAGCTTTCGCTGTTCACCGATGACAACCACGGCAGCGCCAACGGCGAGCCGGATTGGATGCCCTCGCCCGGCGCTGTCCGCCGCGCCCGCGCACAGCTCGAACAGCGCGGGGCGCTGGCTGCGCTCACGGAGACACCGGCCAGCCTGCAGATGGTCCCCGCGGGGGAGCCGCCGTGGTTGTGGCTGGTCGGTGCAGTTGCCTGGGTGGTCGTATGGCCTGCCGTCATCGCCTGGCAGTTCAGCCGGGGCACGCTCCCCTGGCTGTCGCCGTGGCTCGTGCTTTTGCTCGCCCTGGCGCACATGCTCCTGCTGGTCGGCCCGGTCTATGCCGCCGTGCGCGACACGGGCAAGAGCGCGCTGCACCGCCGCTTCCGGCAGGTCAGCACGCTCGCGCAAATGCTGGCGCTGGAGCCAAAGGAATTCGAGGCCTGGGTCGGCATGTTGTTCACCCTGGACGGCTTCACCGTGCGGGACATGCCCCACGTAGGAGATCATGGCATCGACCTCGCTGTGACGGGCAACGGCACGCGCTATGGCCTCGTCCAGTGCAAGCGCTATCGCGGCACCGTGGGTGAGCCGACCGTGCGCGACCTGTACGGCACGCTGATGCATGAGGGCGCCGAATACGCGTGGCTCGCCACGACCGGCGCCATCTCGCGTCAGGCGCGCGAGTGGGCTGCGGGCAAGCCCATCGAGCTGTGGGATGGACAGAAACTCGTGGCCCTGGCGAAGAAGCATCGCTAAGAATCGAAGCGAGGCTCACGCAAAGTCACAAAGAGCGCAATAAGCATTTAACTTGGCGTGCTTTGCGTCTTTGCGTGAGACTGATTCAGCCTTTCTAATCGGAGGAAAGACATGAAGCGACCGGAGCATGGCCGGCCCCTCGTCTTTGCGCATCGCGGGGCCAGCAAAGTCGCACCTGAGAACACATTACCTGCGTTCGAAGCCGCCGTCCGCATGGGCGCAGACGGCGTGGAGCTGGATGTGCAGTACAGCTCCGACGGCGCACTGGTCATCTTTCACAACCCCCGCCTCAACGCGACGACCAACGGCGAAGGCCGCGTCACCTCGCACACGCTGGCCGAGCTGCGCGAACTAGACGCCGGTAGCTGGTTCGACCCGCAGTTTGCAGGCACGCAGATTGCCACGCTCGACGAGGTGCTGGACCTGCTCAAGGGTAAGCTGCTCGTCAATATCGAAATCAAGGCGCTGGACTCGGCCACCATGGGGCTGGGCGCAGATGTCGTCAAGGCTGTGCGCGCGCACGACATGGTGGACCAGGTGATCATCAGCTCGTTCAACCCGCTGGCGCTGCGCCGCGCCAAAGTCGCCGGCCCGGAAATCGAGGCCGGCCTGCTGCTCGCGCCCGACCTGCCCGGCTGGACGCGCTGGGCCTTCACGCGCAACTACAGCAAGACCAACGGATTGCACCCGGAACTGCCGATGGTGGATGCAGCCTACATGGAACAGGCCGCGCGGCGCAGGATGCCCGTGCGCGTCTGGACCGTGAACGAGCCGGAGGATATGCAGCGGATGATCGACCTCGGTGTGGACGCCATCATCACCGACTATCCCGACCGGCTGATCGAGCTGCTCGAGTAGGACGGGTTGGCAACCCGTCCTACCGTGTTATTCCAACGAGTCCTTGATAATTCAGCCAGCCAGGCATCCTGAGCGGAGCCTCACCCACAGGGTGAGGCGGAGTCGAAGGAGCCGGACTGACAACCACGCTGGCGCTCCTTCGACTGCGGGCGTCCCTGTGCCAGGCGCAGCCTGGCCCTGACGCCCTCCGCTCAGGATGCGCCGCAACCAAGTTATCAAAGACGGGTCGGCAACCCGTCCTACCGCACTTTCGAGGGAGTTTGCATGACCCAGGCAGAGCCTAACTCGAACAACCTGCTGGCCTTCTTCGCGCCGCGCGGGGTCGCGGTCATCGGCGCGAGCCGCGACCCTGAGAAGCTAAGCTACGGCGTTATCCGCAACCTGCTGGACCCTGACCGCCCCTACCCCGGGCCGGTCTATCCGGTCAACCCGAAGGCGGATGAGATCCTGGGCCTGCGCTGCTACCCCGACATCGCGAGCGTGCCCGACCCGGTCGAGCTGGCGGTCCTGATTATCCCCGCGGCCGCGGTCAGCCCTGCGCTGGAAGCGTGCGGCCGCCGCGGCGTCAAGGCAGCCATCGTCATCTCCGGCGGCTTCCGCGAGGTCGGCGCAGAGGGCGCGGCCCGCGAGCGCGAGATGGTCGCCGTCGCGCGGCGTCACGGGATGCGCGTGATGGGCCCCAACGGCATCGGCGTCATCGACACCCACACCCCACTCAACACGACCTTCGTCAAGGGCATGCCGCCCGCCGGGCATATCGCGTTCCTCTCGCAGTCAGGCGCGCTCTGCGGCGGTGTCATCGACTGGACCATCGGCGCAGGCATCGGCTTCAGCCGCCTGCTCAGCGTGGGCAACGAGGCGGATGTCAACGAAACGGACATGCTGCCCGTCCTGGCCGACGACCCCGCCAGCCGGGTCATCACGCTCTACCTGGAGGATGTCAAGGGCGGGCCGGCGTTCGTCCACGCGCTGCGCAACGCGGCCGCAGTCAAGCCGGTCCTCGCGCTCAAGTCGGGACGCACGGCCGGTGGACAGGCCGCGACCGCATCGCATACCGGCGCGCTGGCCGGCGTCCACGCCGCGTTCCGGGCCGCGTGCAAGCAGACCGGCGTGCAGGAGGTCGAGACCGTCCAGGCTCTCTTCGATGCTGCGCTCGCGTTCGCCTACCAGCCGCTGCCTCGCGGCAACCGGATTGCGTTGTTGACCAACGCGGGCGGGCCGGCCGCGCTGGCCGCGGATGCGCTGGAGGGGGCCGGGCTACGGCTGGCGCGCACCAGCCCGGAGTCGCAAACGCGACTCCGGACCATCGTCCACCCGGACGCGCAGGTGGCCGGGCCGGTGGACCTGTTGGGGGGCGCGGATCCCGCCGGTTATCGCGCCGCGCTCGATGTCGTCCTGGCCGATCCGGCCTGCGACGGCGTGCTGGCGATCCTCGTGCCGCAGGCGCTCATCAATCCGGTGGCGGTGGTCGAAGCATTCGGCGCGGCCGCGGCCGCCCAGGCCGGACCGCCCAAGCCCGTGCTCGCCTGCCTGATGGGCCAGGCCAGCCTGGCGGAAGCCACCGCTGCGGCGCACCGGCTGGAACTGCCGGCCTACACCTTCCCCGAGGACGCGGTTCGCGCGTTCGGCGCGCTGTGGCAGCGCGCGGCCTGGCTCCAGCGGGCGGACGCGCCGAGTGTGTCGCCCGAAGCAGAGCACGCAGAGCGTGTGCAGCGCGCGCGTGCCCGCCGCAACGCGCAGAACGCGCTGCTCATCCACCGGGGTGCGGGCCGTGCTACGCTGGACGCGGCCGCGTGCCGTCCGCTGCTCGAAGCCTACGGTTTGCCTGTCCCGCCGGAAGGTTTGGCGCTTGACCCCGCAGATGCCGTCGAGTTTGCAGAACGCATCGGGTATCCCGTCGCGCTCAAGCTCATCAGCCCCGATATCCTGCACAAGAGCGACATCGGCGGCGTGCTGCTCAACGTGGCGGATGCCGAGGCGGTGCGGGCCGGGTTCACCGCCATCATCGAGCGTGCGCACGCTGCGCACTCCGGCGCGCACGTCCGCGGGGTGCAGGTGCAGAAGATGGTCACGGGCGGGCAGGAGGTCATCATCGGCGTCAAGCGCGACCCGACGTTCGGCCCCCTGGTCATGTTCGGGCTGGGCGGCATCTATGTCGAGGCGCTGGCGGATGTCAGCTTCCGCCTCGCGCCGCTGACGCTCGCGGATGCGGATGAGATGATCGACGAAGTGCGCTCGGCGCGGCTGTTGCGCGGGCTGCGCGGGGCCGCGCCCGCCGACCGCGCCGCGCTGGCCGATGCGATCGTCCGGGTAGGGCAGCTCGCGGCCGATCACCCCGAAATCGCAGAGCTGGACATCAACCCGCTGCTCGTGTTACCCGCCGGCGAGGGTGTGCTGGCCGTGGATGCGCGAGTGATCGTAGGTTGAAATACTTGATCCCATGTCACGCCTGACCTGCACTGATCTCGACCTGCTCCGCCGCGTACCGTACTTCGCCCGGCTGCCGGAGGAGGTGCTGGCCGCGCTCGCGGCGGCCGCCGTCCAGCGCGCATATGACCGCGGGCAGGTCATCTTCCTGGAAGGTGACCCCTGCGCGGGGTTGCACATCGTCGCGGCCGGCGAGGTCAAGGTCTTCAAGCTGTCGCCGCAGGGCCGCGAGCAGATTCTGCACCGTTTCCGCCTGGGCGATACGTTCAACGATGTCGCAGTGTTGGACGGTGGCCCGAACCCGGCCAGCGCGGCCGCGCTGACCGACGCGACCCTGTGCATCATCAGCCGCGCCGACATCCGCCGCCTTGCGGAGCGCCATCCATCCCTCGCCTGGGCCCTGATCGAGAGCATTGCCGGACGCACGCGGCATCTCGTCGCCATGGTCGAGGACCTGTCGCTGCGCTCCGTCAAAGCGCGGCTGGCCCGGTTGCTGCTCGCGGAGGCCACCCGCGCCGAGAGCCTGGGCGATATCGACCGCAGCCAGATGGTCACCCAGGCGGAGATGGCGGCCCGGCTCGGCACCGTCCGCGAGATGATCGGCCGCGCGCTGCGCGACCTGGCCGACGAGGGACTGATCGAATTCAACCGCCACCGCATCGTCGTCACGGACCGCGCCGGACTGGTGGCGGTGGCGGAGGGGATGTGAGGCGGGGCGTGCGACAAAAGTCCCTGACAGGCGCGGGCCTTGCCTGCTATAGTGAGCGTGAACTCAATGCCATAGGAAGTCCCATCATGTCCCAGACCATCCTGCCCGAGATCGACGAAGCCCTGTGCAATGGCTGCGGCAAATGCCTGTCGGCCTGTGAAGCGGGCGCGCTCGCCCTGGTCGATGGCAAGGCAGTGCTCGCGCGGCCCGATCGCTGCGAGTACGACGCGGCATGTGAACCCGCGTGCCCCACCGGCGCGATCCAGCTCCCCTTCGCCATTGTCCTCGGCTGACGTCAGGCAACGTCAGACAGCCTCCACCCACCCGACATCTGCACGCGCACATCCCTTCGTTTTGTCCTTACCCCACCCTCGGCTATACTGCATCCGGCGCGCATGACAGTCACCCGAACTCGGCGCGCCTCACTTTCTGCA
Organism: Chloroflexota bacterium; assembly: GCA_029555885.1. The sequence continues at coordinate 13,552 of JAKPQT010000301.1, read as the reverse complement.
AGTAGAATGCGTCCACCAGAATGAAGCGGTCATTATGACCAAGACACAGTGGCGACAAGATGCAGCCGTCGTCAGGCCAAAGCGAGGCGGAGGCAACGGCAGGGGGCCCGATGCTGAGGCGCAGCAGCCGATCTTCGCCGCGGGGCCTGCCATCCCGCCGGAGCAGCAAGCGGCGCACGTCGCCCGCCTCAACACCATCAAGGATCCGGGCCACTTCACGTACAAGGTGCCCGGCCTCCTGGCATGGCTGGCCCTCGGCATTGCCATCCTCGGCGCCGTCCTCGCCCCGCGCGTGCTGGTCATTGCCGCGCAGGTGGCCGGCGTCTACATGATTCTGCGGCTTCTGGTCATCATCATCTTTTACCCCATCGGCATCCGCAAGATTCAGCAGGCCGAGCAGCATGCCCGTGGGCAGCGCGGCAGGACGCGCGGCGCAGCCGCGGGCTTGCACCACGTCATACTGCTGCCCAACCTGCACGAACCGGTAGAGGTGCTGGCCCGTACGCTGCGCAGTCTCGCGGGCCAGGCCGACGCCCGCAGCCACGTTACGGTTGTCCTGGCAATGGAGGGGGCCGAGGCCGGTGCACACGCCAAAGCCGAGTTGCTCCGCACGCGCTTCGAGGGCTACTTTGCCCACGTCCTCATCTCCATTCACCCCGCCGACCTGCCCGGCGAATCGCGCGGCAAGAGCTCCAACCAGGCGTGGGCCGCGCGCGTCGCCTACCGGGAACTGGTGGAGCGCGCCGGCATTCCGCTCGAAAACCTGACCCTGACCTCTTGCGATGCGGATTCGGTCCTGCACACCGATTATCTGGCTGAGATCGGACGCCAGTTCGTCGCAGACCCGGAGCGCTACACCTGCGTCTGGCACGCGCCGATGCGCCACATCAACAACCACTGGAATGTGCCCAGCCCGGTCCGGCTGCTCAGCTTCTTCTTCAACCTCGTTCAGGTCTCGGAGCTCACCGATCCGCTGTCTGTCAAGCTGCCCGTCAGTTCGTTCACTCTCAGCTTCAAGCTCGCAAACTCCGTGGGCTACTGGGATGTGTTTGCGCTGGCCGATGACTGGAATATGTTCCTGCGCTGCACCTTCGGCACGCAGGGGCGCGTCCGGCTGCGGCCGGTCTTCCTGCCGACCACAGGCGATGCAGTCACCGGCGCAAACCTCTGGCAGGCGCTCGCGAACTTCTACCGGCAGCGGCTGCGGCACGCCTGGGGCTGTCAGGATGTCGGGTATGTGCTCCAGCAATGGGGCCGCTGGCCGGAGATGCCGCTGGGCCGCAAGAGCCTGTACCTGTTCAAAGTAGTGCATGACCACGTCGTCTTCACGACCGCGGGCCTCATCATCGGGGTCGGCTCCGTCGTCCTGTTCCTCGAAAACGGCCTGCTCGGCGTGGTGCAGCCCATCCCGGGCCTGTATTCCATCCTGTTCCAGGCCGGTAACATCGTTAACGCGGTCGCCATCTCGGCTGAGGTGCTGTACGAACATCTGAGCACGCGCCGGGCCAGCGGCGGCTGGCGGCCACGCAAGTTGCTCACAGACATCCTGCTCTGGCCTCTCGTGCCGGTGCTGACCATGCTCCTGGTCGCGCTGCCCACGATTCAGGCGCAAACCAAGATGCTCTTCGGCGCGCACCTGCACTTCGAGGTCACGCCGAAGCAAGTAGACTGACCGTAGAGGCGATCCTGCGTGATCGCCTTCGTACTGACACAGAAAGTAAGGTGGTGCGTATGAGTTTCCCTCGATCGGGCGGCGTCTTATGTCATCCGACTTCCTTCCCGGGAAGATTCGGCATCGGCGACCTGGGCAAAGGGGCTTACGATTTCGTGGATTGGCTGGCAGACGCCGGACAGCAACTCTGGCAGGTTCTGCCGCTCGGTCCGACGGGCTATGGCGACTCACCCTACCAGTGCTTCTCGGCCTTCGCGGGCAACCCCCTGCTCATCAGCCCGGAGGGTCTCGCATGGAACGGCCTGCTGCCCCACGACGCGCTCAACGACGTGCCCCCGTTCCCCGCACACGCTGTGGATTACGGCTGGGTCATCGACTACAAGCAGCGGCTCCTCCGGCAGAGCTTCGCCTACTTCAAAGAGCACGGCTCCGCCGACCAGCATCAGGGATTCGCCTGGTTCAGGGCGCAGAATGCCGACTGGCTGGATGATTTCGCGCTCTTCATGGCGCTCAAGGGCTACTTCGGCGGCGGGAGCTGGCACGATTGGCCGCGCGAGGTGCGCCTGCGGGAGCCGGCTGCGCTGGCCGATCACCGCGAAAAGGTAGCTGCCGAAGCCGAATACCAGGCGTATCTGCAATTCGTGTTCAATGACCAGTGGAGCGCGCTCAAGCGCCATGCGGCGGAGCGGGGCATCCAGATTATCGGGGATGTGCCCGTCTTCGTGGCGGAGGACAGCGCCGACGTCTGGGCCAACCCGGACCAGTTCCGGCTCGACAGCGAGGGCAATCCCACGGTCGTCGCGGGCGTGCCGCCGGACCTCTTCTCCGCAACAGGCCAGCGCTGGGGCAATCCGCACTACAACTGGGACGTGATGCGGCAGGACGGCTTCCAATGGTGGATCAAGCGCATCCGCCAGACGTTGCAGTTCGTGGACATCGTGCGTATCGACCACTTCCGCGGGTTCGAAGCATCGTGGGAGATTCCGGCTGATGAGCCGACTGCCATCAACGGCCACTGGGCGAAGGCGCCCGGCGCGGAGCTGTTCCAGGCGGTCCAGCAGGCGCTCGGCGTCCTGCCCATCATCGCGGAGGACCTGGGCATCATCACGCCGGAAGTCGACGCGCTGCGGCTACAGTTCGACTTTCCCGGCATGAAGGTGCTTCATTTCGCGTTCGGGCCGGAGTTCTTCCCACCATATCTGCCCTATACGTATGAGACGAACTGCATCGTCTATCCGGGCACGCACGACAACAATACGACCGTAGGTTACTGGAACGAGCGCACCGAGATCGAGAAGCACAACATCCGGCGGTTCACCGGCACCGACGCGCACGACATCGCGTGGGACTTCATCCGACTGGCGTGGAGCTCGGTGGCAAATCAGGCGGTCGCGACCCTGCAGGATGTGATGGGGCTCGGTGAGGAAGCGCGCATGAACTATCCCAGCCGGGCCGGCGGCAACTGGCAGTGGCGCTACACTGCGGACATGCTCACCCCGGAGCTGGCCGCGCGGCTGCGCGACTTCAGCGAGACGTATGGCCGCCCGCTGAAGGTCAAAGAGGAGTCGGCCTAGGCAATTTGGAGTCGAGGCTTTAGCCGGTTAGGGAGTGCACGTGCGTAGCCTGCTAATCCGGCTAAAGCCTCGACTCCGCCCACAACTGGAGTTCGCGGCTATAGCTCAGTCCACCTGCACCGCCGGCAGCTCGACCCGGCCGACCTCGCTGCCGTCCGCCGCGCGATAGACGATCAGCAGTACGCCGAACGCGCCGCGCCGGTCCGCGGGCAGCGCCAGGTCATACACATCCTCGACCACCTCGCCGGGGACCCAGGCGGGCGTGGGATAGGTGAAGTGGACGGGCACGCGGTCATCTGCCACGACGACTGCGCCGGCTGCGTCCAGCAGCCGCGCCGATACCTTCAGGTCCTCGGTAACAGGCGCGGCGGCGGTCCACTCCACCGCCACCCGCACGACCGGCCCGGCGTGCGTCTGCCGGATACGTGTGCGCCCCGCAAGCCAGCGCACGCCCCCGCCCACATCCGCCCCCGACGGAATCGCGCCTGGGGTAGCCTTCGGGCTGACGGCAACCAGCGGCCCCGCGGCATCCAGGCTGTACAGCGCGGCCGCGCCGGGCAGGTCACGCGTCAGGTACACCGGCGCACCGCGCGCCCGCACCTCAGCCACCGCTGCCAGCCGCGCATCTTCCGCATCGGCCCACACCACTTGCAGGTCGGGCCGCCGGCCCAGCACATCGCGGAAATAGCGCACCAACGTCGTCTCTCCGCCCAGCCCCACAATCACGCCATGCGGCTCCGCGCTGTCCAGCATGTCCGCGCCCAAGTCATACACGGTCCACTCGTCGCCCCGATCCCGTTGCGGCCACTCGCGCACTGCCGCGCGGACGGGCTCGAACAGCAGGACGAGTGCCACGGGCAGCAGCCACAGGAACGTCAACAACGGGCGGGCCTGCCGCGGCAGGCGCAGCGGCCGGGCGCTGACCGCGGCCCGCTGTGCGAAGCTGTCGCACAGCGGGGCCAGGCCCCACGCCGCCCAAACGGCCATCAGCATGAACGCAGGCAGCAGGAAGACCTCGACATCCTGCACCTTGTAGTTAACCGCAAACAAGGTCTGGCCGACCAGCGCCAGCAGCAGGAAGACCGACCGCCGCGGGCTGTAGCGCCAGCCTGTGACCAGTCCGGCCACGGCTGCCAGCGCAGTCAGCGCGCCCATCTCCCGCAGAAACAGGGCAACGTAGTCCCCCGCGCCCCGCGTCACGCCGAACGGATTGCCCGTCAGGAACACGCTGTAGCCGCGCGCGAGCACCCAATCCAGCGTGCCGCGGAGGGTGGGCTGATACGTGCCGTCGAGCGACGACACGACCTGCCCGCGGATGGGCAGATAGGCATAGAGCAGCAGGGGCGCGAGCAGCAGCGCCAGGGGCCGCAGCCAGCGTCGCGGCTGGCGCAGCAGCGCGGGGTCGGTCCAGAGGATGAATACAAATGCAGCGGGGAAGAACAGGGCAATCATGCGGTGGTGTGCCAGCCCCAGCCCGGCCGCCAGCGCGGCCAGCGCCAACAGCCGGTCGGACGGGCGTACAGCTGGGACGCGTCCGCGCTCGCTCTGCCGCACCGCCTCCCAGCGCAGCAGCAGATACACGAACGTGACGGCCAAGAGCCCGTGCAGCGCGTAAACTTCCGCGATCGTGGCCTGCGACCACCAGGTCGGAGAGATAGCGAACACCACTGTGGTCACGATGGCAGCGGCCCGGCTGCCCGCCACCGTACGCGCCACGCGATACAGCACGCCGACCGCGGCCGCAGCCAGCAGCGCGGAAAACAGGTTGGCCCGGCCTGCCGCGTCCCGCAGCGGCAGCAGGCCGGTGAACAGCTTGCCCGCCAGCGTGTACAGGGGATAACCGCTCGGATGGGCGATGCCGAGCGTGGGCAACACGACCTGGAACTCCAGGCTGTCATCGAACTGCGTCGCGACGGACGGCGCGGCCGTGATCGCGTATAAGACAAACGCAGCAACCGCCAGCAGCAACGCGACCTGCCGGTCGGTAGGCATCACACTGGCAATGCGAGCATCCTTCGACGGCGCTCCACTGCGCTGCACTTTGCTTAGGATGCCCTTTGCGCGGCCACCAGTCACGTTGGGGCTGCTTTTCAAGCCACGTCCTCCAGCTCCGCCAGCAGACTGGGCCAATGCGTGCCCTTCCAATAGACGCGGCCGCAGTCGGGGCAACGCCAGAACGCTTCCTGCGTCTGCCAGACGTACGGCGGCACGAGCATCCGCGCCGTCTCGCGGTCCAGCATTTCTAGCAGGCCGTTGCACTCGCCGCAGCGCGTGAACGGCTGCGCCGGCATGGGCAGCGCCGCGCGCACCTCCGCCAGTTGTTCGGGCAGCGACTCGCTCTCGACCAACAGCGCGGCCACCCCGCGCCGCCGCGCCAGGGCATGGTCGCGCGTCACGATCAGGCGGCCTTCGGCCTGCGCCTGGGCCATCAGCGTTTCGTCGCTGCCATCGCGCCAGTATACCGTGTCGTAGCCCAGCCAGCGCAGCCGCTTCGCCAGCGAGCCGAGCATGGCGTCCACCAGGAGCCGCGGGCAGCAGCCTTTGTCTAAAGGTTCAGCTTGTGGTAGCATGATTACGTGCAAAGCGTTGACATCATCCGGGTTTACGTCATCAGGAGTATACTGCATGCCAGTTGACCTGGCCCCAACCTACGGCCTGGCCTTCCTCATTCCGATCGGTTATGCCCTCATCGCGGCCGGCGGCCTGCCCGCCCACCACGCGCGCCACGCTGCCGTCAGCTTCTTCGCCGCAGCCGGGCTGGCCATCCTGGGCTACGTCGCGTGCGGCTTCGCGCTCCAGTTCGGCGGCATCGGCCTCATCTATGAGCGGCCCGGCTTCGAAGGGCTCATCTGGGAGTGGTCGGCCCTCGGCCCCACATGGGGACCCGGCTGGGGCATGGCCGGCTTGGCCGGTTGGGGGCTGAGCGGCCCGGCGGCCACACCTGCCGCGCGCGCGCTGGCCCTGGCAAACCTGCCCATGCTCATCACCGCCGTCACCCTGCCGGTCGTCGCGCTGCGCAGCCGCGTCCCGGCCTGGGCCGCCGGGCTGGCCGGGCTGTTGACCGGCGCGCTCATCTACCCGGTCGCGGGCAACTGGGTTTGGGGCGGCGGCTGGCTTGCCAACCTGGGCCTCAACCTCGTCGATCTCGGCCACGGTTTCGTGGACCTGGCCGGCGCGGGGCTGGTCAGCCTGCTCGCCGCATCCGTGACGCTGGCGGGGTTCGTCGTGTTCCTGCCGCGCGGCCCCCGGCCCGCCGACCCCACCGCGCCGGTCGCACTGCCCCGTGCCTATCACCCGCTGCTCTGCCTGCTCGGTGCGGGCCTGCTGCTGGCCGGTGCAACCGCGTGGGTGACGCTCAACCCGCTGCTCGACCCGGTGAAGCTGGACACGCCGCGCATTCTGCTCAACCTGATCCTCGCGGCCAGCGCCGGCGGCCTGCTGCCCATCGCCTACACCTGGCTGGTGGCGGGCCGGCCCGATCCGCTGATGGCGGCGCGCGCGTTTGCCGCGAGCTTCGCCGCCAGCCTGGGCTGCGCGCTGTTCCTGTCGCCCATGCTGGCCGTCGCGCTCGGTGCAGCCCTCGGCCTGCTCATGCCCTTTGTCGTCTTCATCGTGGAGCGCGTGCTGCGCTGGAACGACGCAACGGGCACGCTTGCCGTCCACAGCGTCGGCGGCGGCTTCGGACTGCTGGCCGTCGGCCTGCTCGCAGACGGGACGGCCGGCGCGGGCTGGAACGGCATCGGCGCGGGTGAGTACCTGGATGTGGCCGGGCAGGGCGTGACCGGGCTGCTGGTCGCCCCGGGCTTCCAGCCCGACTGGCCGGGCCAGATGCAGGCGCAACTGCTCGGCGGCGCAGCCATCATTGCCTTCGCGTTCTTTGCCGCCTGGCTGGCCCTCGCGCCGCTTGCCACGGTGCGCAACCTGTTCAGCCTGCGGCCGCGGCGCACGCTGCCATCCCCCCTGCCCGAGGTCATGGAGCCGCCGCTGCCGGAACCCGCGCCTGTGCTGGCGGAGGTGGAGCCGGAAATCGTCACTACACCCGCCAACGCGGAGCCGGCGGGGTCGTAGTGGGCACTTGAGTGCCCCGTGCCGCCCACGGCTGCGGTTGCAAACCGCAGCCTGATACCCGAAACCTGCTGAAGCAGGTTGGCCCACTGGGTATCGTAGCGTGCCTCGGCACGCTTGGCCTGGCAGCCTGCGGTTTGCAACCGCAGGCCCAACCGCCGCCTACAGCCCCATCTCCTCTTCCAGCGGCACAGTGACCAGGGTCGTATAGACCGCGCCCGTGGGCCGCAGATCGCTCTTGATCAGGCTGACCGCAGTCACGCGTTGCGTGCCAATCTGCTCCACCACCGCCTGCTCCACCATCCGGCCGACTGCCGTCTCAGCCGCAGGATTCGCGCTGCGCGCCACGCGTCCCAACGTCAGGTGAGGGGAGAAGCCGCGTTCCTCCTCGGGCCAGCCGAGCGGCGCCACGTAGCGTTCCACTGCGCCTTGCAGCTTCGCCAGCCACGGCCCGTGGCTGCGCACTGCGACCCAGATGACCCGCGGGCGCCGTGTGTTCGGGAAGCAGCCGCGGCCCTCGACCGTGAACTCGAACGGCGGGATGCCCTCGCACGCCCGCGCCAGCGCCGCGGCAATCTCCGCCGCACGGCTGGCCGGCGTATCGCCCAGGAACTTGAGCGTCAGGTGGATGCCATCCGGCGCCACCCACTTGACGCTCCCGGGCGGCGCCTGGCGCTTGAACTTAGCCTGCACCGCCGCCAACGCCACGCGCAGCGGCTCGTCCAACTCGATGGCAATAAAGGTGCGAAGTATCGGGTCCGGCATGGCTCCCCCGCGCAACAGTAAACAATGGGCGAATTGCAGGCATTCTGAGCGGAGGGCGGCCAGGCAGATTTGGCCGCCCGCAGTCGAAGAACGCCTGCATGACCCCTGATGCTTCCGTGTGCTCCCTGTCTTCCGTGGTTCTCTTACTGCCGCGCGCTGCGCTCCAGCCGCGCCCGCCGCGCGGCCAGGTTGTCTTCCCCGGTCGACTCGGGCTCAACGGGTGCCGCCGCCGCGTCGCTGACCGTGGCCTGGTTCACCTCGCTCAACGCCGAAAGCAGGTCGTTGAGCCGGTTCACCTCGGAGTCGATCTCTCCGGCAATCCGTTCGGCTGTCACGCCATCCACATCCATCGCGTTGACGACCTGCACCTGGGAATAAATCGTCCCCATCGCGGCGAGCGTGTCGTCCAGGTTCAGCCGGGTCCGGCGCATCACGCGCGCCAGTCGGTCAAGCTGGCGCTGCTGCTCGCGGTAGGCGGCCAGCGTCTTCATCATCTGGCTCCGGATTTCCGGGTCCAGTTCCAATTCCACGAGCCGCTCCAGCCGCCCGATGCGGGCGGGCACTTCCTTGATGTCCCGGCGGATCAATTCATCGTTCTCGAACAACGACAGCCGGTCCGCCAGTTGGCCGACGCGCTCCTCCCAGCTTTTCAGGCTCTCCGGCACGCTTGCCAGCCGCGCGGCCAGCGGACCGGGCCGCCGGCTCTTAATAACGCTCTGAATCCGCCGGCGGTAGGAGACGGCGCGCTGGCGGTATTCGGCAGGCGTCGTAGCATTCTTCTCGGGATAGGGGTCCACTGCGGCCACGCGCCGCGGCTGAACGGCGGGCGCGGGCGCAGTCCGGCGCAACGGTTCCCCGACCTGCGGGGCAGCCACCGGACCCGCAGCCGTCCGCCCGTCGTCCAGCGTCATGTCCTGCACCGTCTGACCGCGGCTGTCGGTCCATGTTTCGCCGGCATAGATGTCGCGCGCCTGCCCGCTCGTCGTGGAGCCCTTCCTGACCGCCCACAGCGCAAACACCATGAGCGCCAGTGGCGCCAGGCACATCAGCCCACCGGCCGCGTTCCCCAACGCGCTCAGCAGCCCGCCCAGGATGGACATGGCGATGATGAACGCGATGAACAGCCCCACGAGCACGAACAGCACGCCGAAGGGTGAGACCGGCTGCGACTGCCGGCGCAGCGGCTGCCACTGACGCCGCCTGCGTTGATTGCGCATGCTTCTAGCGATACTCGCCGCGACACTCAACCCGACCAAAACCTTCGGGAGCCAGTCGTCGTCGCGACGTCCGGCCTGCTGGCCCATCATCCTTCTCCTCCAGATACACCCAGGCTATACGCATATCTTTATTATACGTTTGCCGAGCCAAAAAGGTTCGGCGCAGGCTGACCTCGCCTGCCGCCGGTGGCCTGGGTGACCTCAAAAAACCTCTACCTGCCGACAGACGTCAAGATGACCCGGTGAGCCCCGGCTGCACGCAGCGCGACGCTCACTGCCTCAGCAGTATCATCCTCAACAAGCGCGATCAGATTGCCCCCGCGGCCCCCGCCCGACAGCTTGGCGCCCAGCGCCCCCGCCGCCCGCGCCGCCGCAGCCAGCGCATCGAGCCGCTCGCAGGAAACGCCTATCTCCTGCAGCAGGAGATGGTTAGCGTCCAGGAGCGGTCCCAACTCGGCAGGCCGGCCCTCGGCAATCACGATACGCGCCGCCTCCACCGCCGCCGCCATCTGGTCAAACAGCCCCTCGTAGCGGGCCGGTGCCTGCTCCCACGCGCGGCGCACATCCCCAACTGCGACGCGCGTCGGGCTGCGGATGCCGCTGTCGGCAATCGCCAACCGAAACGGGCTGCCGATGGCGAAGGGCTCCGGCGGCCGGTCGCGCACAAAGTAAACCGGCTGCTCGTACGCGATGACCGTATTGTCGATGCCGCTCGGCGTGCCGTGGTGCAGCTTCTCGACCTCGTAAGCCAGCGCCGACACATCCTCCGGCGGCAGGGTTCGGCCAACCGCGGATGCTAGGCTGCGCACCAGGGCCGCGGACACCGCCGCCCCGCTGCCGAGCCCGCTGGCGACGGGAATGGTCGAGCGGATGGTCACGCGCCAGTCCGGTTCGGCCATCCCGAGGTGTGCCAGCGCCAGGCGAGTCGCAACGGCCAGCGGGTGCTCGGACTCGGCGGCGGACAGGCGAACCTCCTCGCCCAGGTCCGCCGCACACAGCACCAACCCTGCACCCGGCTCCCCCGGCTCGACGACCGCCTCTGCGCGCACCTGCGTGACGGGCACGGCCAGCGCAGGCCGGCCGTACACGACCGCGTGCTCCCCGCACAGAATGACCTTGCCCACCGCGCGCCCGACGCTCAGTTCCATGAGTTCATTATATCATACGCGCTGCACCGCTGCTGGTAGCAGCCTGACGCCGCGCTGACAGTTTGCGACAAGTCCCCTGGAGTCCCCAGCAAGATTGCTCTGGCCGGTCTCGGATAGATTCCTGGTCCGTAGGGGTGCTTTTGCGTGCTGATCTTGTGTTATGAGGTAGCGCTGGACACTTACGACCAATCACGGTTGTGACAACGGACGCGGTTGATGTTATACTCTGCGAAAACCAGCGCCATCCACCTTCGGAGTAAGCATGTCTCCCATCATCCGTATCGACAAGATCGCCGGCTACATCGGCCAGCAGGTCACCCTCCAGGGGTGGCTGCAACTTAAGACCGGCAAAGGCAAGCTCCAGTTCCTGCGCGTCCGCGATGGCAGCGGCGTGATTCAGGCCGTCGTCTTCAAGGGCAATGTGTCCGAGGAGATGTTCGAGGCGGCGAAACGCCTGCCCATCGAGTCCTCGCTGGTCATCACCGGCACGGTCCGCGCAGACGAACGCGCGCCCGGCATCCCCGGCGGCTACGAGCTGGATGTCAATGCCCTGGAGGTCGTGCAAGAGTCGGCGGAATACCCCATCGGCCTCAAGGAGCACGGCGTCGAGTTCCTGATGGACCACCGCCACCTGTGGCTCCGCTCGAACCGCCAGTGGGCCATCATGCGGGTGCGCGCGACCATCGTCAAGGCCATCCGCGACTGGCTGGACAACAACGACTTTACTCTCGTCGACACGCCCATCCTGACGCCCTCCGCCGCAGAGGGGACGACCACCCTGTTCAAGACGGACTTTCACGGCGAAGATGCCTTCCTTGCGCAGACCGGCCAGCTCTACAACGAGGCCAACATCTTCTCCGTCGGCAGAACCTACTGCTTCGGCCCGACCTTCCGCGCAGAGAAGAGCAAGACCCGCCGCCATCTCCAGGAATTCTGGATGGTCGAGCCGGAGATTGCCTTCTGCAAGCTCGAAGGCCTGCTCGAAATCGAGGAGCAGTTCGTCAGCTACATCGTGCAGACGACACTGCGCGAGCGCGCGGCCGAGCTCAAGCTGCTGGAGCGTGACACCAGCTTCCTCGAAAAAATCATCCCGCCTTTCCCGCGCATCAGCTACGACGAAGCGGTGGAGATGATCAACCGGGCCGCGGCAGAGGGCGTCACCGTCCCGCCGAACGATGAGCCGGTCCCCGCGATGGAATGGGGCGGCGACTTCGGCGCCCCGCACGAGACCTACATCGCCAGCCAGTTCGACAAGCCCGTCTTCGTCCACCATTACCCGACTGCCGTCAAGGCCTTCTACATGGAGCCCGAACCCGGCCGGCCGGAGGTCTGCCGCTCGTCGGACCTGCTCGCTCCGGAAGGCTACGGCGAAATCATCGGCGGGTCCGAGCGCATGAGCGATCCGGACGTGCTGCTGGCCGCGATTGACCGCCACGGCCTGCCGCGCGAGGCGTACGAGTGGTACGTGGACCTGCGCCGCTACGGCTCGACGCCGCACAGCGGCTTCGGCCTGGGCGTGGAGCGGACGGTCTCCTGGATTTGCGGGCTCGACCACATCCGCGAGACCATCGCCTTCCCGCGCATGCTCAACCGCCTGCGCCCGTAACTACCTTAGCCACAGAGAGCACAGAGGACACCGAGACCGCCGATAACGTGCCAGGCTTCGCTTGGCCCTGATGAAACCGATTTACAAGATAATCAGAAAGTGATCATGTAAATCAGTCATATCAGCGTAATCAGCGTTCTATTCTCCGTGTCCTCTGTGCCCTCTGTGGCAGTCCGGAACCCGAGCCGCCCATGCAAGCGTACCTGCCCGGTTACCTCCTGGTCTTCGCCATCGCGTTCGCCATCGCGTTGGTCATCACCCCGCTGGCCCGCCGCGTGGGACATTCTCTCGACGTGCAGGACCGGCCCGGCGGCAGGCGCAGACACCGCGGCATCGTGCCGCGCACCGGCGGCGTGGCGATGTATGCCGGGTTCACGCTGGCCGTCCTCGCGACGCTGACGCTGCCGCGCACGCTGTTCCCCCCCAGCCAGGATCCGGGCGAGCTGACCCGCCTGACCGGGCTGCTCGTCGGCACGACGGTCATCTTCCTGTTCGGCCTCGTAGATGACCGGCTGGAGCTAGACAGCCAATCGCAGTATGCCGGGCAATTCCTCTCCAGCCTGATTGCCATCGCGTTCACCATCTTCATCGAGCGCGTCAACAACCCGCTCGCTGACGGGCAGATCATCTTCCCCTGGCCCGTTGTCGGCCTGCTGACCATCTTCTGGTTCACCGGCATGATGAACACCGTCAACTGGCTCGACGGGCTGGACGGGCTGGCCGCCGGCGTCTCGTGCATCGTCGCGGGCTTCATCACCATCCACATGGTCCGCGAGGGCCAGTTCAGCGTCGCGCTGCTGCCGCTGGCGCTCGTCGGCGCGACGCTCGGCTTCCTGCCCTACAACTTCAACCCGGCGAAGGTCTTCATGGGGAGCGGGGGGTCATACTTCCTGGGGTGGGCGGTCGCCGCGCTGGGCATCATCGGCGGCGCGAAGGTCGCGACCGTCCTCCTGGCGATGGGCCTGCCCATCCTCGATGTCGCGTGGCTCATCTACAACCGCTGGCGGCACGAAGGCCATCCCGCGTTCAACGGCCGCGACCACCTGCACCACCGGCTGCTCGACATCGGCTTCACGCAGCGGCAGATTGTGCTGAGCTACTACACCTTCTGCGCGCTGTTCGGCGGGCTGGCGCTGCTCCTGGAAAACCGGCTATACAAGGTCATTGCGCTCGCGGTGCTCGGCGCGGCTGCCCTGCTCGTGCTCATCTGGGCCTCCCGCCAGCCCGCCGGGAAATACACGAATGGACATCGGAACACATAAGGAATCCTGTAAATCCAGTCAATCCTGTCCATCAATCCCACGTGGCGAGCATCTCATCGCTTCATTTACACAGTGTCTGGCACGACTACGAAACCTGCTCCCCGAACCCCAGCGCCTCGCGCACGATGTACAGCGGCCGGCCCTTCACCTCGTCGTAGATGCGCCCCAGGTATTCCCCGATGATGCCGAGCGAAATCAACTGCACGCCGCCGAGGAACAGGACTGCCACCAGCGTCGTCGCCT
>JAKPQT010000504.1 GCA_029555885.1 Chloroflexota bacterium | reverse complement strand
CGACTATCTGGCCGTCAATAAGGCGCTGGCCGATCGCCACGGGCTGCGCTGCTGGACGAACAGCGAGACGTTCGACCGCGACATGCCGATCCGCTTCCCGCCGATCAAGTGGGAGAAGCTGCTGCTCAAGCTGGCCGCGGCGCAGCAGGTGGGCGTCGAGAAGGCCATCACGTTCGAGTTCTCGCACTTCATGAGCCCCAACGCCGCCTATCAGCAGGCGCACGGGCTGTACGCGCGGTATCGCGAGTATTTTGGGATTGCAGATTGAAGATTGCAGATTGCAGACGCGCACTCTGCGTCTTTGCGTGAGTCACTGGGAGAGCCATGATCGACGCTTACATCTCTGACATATCCGCGGACTTGCGCAGCCTCGGCGTACGGCGGGGCGGGAGCCTGCTGGTCCACTCGTCGCTGCGCGCGCTCGGCCGCGTGCCGGGCGGCGCGGAGACGGTCGTGCGGGGGCTGCTGGCCGCGCTGGGCGAGGACGGGACGCTGCTGCTGCCCGCGCTCTCATATGAACTCGTCAGGAGCAGCAATCCGGTCTTCGATGTGCGCGGCACGCCGTCCAACATGGGGCTGATCCCGGAGCATTTCAGGCTGCGGCCGGGCACGCAGCGCAGCATCCATCCCACGCACTCGGTCTGCGCAGTCGGCCCGCGGGCGGAGCACTTGCTCGGCGCGCACCTGGAAGACAGCACGCCCGTCGGCCCACATTCGCCCTTCCGCCGCCTGCGAGACGCGGGCGGGCAGATTCTCATGCTCGGCTGCTCGTTAAGGCCCAACACCTCCATGCACGGCGTCGAGGAACTGGTGGAGCCGCACTATCTCTTCGGGGAGCCGTTGACCTACCGGTTGACCCTGTGGGATGGTTCTGTCATTGCGAAGACCTACCGGCGGCACGGGTTCCAGGGGTGGGAGCAGCGGTATGACCGGGTCGGGGAGGTCTTGCGCGAGCCGCATCTCAAGGAGGGGCCGGTGCTGGCTGCCCAGTGCCACCTCATTGAGGCGGCCGCGCTGTGGGATGCGGCAGAGGCCGCGCTGCGCCGCGACCCGCTCTACTTCGTGGACAGGGTGCCCGGGTGAGATTGCTCACGCAAAGACGCCAAGACCGCAAAGGATTGATTCTACCTGAATTTCCTTGCGTCCTTTGCGTCCTTGCGTGAGCAATCCAGCCCATCAAACGCTCACTTACCCCGTTTCTTCAAATACACATGCCAGAGCAGCCGCGCGGCCACCGCGCGCCACGGCTGCCACACGACGGCCAGCTCCGCCAGTTCCGCCTGAGTCGGCGCGGCGGGCAGCCCCAGCGCCTCCACAGCCGCGACGGTCAGCGCGAGGTCGCCCGCCGGCCAGACATCGGGTCGCAGCAGCGCCATCAGCAGGTAGATGTCCGCGGTCCAGCGGCCGATGCCCACCACGCGCATCAGCGCGGCGCGGGCCGCATCGTCCTCCATCTCCGCAACCTCGTCCAGGTCGAGATTGTCCGACACGAGCGCGGCGGCCAGCTCCCGGCCGTAGCGCGCCTTCTGGCGGCTGAAGCCCACGGCCTTCAGGGTCACGTCGTCCAGCTCAAGGAACCGCTGCGGCGTGAGCGGCGCGGCGACCGCGGCCAGCTTATCGAAGGCGGCCCGCGCGGAGGCCAGGGACACCTGCTGTTCGAGGATGATGTGCAGGAGAGTGGGAAAGCCTGGCTCGCGGGCCCACAGCGGCGGCGGCCCGTGCGCAGCAAGGATGGCTGCCAGCCGTGCGTCCCGTGCCGCGAGCTCCGCGGTCGCGCGGTGGAGGGTGGGTTGGTCGAGTCGGTGCATGGCAGCAAATTACGAATTATGAATGACGAATTACGCGCTATCTCTGCGGCGTATTATACTTCAGGTGGTCGTGACAAGGACACGCGATGCAACGGTCCAAAATTGGAGGGTAGCTATGGTGGGCAGGCGAGAACTGCGGGAAGCGCTGATGCGTCACTTCGACATGGAAGAGCTGGCGACGATCTGTTTCGATTTCGGCATCGACGATGAGACGCTCTCCCGAGAGACTAAGGGTGCGTTCGTGCGGGATATCATCACGCACTTTGAGGCCCAGGCGCGGCTGGACGAGCTTATCGCTGAGTGCAAGCGGCTGCGACCCGAGGTGGACTTCGTAGATCCGGGAGCCGCGGACAATTTTCGGCAGGAGATGGGCATTCCGGCCGGCGAAGGGGCAGCCGATATCACGGCCAGTTATCATTACCGTGCCTATTCGGATGTCTGGAACTCATTGCAGGCGCTGCGCTTCGCGGGCGATGACCTCTGGGAAGAACAGACCGAGGCGACTGTCAAGGGCTTTATGACCCAGTGGGAAGAGACCAGGGCGCTTGTCGCCAACAATGCAAGCTGCTTTGAGGAAGCCGATTGGAATGGCCTGCTGAAGGTGCTGGAGGCGTTCTCGAAATTCAGGATCGGGAAGCGGAAGGTCTTCGAGATCTTGCAGCGCGAACGCCCTGACGAGGTGGAGCGGGCGGCGGCTGAGGCCGTGACATCGGCCAGGAAAGAAGTGGAGCGGCAACTGCGCGCGAGCCGCAAACACAAGCAGGTCTACGAGGAGCTGCTGGATACGATCGGCAAATCGTTCCGCGCGCGGCTGTTGGCGCCACAGTAGGGGCGCGTGGCCCGCGCGCCAAAGCGCAGACGTCGAAGATCAGCAAGCCAGAATTGACATGGTACGCCATTGGCGTATAATAGCTCTGTTCCTAGAGTCAACGGACGTGACAATGGTTATCATAGAGACATCGGTCTTCACCCGGCAGGTGCGGGCATTGCTCACGGACGACGAGTATCGCGAACTGCAGGAAGTTCTCATCGTGCGTCCACATGCCGGCGCCGTAATCCCTGGCAGCGGTGGCCTGCGAAAGGTGCGTTGGGCGCCAGCAGGCAGAGGAAAACGGGGCGGCGTGCGCGTAATCTATTATTGGGCCATTAGTGAAGAACAGATACTGCTGCTCTTCATGTATTCCAAGAGCGAGCGTGACGACCTAACCCTTTCGCAAATCAGGATACTGAGGTCTATCGTGGAGGAGAATTACCGATGAAAGACGAGTTGTTTGAAGAATTGGTTGCAAGTGTGCGTGAGGGTGGAGCAATCCGACGCGGTGAAGTCGAACCGTCGCGCAAGTTCGTCGTTGAGGGCCCAGATGTAAAGCGTATCAGAGCCAGTTACAAGCTTTCCCAGGGCGAGTTTGCCGCTATGCTTGGAATCAGTGTTGCCACGTTACGCAATTGGGAGCAGGGTCGCCGCCGGCCAGAAGGACCGGCGCGAATTCTCTTGCAAGTGGCGGCCAAACATCCGGATGCGGTCTGGGATGTTGTGCAACCTGAGAAATGAAACTGCCTGCGAGGGGCCACCCAATCTATCCATCCAACCTGTTGCTATCGTCGATGCAGCGCCAGCGCCGCCTCCAACAGGTCCCGCACCGCAGGATGCTCCACGTCCTCCACCCGCCGCAGCTTGACATGCCGGGCGCGCTTGCCGGTCCCCGCCAGCAGGCCCTCGGGATCGGGCAGCTCCGCGCCGCGCGCAAACATCAGATTGACGTAACCCCGCTGTAATGTAATTCCGCACACCAACCCCCGGTACGTTCGATCCGTGCCGTACGCGATCAGGCGGGCCGGACCATCCACCATCTCGACGGCGTCGGGGAACGCCTCCCGGATCAGCGCGCGTGCACGCAGCGCAAGCGCCTGCACATCTTCCCCATAGCCGGCCAGCAGCCCCTCCACGGTGAGCGTCTCTGTCATCTGCAGCCCTTCGCCTTTCTGCCTGAACTGGTTATACTGCGATTATACCGTATCGTGTGGAGGCGATTCATGGAACCACGCATCAGTCTGATCACGCTCGGCGTCAGCGACCTGGCGCGGGCGACGAGGTTTTACGAGGAGTGTCTCGGCCTGCCCAAGATCGAGTCATCACCGGGCATCGCGTTCTTCGAGCTGGGCAAGGTGTGGCTGTCGTTGTTTCCCAGCGAGGAACTCGCGGCGGACGTTGGAGTCACAGCAGAAGGGTCCGGTTTTCGCGGCTTTACCCTGGCGCACAACGTCTCGTCGCCGGAAGCGGTGGACGCGCTGCTGGTGCACGTCGCGACCTGCGGCGGCACGGTGATCAAGCCTGGTCAGCACGTCTTCTGGGGCGGCTATTCCGGCTACTTCACCGATCCCGACGGGTTCCTGTGGGAGGTCGCGCACAATCCGATGTTTCCGCACGTGTAAGAGAAGGATAGCGCCGATGGATATTCTTATCCCTGGCCAGCGGGTGCCGGTGCTGGCCGAGACGGACGTGCTGGTCTGCGGAGGCGGTTGCGCGGGCATTGCGGCCGCGGTCAGCGCGGCGCGGCACGGCTGCCGGGTGACGCTGGTGGAGCGGTGGCCGACGATCGGCGGGATGGCAACGAACGCGCTTGTCAACGGCTGGCACCGCAGCGACCGCGAGAAGATGGTCATCTACGGCCTGGTGGAGGAATCCGCGCAGCGCGCGGCGCAGCACGGCTGGATTCGCCAGGACCGGCAGTATCCCCGCGCGCACGAGACCCACTGGTTCGAACCGGAAGGCATGCGCATCGTCTGGCAGCGGATGCTGGACGAGGCGGGCGTGCAGACGCTCTGCCACCTGGTCGCGGGTGAGCCGATCCTCGAAGACGGGTGCATCCGCGGGGTGCTGGCCGACACGAAGCATGGCCGCCGTGCGCTGCTGGCGCAGGTCGTCATCGACGCGACCGGTGACGGGGACGTGGCTGCTAAGGCGGGCGTGCCCTTCGAGTATGGCCGGCCCGCGGATGGGCTGGTGCAGGGGATGACGCTCATCTTCACCCTGAAGGGGATCGACGAGCCGGTCGTCCGCGCCATACCGCACGAGCAGGTGAACGCGATCATCGACCGCATGGTCGAGCTGCGGCAGCGGGGCCGGATGGCCCCGTTCAACGAGGGCAACATGCGCGGCTCGTTCACCTACTGGGGTGCACCGAACCAGATGCCCTGGAATGTCTGCCCGGTGGCCGGCAATCCGCTGGACGAGGCGGAACTGTCCCGGCTCAATGCCGCGGCACACGAGTACATCGTCCAATACCTCGACTTTTTCCGCGCGCACATGCCCGGCATGGCCGCGGCGCAGATCGACCAGACCGCGTTCGCGCTCGGCGTGCGCGAGTCCCGGCGCATCTCCGGGCTGACCACCCTGACCGTGGATATGGTCCTCGGCGCGGCCAAGCAGCCCGATGCCATCGGGCACGGCGTCTGGATGGTGGATATCCACGACCCGAAGGGCAGCGGCTATACGACCTTTACGGACGCGGGCGCGCACAACCGGCTGGTCGCGGGCACGAGCTATCACATCCCCTTGCGCATGTGCCTGAACGCGCAGGTGCTCAACCTGGGCGTCGTCGGCCGGTGCGCGTCTTCCACCCATGAAGCCCATTCCTCTGTGCGGGTGCAGACGCACTGCATGGTCATGGGTCAGGGCGTTGGAACTGCGGCCGCGCTGGCGCTCGCCAGCGGGCAGCCGCTCGCTCAGGTGGATGTCGCGGCCCTGCAAGCTCAACTGCGGGCCGACGGCGTCTACCTGGTCGATGTGCCATCGGCCGATGTCCCATCGGCTGAGGTCTCCCGGAGGAACAATGCTTAAGCGATTGCGTGAGCCGGTTAACGGCCTGACGCACGGCGTCGCGGCGCTGGCAGCCGTGGCGGGTTTGGGCCTGTTGATCTGGTTGGCGCGGGACAGCAACCCGCTGGTCCTGGCCGCGCTGGCGGTCTACGGCGTCACATTGATCCTGATGTTCTCTGCCAGCGCCGGCTATCACATGGTCGACGCGCGGCCTGCGGTCATGCTGTTCCTGCGCAAGCTCGATCACTCGGCCATCTACCTGCTGATTGCAGGAACCTATACCCCGGTCTGTCTGCACTATTTCGACGGGTTCTGGCGTTGGGGCATGGTCGCGGTCATCTGGTCGCTGGCGGTCGTCGGGGTCGCGGTCAAGCTGTTCGTGATTCGTGCGCCGCGCTGGCTGACGGCCGGCGTGTATCTGTTCATGGGCTGGCTGTCGGTCAGCGCGGCGCGGGAGATCGTCACGGCGCTCCCGCCGGCCGCGCTGGTCTGGCTGCTGCTCGGCGGGCTTTTCTTCACCGCCGGCGCAGTCATCTACATCCTCAAAAAGCCGAACCCGTGGCCGGGCGTCTTCGGGTTCCACGAGGTATGGCACATCTTTGTCATCCTGGGCGCGTTCAGCCACTTTGTCATGATAGCGGGCTGGGTCGCACCGGTCGCCTGACCGCCCGCTGAATGCTTCTTTGCGCCCTTTGCGTCTCTGCGTGAGCCTAACGTGAGCTATCGATGTCACACGGTGAAACGGTCCTGGCCGAACTGCTGCGCTCCATGCAGCCGGTGCTCAACCCCGGCGTGTATGTCTACGCGTTCGTTCCGCCGGCGACCGAGCTGACCGGCATCTCCTGCCTGGCGACCTTCCGCGAGGCCGAGGGGTTGACCGTCATCCTGGAGGAAGCCGAGGCGCTGCGGCTCGGTTGGCCCCTCCTGTTCCGCGCTGCGTGGCTCACGCTGACCATCCACTCGGACCTGGAGGCGGTGGGCCTGACCGCGGCGTTTGCGACCGCGCTGGCTGAGGCGGGCATCAGTTGCAACGTCGTGGCAGCCGCGTACCACGACCACATCTTCGTGCCGATCGAGTCCGGCCCCGCCGCGCTGGCTGTGCTTCAGACATTGCAGCAGGATGCGATGCAGTCCTGATTTCACGAGGGGTCGCATCCTTCGACTGGCGGCGCTTCGTCGTCCAAGTTGAGTCGTCTACCCGCTCTGGATGCTTGTAGAGCTTTCTTCGGAGCCGATATTATGCCCAAAATCCACCTCGACACGGACCTCGGCGGGGACATCGACGACCTGTGCGCGCTGGCGCTGGTGCTCCGCTGGCCCGGCGCAGACCTCGTGGCCGTCACGACGAACACCGAGAACGACGGCCGCCGCGCAGGGTATACGCGCTATGCGCTGCGACTGGTCGGGCGGGAGGATGTGCCGGTGGCCGCGGGCGCGGAGGTGGCGCTCGGCTGTTATCGGGGCACGCCGGGGCTGCCCGACGAGGCCGCGTACTGGCCGGAGCCGGTTGCACCTGCGCCGGGCCCGCTCGACGACGCGCTGGACCTGCTCGAACGCAGCATCGAGCAGGGCGCGCTCATTGTCGGCATCGGCGCGTACACGAACCTCGCACTGCTGGAACGCCGCTCACCCGGCATCCTGCGCCGTGCGAACCTCTATCTCATGGGCGGATACGTCTATCCGGTGCGGCCCGGCTACCCGCCATGGGGCAACGACATGGACTGGAATATCCAGGCCGATGTCAACTCGGCCAAGACCGTCATCGAGAACTCGCAGCCAACTTTGATTCCGCTCTCCATGACCGTCGAAACTGCGCTCCGGCGCAGCCATCTGCCGGCGCTGCGGCGGGCCGGGCCGTTGGCGCAGCTTATCGCGCGGCAGGCCGAGGCGTTTGCGGTCGAGTACGACAACGAGACAGTCTACGGCCGGACGTGCGCCGCACTGCCCGACGACATCATCAACTGGCAGCACGACCCGCTGGCCTGCGCCATTGCGCTCGGCTGGCGGGAGGGCGTGGAGATCCGCGAGGTGCCGCTGCGGCTGGATATCGAGGATGGCTGGCTGTACGAGCGGGTGGATCCGGCCGGGCAGCCGGTGAGGGTTGTTACCGGCGTGGACGGCGCGCGCTTCAGCGATCTGTGGGTGGAAATGGTGACATAACCGCGGAACACTCGGAGCACACGAAAAAAACAACTCAGCTATTTCCGCGTACTCCGCGTCTTCCGCGGTTCAATCTATCTATCTTGCAGCCGCTCGCCTGCGAGGACGGCTACCGCTGAGCCATCCGCCAAGAACGCGGAGGTGGGCCGCGCGCCCAACACCGCTGCCCACTGGGGGCCATACAGCGCGCCTGCATCCCCATCGAATCCCCCATCCTCCACTCGGCGCGCCTGCCAGACCGGGTGGACCACCTGGTACTCGGATGTCCGGCCGGAACTGCGTTTGGTGTAGCCCCAATAATGCTCGGTGATGAAGGCAATCGCGGGGTCATCGGTCGCCAGGGCCGGCGCGCCGGCCGGCTGACCGTACATCGTGTGCCACGCGCGGTTCACCCGCACACCGTATGCCACGCGCGGCGGCATCGCATCGAGCGCCAGCTCATGGCGCATCGGGACTGCGCTGTACGGCTCCTCGTAGAGGGCGCGCGCGACGAAGGCGATGGCGGCGCGGGGAACGAACTCGCGGATGAAGCAGACGCCGCGGCGCACCTCACCGTCCGGCATGTGGCGCACCACGTAGAAGCGCAGATTAAGCTCGTCGAAGTTGCGGTGGAACGGAATCGGCAGTCGGCCCAGGACCCGCGTCTTGAGGAAGCGGAACCCGACGAGGCTGACCAGGGCGCGGCCTTCGTACAGGTCCAGCTCGACGCCCGTGGGCAGGTGCGGCGTCAGCAGGTCGCGCGGGACTTCGTAGTTCAGCATCAGCAGGTGCCGCCACTCGGCGGTCAGGAAGGTTCGAGGCATGATGTTTCCTTCCATGCAACAGGCCAGGCTCGCATGCGAGTCTGGCCTGTTTACTATCTGACTGAGATTATCCGGTCAGAGTCTTACTTGCCCCAGTGCTTCACTGCGGACTGCGCGGCGGCCAGGCGGGCCACCGGCACCCGGAACGGGGAGCAGCTCACGTAGTTGTTGCCGATCAGGTGGCACCACTCGATGGACTCGGGGTCGCCGCCGTGCTCGCCGCAGATGCCGACTTCCAGACCGTCGCGGGTCTTGCGGCCCTGCTCCACACAGGTGTCCATCAGTGCGCCGACGCCCTCGCGGTCGATGACCTGGAAGGGGTTCTTCGGCAGGATGCCATCCTCGACGTACTTCAACAGGAAGTTGCGCTCGGCGTCATCCCGGCTGTAGCCGAAGGTCATCTGGGTCAGATCGTTCGTGCCGAAGCTGTAGAACTCGGCCAGCTTGGCGATCTCGTAGGAGGTCACGCACGCGCGCGGGATTTCGATCATTGTCCCGAACTTGTAGTCGACCTGGACGCCCTTCTCGCTGACGACCTGCTTGGCAATGCGCTCCAGCTTCGGCTGGATGTACTCGAGCTCGCGCACCGTGCCGGTCAGCGGGATCATGACCTCGACGTGCGGGTCGAACCCACGCTTGGCGACGTCGGATGCGGCCTCGAAGATTGCCCGCACCTGCATCTCGACGATTTCGGGCATGACGATGGAGAGGCGGATGCCGCGCAGGCCCATCATGGGGTTGGATTCGTGCATCCCGCGGATGGCGGCCAGCAGTTCTTCCTTATCCTTCAGGCCCTCGGTCTCGCCCTTGATGCGCATCGCGATGACCTCTTCGAGCAGCGCTTCCTCGTCGGGCATGAACTCGTGGAGCGGCGGGTCGATCAGGCGGATGATGACGGGCAGGCCGGTCATCGCCTCGAACAGGCCGTCGAAGTCCGACCGCTGGTATGGCAGCAGCTCGTTCAGGGCCGCGGTGCGCTCTTCGCTCGTCTTCGCCAGGATCATGCGCTGCACGATCGGCAGGCGCTGCGTCTCGAAGAACATGTGCTCGGTGCGGCAGAGGCCGATGCCCTGGGCGCCAAAAGCCCGCGCGCGGCGCGCGTCCGCCGGGTAGTCGGCATTGGCCCAGACCTGCAGGCCGCGGGTCGGTGAGCCATTCTTGCCCGGTTGGCGGCTGCCGTCTTCGGCGGCGATTTCGTCAGCCCAGCTCAGCAGCGTGATGAGGTCCGTCTGCTCCTCGAACTTGGGAGCAACGGTCGGGATCTGGCCGACGAACGCCTCACCGGTGCCGCCATCCACGCTGATCCATTCGCCTTCCTTGACCACGACGCCATTGGAGACCATCTGGCGCGCTTCCATGTCGATCTTGATGCTCGCCGCACCCACGACGCACGGGCGACCAAACTGGCGGGCCACCACGGCGGCGTGGCTGGTGGCGCCACCTTCGCTCGTGAGGATGCCCTTCGCCGCGATCATGCCATGGACGTCATCCGGCTTGGTAAACGGCCGCACCATGACGACCGGTCCTTCTTTGGCCTTTTCCTCGGCGGTGTCGGCATCGAAATACGCCCGGCCCACAGCCGCGCCCGGGGATGCATTCACGCCCTTGCCGAGCAGTTTGCCTTCCTTCGCTGCGGCCTTTTTGGCATCGGGATCAAACTGCGGATGCAGCAGTGAGTTGACGTTGTCGGGCGTGACACGCAGGATGGCTTCCTTCTTGGTGATGAGGCCTTCGTTGACCATGTCCACCGCGATCTTGATGGCGGCCGCTGCGGTGCGCTTGCCGTTGCGGGTCTGCAACATCCACAACTTGCCGCGTTCGATGGTGAACTCGACGTCCTGCATGTTGCGGTAGTGCTTCTCGAGGATCTCGCAGATGTCCATGAACTGCGCATACGCTTCGGGCAGTTCCTCAGCCATCCCCGCGACCTTCTGCGGAGTTCGGATGCCGGCGACCACATCTTCGCCCTGGGCGTTGATGAGGTATTCGCCGTAGACGGCCTTCTCGCCCGTGCTGGGGTTGCGGGTGAACGCCACGCCCGTGCCGGAGGTGTTGCCCATGTTGCCGAAGACCATGGTGACGATGTTGACCGCGGTGCCGAGGGTGTCGGGGATGCCCTCATGGCGGCGGTAATCCACCGCGCGCTTGCCGTTCCAGCTCTTGAAGACGGCCTCGGTCGCCAGGCGGAGCTGCTCGATGGGATCCTGCGGGAAATCGAAGCCCTTGTGCTGCTTCACGATCGCCTTGTACTGGGCGGTCAGTTTCTTCAGGTCATCGGTCTTCAGATCGGTGTCCAGCGTGATGCCCAGCTCGTCCTTCATGGTGTGCAGGGCATGCTCGAACGCGGTGTCGGGGATCTCCAGCACGACCTTGCCGAAGCCTTCCACGAGACGACGGTAAGCATCGTAGGCGAAGCGGGGGTTGTCGGTCAGCGCGGCCAGGCCCTCGACGGTCGCGTCGTTCAGGCCGATGTTCAGGACGGTGTCCATCATGCCGGGCATGGATTCCTTGGAGCCGGAGCGGCAGGAAACCAGCAGGGGATTCTGCGCATCGCCGAAGCCCTTGCCCGTCACCTCCTCGGTGGCCTTCAGTGCCGCAAGCTCCTGCTCCCACATGCCTTCGGGGAACTTGCCGCCATTTGCCAGGTAAGCATTGCACGCTTCGGTGGTGACGGTGAAGCCAGGGGGCACCGGCAGACCGATACGCGTCATCTCAAACAGGTTTGCGCCCTTGCCGCCAAGCAGCCCACGGACCGCATCCCACGAGCCGCCGACGTATTTCTCCGCGTCTGCGACTTCGGTGAACAGGTATACCCATTTCTTTGCCATGTGAAAGCAGCCTCCTGAAAGTAGGGCCCGCGTATAGCAGGACGCGAGCACTTGCATTTACAACCAGTGGGAATTCGCGCTAAATCGTCCGGTGGTTGGGTTGCTCCGGACGGCACAGGGCACTATTATATGATGAGCTGCCCCTTTGTGCAAAAAGCAGCGTGGCTTTCATCCGGCAGGCGCGGAATTTCGGAGATGGACGGGCGTCCATCTGACCGGTCTGCGGGGGGAGCGGATCAGCGGCGGGTCAGTCCTTCCAGCGGTCCTCGTCTTCTTCGTCTTCGCCTTCCTCTTCGTTCTCCTCGTCCAGTTCCTCCCAGCCATCCTCACCCAACTCGTCCAGTTCCAGTTCCTCGTCTTCTTCGTCTTCCCAGTTGAGGTCTTCGACGTGCGCGGGCATGTCCAGGTCATCCGCGGCCTCTTCCGGGATTTCCTCGTAGGTCGCGCAGTAACCCTCGCGGTCGATGCGGATTTCCTCTGCGCCACAGAGGCCATTGTCCCAGTTGACACAGTCCGCGAGCTTGCAGAAGACTTTTACGCTCATGGCTCCCTCCTCGCCTTTGCTGCCCTGGGCCCGATGGTCACACTGTGGCGTGACCGTATGAACAGCCCGTGCGGGCGGGAGAATGCCACAAGATGCGAAAGTGCGCAAGTTTGCATTCGGGGCCGAGGCGCAGTCAGTCGGGCGGCGACGGTTTCGTCTGAGTGCGCGGGGTATTGACAAATGTTACTCTGTTATGATACAGTGATATAGACATGATCGGCCTCTGAAGTCTCCTCTTGCTATCCCGATTTCCTTTGGAGCAGCATGGACATTAGCGACAGAATTCAGATCGAGTCGCGCCTGGATGCGACCCTTGGGCAACAACTGGTGCAGCAGTTGACCTGGCTCATTGCGAACGGAGACCTGCGGCCCGGCGACTGGCTGCCTGCGCTGCGCCGATTGGCTGCGCACCTGCAAATCAGTATCAACACGGTGCGCAGTGCCTATCAAAAGCTCGAGGCCGATGGCCTGGTTGAAACGCGTCATGGCGCCGGGACGCGCGTGTTAGCGCAGGATGCGGCCAGCCTGTCTGCGATTGCGGCCGCAGCACGCAGCCATACGGTCGGGATTATCCTCCCTTCGTTCGCCAATCCCTTCTATCATCCGCTGCTGGACGGCGTGGAAGAAGTGGCCCGAGAGGATGGGACGATGCTCTTCGTGTGTAATACCCGCGACGACCCCGACCAGGCGTGGCGTTATTTTGCCCAACTTTCGGCCAAGCATGTGGATGGTATCATCGTCGTGTCGCAGGACCCGTCGGGATTTCAGATGTCTCATGCGCAGGGGCAGAACGCAGCCACTCCCCTGCTGCCCATCATTGCGGTGGATTGGCCGACAGCGACCGGGTGTGCGGTGACGATGGACCTGGAGGATGCCGGCTACCAGGCAACCCGGCATCTCCTGGAGCACGGCCACCGCCGCGTGGGCCTGATTACGTTCGACCGGGAACCCGCGAACGTTGCACCGGTGCATGCCGGCTACCGGCGCGCTGTGCGCGAGCGTGGCGGCGTGGAGGATCCTGCACTCATCGCCCGCGTGCCCGCATTCGATATGGCGGCCGGTCGCGTTGGCGCTGAGCACCTGCTTGCGCTTGCCCAACCACCGACTGCTATCTTCACTATTGCGGATACGCTGGCACTGGGTGTCCTGGCGGCACTCAAAGCGGCAGGGCTGCGTGTGCCGGCCGATATCGCCCTGGCCAGCTTCAATGATATCTCGACTGCCGCCCTGCTCGATCCGCCACTGACATCCGTGGTCGCGCCGGCATACGAAATGGGTGTCCGGGCCATGCGCATGCTGCAAGCGCAAATCGCGGGTTGGCCGCTCAACGTTATGCAGGTGGTCTTGCCTGTGACGCTGAAGGTGCGAGCCAGTTGTGGGCCACATGGGTAAGCCGCGCAGGCGCAGTAACCGGTAGTGCGGGCCTGCCCTTTTGAAAGAAGCTGAGATCATGAACCGCCTGTCTGTCCTGCGGGCTGCCGGTTTCGCGATGGCTCTCTTGCTGGTCGCGTGTGCTGCGCCGGAACCTCCGCTGGCTGCGCCCCCTGAAGCCACTGTGAAGCCGCTGCCGCCCAGTCCTCCAGAGTTGCCGGCGCTGCGCAGTCCGACACCGCATCCTTTCGCCGGATTGACCGAGTGGGACGTGGTTGTGATCGGTGACTCGAGCCTCTGGGGCGTGGGCGAGCCATATGCGGCCCTTGTAGAGCAGACCTACGCCGTCCAGGTGAACCTGCACGATGAGTGGCAGGGCGGGCTAAGCGCAGGTACGATCCTTAAGGCACTGCGGGGCGAGTTTGAGCATTCGGCCAAGCGTGAAAAGTGGCCCCAGCTCATCCGCGACGCGGAGGTTCTGGTGGTATTCGGCAACCCACAGGATTCGCTGGACTCCCAGACGGCCGCAATCGGGTGGGCCTGCGTCGAGTTCAGGGATCCGGGCCCTGGAAACATTACGCCGGAGCAGTTCGCGGCCTATCAGACGGACCTCGGCGCAATCTACGAGGAGGTTGCCGCGTTGCGCGCGGGGCGGCCATTGATCCTGCGCGCGGCGGGTACCTACAACCCGGCACTCAGCGAATGGCGGGCAGCGGGATTCGATGGTCTCTGTGTGGCTTTCTGGGAAGGCCTGAATGCCGCAGCCCAGCAGGCCGCTGAGGCGTATGGCGTTCAGTTCGTGGACACATACGCGGCTTTCAATGGGCCGGATCACGCGCAGGATCCGCGGGAGCAGGGGTGGATCCGGGATGATGGTGAGCATCCATCAGACGCGGGAGCGCAACACTACGCGGAACTGTTGCTGGCTTCAGGGAATGCGACATGGGTGTACGAGCGACCATAGACCCCCTCGATGACCTGCAGAGGTCTACCTGAGACTATGGGCTCGCAAAAGAACAAGTTTCGCGGCTGGCACGGTCGGAGACCGGCCAGAGCAGGAAGTAATACTTTTACAGGCCCTATGTGCCTGCGGGGACAGCCTCGACAAGAAAGGAGCCGTAGATGAACACTCGCATGCGTTGTTTGTTGGTCATGATATTCATCCTGGTGCTGTGGCTTTCGCCTGCGAGTCCGGCGGACGCCGGCACGACGAGGACGGAGTTCACGGGGAGTGAGACCTGGGTAACCATGCTTGAGCCGGGCAAGGAATTCTTCCCGGATGGCCGCTACCATGGCCGCGGCGAAGTTGACGAGTTCGCCTTTGAGGCGACGGACCCCCGCCTCGACCAGGCTACAAACACGGTGACGATCAACTGCAATTTCCGTTTGATGCCCGAGCCGGTGTATGTAGCCGGCGAGATGTGGGGTAAGTTTATGCTGGCGAATGCAGGCGGCTATTGGGAGGGGACATGGACGGGCTCCCGCGATGAGAACGGCTACTCCTACTTCCACTTCACAGGCCATGGCGGAGGTGGCTATGCGGGGCTGCACTCCAGATGTGGGGCGAACGGCTGACCCCTGACCCGACCGCCCCGGAACTCTACTACGGGTACATCCTCGAACCGGGCAACTGAAACAGCACAGTCCCGGCCTCGTCCAGGCCAGACGCCATCGGGTGCTCTGGCCTGGACGAGCAGCGCAGCATCCTTCAGATGTTGATGTGCGTGGTCTTTTCGATGGCCCGCAGCGCCAGCAAGACCGCAGTGGAAATCAGGATCAATATCAGCGAGATGCTCAGCGCAACGCCCAGGTTGGTCTCGAAGCCGTTGAAGATGACCAGCGGCATGGTCTGAGTGTAGCCTTGCAGGTTGCCCGCAAAGATGATGGTCGCACCGAATTCGCCGAAAGCACGTGCCCAGCACATAATCAGCCCGTTCAACATCGACCGGCCGGCGAGCGGCACCATGATGAGCCGGAAGATTTCCGCTTCGGTTGCCCCATCCGTGTAGGCGGCCTCGATCATATCGGGCCGGACTGCCGCAAAACCAAGCCTGGCCGCCCGGATGTAGAGCGGCGCGGAGACGAACGCCTGGGCGAAGACGACGGCCGCAGTTGTGAAGGGCAGGTGGATGCCCAGTTGGTGCAGGGGGCCGCCCAACAGACCGTTGCGCCCAAACGCCAGGAGCAGCCCGATGCCTGCCACCATCGGCGGCAGGACAATCGGGAGGTCGATGATTGCCTCGACAACGGCTTTGTGCCGGAACGACCAGCGCGCCAGGACATAGGCCAGGGGCGTGCCGAGCAGCAGGGTCGACAGCATACTGACGGCGCTGGTCTGGATGCTCAATCGCGCGGCGGCAATGACCGATGGGTCCGCCAGGTAGCCTGCGATACCCGCAGTGACGCCGTGCCAGAGCAGCACGGTCAGGGGGAGCGCCAGCACAAGTCCGGCCAGGGCCGCGGGCACGAAGAAGCCGGCCAACGGCCCGACCCGGTGTACCTTCTGGTGGTATGCCGCATCGCTGACGCGCGGCGCGACCCTCGGGCTCTGGGATAACCTTCCCGTAATCGTCGCCATAGGCACTGCATCTCGTATCATTGCCAGCACTCCCCTGCGCCACGTAGCGCGTGACGTTTTACGATTTCCCCGGCAGGAAGCCCCACTTGTTTAGAATCGCCTGGCCTTCGGCTGATGTCACGAACGCGACGAAGGCTGCTGCGCGGTCACCGTGTGGCGCCTCCGCCAGCGGGGCGATGTTCAGTTGAGAGATGACGTTCACATCAGGCGGAATCTCGAGCGTCTTGAGCTTGGGCGCCGCGACCGCATCGGTGACAAACACGACGCCGGCATCAGCTTCACCCAACTGGAGCTTGGCGACGATGGGCTTGACACCGGCCTCATTGGAAACCACATTCGCTAGAACCTTATCTTTGAATCCCGCGCCGAATTGCTGTTCCATCTTGTCCAGGCTCGTCAGGGTCACTTTGCCGATGGGCGTATCTGAGACGGCCACCAACAAGCGAACCCCTTCCGTCGCCAGGTCCGCCAGTTGTTGGATGTCAGCCGGGTTTTCCGGCGGCAGGACGACGATGAGCTGGTTCCGGGCGAAGATGTGCGCGGCGCCGGCGTCGACGCTGCCGTCGGTGATGGCATCGTCCATGTCGCGCTGGCTGGCGGTGATGAAGACGTCACCGACTGCGCCCTGGGTGAGCTGCAGCCGCTGCGTGGGCGAGTGGCCGATTTCGATGGCGAGCTTGACCCCTGGATTGGCTGTCTCGAAGGCCGCGGCCAGCTCTTTGACTGCATCGGTCATGGTGGAAGGCGCAAACACCTTCAGCGTGACTTGATCCGGCGCTGCGGTTGCCATACTCGATACCGCTACGGGTGGAAGGCTGCTGCAACCTGTCACGAAAATCAGAATCAGCAGCACCGCGACTGAGAGGGACTGGCAGTTCTTCATCCGATAACCTCCTGTACCCAATGCAAATGCGGACCCAACAGACGACGACACCGATTTCGCTTTCCTGTGACTTACCTGACTTCGAGCACAAACGGAACCTGGTGCAGCTTCCGTTCATGCTTGAAGGTGAACCACGCCTTGTACTTTCCCGGCTGCGGGAATCGGATGCTAAACTCCAGGCTGCCGCGATCGACCGGCTCTTCCTCCAGGAAGGTCGTGAGGGGTTTGTCGACGATGTGCAGCCGGAGCGCGGAGCCCGACCGCAGCCCGATGTCATTCGAAAGCACCGCGCCCGCCTCATCTCGCACAATGAAGGAGATCGCACTCTCCTGCCCGGCCCGCAGCGGTTCCGGGCTGCCGAAGGTGACCTGCAACCCATCCACTACTTGTGTGGTTGACGAATCGGCCGCCAGGCTGGCTGCGGAGGTCGTCGCGGCGCCCACATCGATGGGCACGGTCAGGGTGACCTCTTCGTCGCCGAGGGGCCAGAACTTCAGGAACGCAATGTATTGCCCCTCTGCGGGGAAGACGACCTTCGGTCGAACCGCGAGATAGGAGAACGGTTGTGAACCCATCGGGTCGGCAGCCTGACCGGCAACCGGCTTAGGCTGGGGCCGCAGGTAGAGGGGTGATACTTCCAGGGATGCAAGGTCCTGGCGGGCAATTGCCAGGTAGGCGTAATATTGCAGCGTGTCGAAATCGTAGGTGCGGAACTCCGTCTCGCGCTTGCCGAACTGGTCGACAATTTCGATATCGAGTTGCGCCGGCTGCCCGGCCACAATGGGCGTCCCCGCGGTGATGTACGCGCGGTAGGTGTTGGTCCGGCGCCCGGTGTAGACCTGCGCCAACTCCTGTGCCTTGGCCGGCATCAGCCAGCCGATGGAGAGCGCAATGAGCAGGGCCAATGCTGCAGCAGGAACCACCAGCCGCGGGGCCAGTTCGACCAACTGGCGCGCCAGCGGCTTCGGCGCGGTGAGCTTGTGGATGTCATACCCGCGCATCCGCAGGCTGTTCGTGACCACGAAGATCGAGCTGAAGGCCATCGCGCCTGCGGCGACCATCGGAATCAGAAAACCGAAGGCGGCGAGCGGGATCAAGACCACGTTATAGAAGAAGGCCCAAAAGAGGTTCTGCACGATAGTTTGCAGCGTGCCGCGCGACAGAGAGATGGCACGCACGACACCGTGCAGGTCGCCGCCGATCAGGGTGATGCCCGCAGCCGCCATGGCGACATCGGTGCCGGTGCCGATTGCGATGCCGACATCGGCCTGGGCCAGTGCGGGTGCATCGTTGATGCCATCGCCCACCATCGCAACGAGCCGGTGCGCCTTGCCGGTCTCCGCTGCCCCTTGCAGCCGCTTGACCTCGTTGACTTTGTCGCCGGGCAGCACCTCGGCCAGCACCTGTTCGATGCCGACCTGCTGCGCAATCACCTCGGCCGTGCGCCGGTTGTCGCCGGTAATCATCACGACATCCAGCCCAAGCTGGTGCAGTTCCGCGATAGCTTCCCGCGAGCCGGGTTTGACGGTATCCGCAACCGCCACCAGCCCTATCAGCCGTGGGAGCGCTTCGCTGCTGGCCGGGCGGACCGCAACCAGCATAGCCGTCTTGCCCGCCGCTTGCAGCCGGTCCACGTCCCGCTGTAGCGCGTCCAGCGCGATCCCTTCGTTCTGCAACATGCGCGGGTTGCCGACGATGAGACGCTGGTCGGCCACGGTGGCGCGGATGCCGAAGCCGCTGACGGCCTTGAAGGCGGTGGGCTCTGTCAGTGGCAGGCCCCTGGCGGTGGCGGCTTCGACGATCGCTCGGCCGAGGGGGTGTTCCGACCCGCGCTCGGCGCTCGCGGCCAGGCGCAGCACCTCGTCGGGAGGGAGACCGATTGCGCCATCCACGGCAATGACATCCGTCACGGCCGGCTCGCCCCGCGTGATG
>JAKPQT010000292.1 GCA_029555885.1 Chloroflexota bacterium | reverse complement strand
AGGTAGAAGATCGTGCGGAAGACGCCCACGCCCCGCACCTTCTGGTTGACGAGCAGCGCGAGGCTGAGCCCGCCGATCATCTCCATCGGCACATAGACCAGCGTGTAGATGCTCGTGACTTTCAGCGCCTGCAAGAAGAGGGGATCGCGTGCCATCCGGGCATAGTTTTCGGCGCCGGCCCACTGCGGCGCGCCGAACAGGTCCCAGCGCGTGAAGCCCAGGTATAGGGCAATCGCCATCGGCACGAGGGTGAAGGCGAGAAACCCGACCAGCCACGGCGAGATGGTCAGATAGAAGGCGATGGCGTTGCGACGACTGGAACGCATGGATGCCCGAAGCTAGAAGCTGGAAACTGGAAACTGGAAGCGTGTGCTGTGGCCGGTCTCGGCAACCTTCGGTTGCCGAGACCGGCCACAGCACATCCGAGTACGGTGCTACTGACCCAACTGCTCGTCGAGCGCAGCCTGGGCCTCTGCGGCCGCGGTTTGCAGCACGGCGGCGATGTCCGCCGTGGGATCGATGAGCACGGTCTCGAGCGCCTTACGCAGGGCCGGGTCGGCCGTCTGGCCCCAGTAGGAAGTAGCGACATATGCGCGCGGGGCCAGATGCGACAACTCGGAAATCCAGACGCCTTCGATGGGATCCTGGCTCAGGCCCGAGGAATCCGCGACGGACTTGACCGCGGGCAGCGCCCAATCCTTCCAGACCTCGGCACCCTCCGTGCCCGTGTAGAACTTCAGGAAGCGCCAGGCGGCTTCGGGGTGCTCCGTGGCGGCGGCGATGCCGAACCCGCCCCAGAACAGCACATTGGCCCGCACTGCGCCCGCCGGCGGCCCGACCACGCCCAGGTCGATGTTGGGGTTGGTCTTGTAGCCGGACTGGGGCCAGCGTCCGAAGAGGCGCATGGCGGCCTTGCCCTGGTCGAACTCCGTATTGCCCCCGCCGAACATCGCGAGATCGGCGGGCGGCGGGGCCACCTTATGGACGTTGTAAAGATCGGCATAGAACTTCAGTGCACCCTGCACCTCGGGCGAATCCATGTAGCCGACGAACTGCTTGCCGTCCTCGCTCACCAGCCGGCCGCCCGCGGCCGCCACCCAGTACTCGAACCCGGAGGTCCAGGTCGCCGGCAGTTGCAGGCCCCAAATGTCGGTCTTGCCGTCGCCATCGGTATCCTGGGTCAACGCCTGGGCCGCAGCCAGCATGTCGTCCCAGGTCCAGCCATCCTGCGGGTATGCAACACCAAACTGGTCGAACAGCTTCTTGTTGAAGTAGACGCCGACGGGCGAGTAGTCCTTCGGCATGAGGTACTGCTGGCCGTTCCACCGGCCCGGGTCGAGCAAGCCGGGCAGGTATATACTGGTGTCAAGGCCATCCTGGCCCGCGATGTAGCTGTCCAACGACAGGAACGCGCCCTTTTCCACGAACATGGGCACTGCGTCATCGCCGATTTGCATGATGTCCGGCGGACGCTTGGCAGCAATCTGGGTCAAGAGGCGGGTGTAGTAATCGTTGCCCGCGACCGCTTCGAGTTGTACCAGGATATCGGGATTAGCCTGCTCAAACCGACTGATGATTTCCTGGTGCGGCGTCAGGCCTTCGCCGCTGTCGCCGGTGCCGACGCGGAGGATAATCTTCGCACCTTCCGCAACCGGCTCAGGTGCAGCCGTCTCTGGCTCAGCCGCAGCGGGCCGTGCCGGCCCCGCGGGGACCGGCGTACAAGCGGTCAGCAGGGCGAGAACTGCCAGCAGGCTCAACAGCAGCCACAGCGTCCCTCGCATGTTTTTCATAGCTCACGCTCCTCACGACGAATGGTACACTTGGACCATTGTACACCATTAGCTGAAACAAGCACAAGGGGTTGGAAACCTAAGTCCATATTCTCAAATGCGAGTCGCTTCAGTGGCTCCTACTGCTGCCAGGAAGCGCCGAATGGCCTGCAGCGCGGCCTGGGCGGGGGGCGACACAGGCACGAACGCCAGGTCGAAGCCGTGTTCGGTCTGCGGCAGCTCGAGGTAGGAGACGGCCGCGCCGGCAGCCTGAAGCCTCTGGTGCAGCAGGCGCGTAGCCTTCACGGGCACCAGCATATCCTGGTCGCCCTGGATGAGCAGGGTGGGCGGTACATCTGGCCGCACGTGGGTCTCCACCGTCGCAAGGGCAAACATCTCCGGCACGTCATCGGGCCCCCCGCCCAGCAGATCGCGTAGCAGACCGTTCACACGGCGCCACTGGGCCAGGTTCCAGCGTTGCTTCTCGGCCAGGGAGGCCGCGGGCCCGGGAGGCACGAGCGGATCGGGGTCGGCGAGCAGGTCGTAGGCCAGACCGGGCCGGGGATGGGCCGACTCGATCATCCCGGGATTGTGCTCGAGCATGAGGCCCGCGTGGACCGGCGCGCTGATCGTGAAGACGCCTGCGACGGCGAGGTCGCGGCCGGCCAGCTCGGAAGCGCGCAGGTCGGGCCGGTCCATCGTGTAAGCCGCCAGCAGCGCAATGTGCCCACCGGCAGACGTGCCGCTGAGGACGATGCGCCGGGGGTCCACGCCATATTCCGCAGCGTGATCCTGCAACCACGCGACCGCAGCCTGCGCATCCGCGACCATGCCGCGCAGGTCGGTCTCGGGGCACATCCGGTAGGCCACATCGAGCAGCACGTGGCCAGCCCCGACGATGGGACGGAACAGGCCGTCCGTCATCTGCCCTTTGTCGCCCAGATACCACGCGCTCCCGTGCAGATACACGACGCCGACTCCGGACCGGGCAACCCCCTGCCCCGGCAACCACAAATCTGCATAGATCGGACGCGGCCCTCCACCGGCGGGCGGCGGACAGACAGTGGTGTGGATGACGATATCGCGCGTGACTTGCGGGGACGCGGGCCATGCAGGCCGCGGGATGCCGTAGGGCGCCGCGGCCTGCCCCACGCGAGCCATGTACTGCCCGGAGGCAGCCAGGCCCAGCAATCCACCCGCTGCCACCAGGGGCCGGCGGCTGTTCCAGCCGAGCGCGGCCGCAACGAGTCCGCAGAGCGCCCAGACCGGCGCCAGCGCACCGGGCAGCACCCGGACGAGGAGCAGCATCACGTTGAGCCACCCACGGAGCCGGACGAAGTGCAGGGCGCCGAACACGAGGGATACAAGTGCAAGCAGTGAAGCCAGGATGTTCATTTTTTACCTTCCATAGGCGGCGAGGATGCAATGGCCCTGCGCCTTGCGGCCCATGCCCATAGGATGCGACAGGATAGCACGCGCGCGGAGGCCAGTCAACTCGATTTCGATGTGGTAGAATACTGGTCCAAATGACCCAGCAAATATTCCTTCGGTCACTCACTTTGAACTGGCGACGAACCTCTGGTTACGTGCTGTTCACCGGCATGATGGCAACCGGATATTACTACAACGTGACGTTCATCCAGCTTGGATTGCTGGATATCGGCGGCCGCGTTCTTGGCATGAACCAGGTCACGGTGGCACGCGATATGGGGCTGCTCGCGGGCATCACCAGCCTGGTGGCGCTGGCAGTCGGCTATGTGATGCTGCGCCGCGGCTGGAGCCGCGACTTCAGTCTCAAGCTGCGCATCGCATCCGTCGTGGTCGTGGTTCAGACCCTGCTCAGCGCTGCAACCGTCCTGATTCACGACGCTCGCGGATTCATGGCCTGGATCGTCGCGGCGTCTGTCGCCTTGGGGGTAGGGGTGCCTGTCACCTTCGGCCTGACGGCCGATCTTATCCCGCGGCGTCACCGGGGTTATATCGCCGGCCTGATCACGGCCATCGCCTACTTCGCAGCGCCCGTCTTCTCTTACCCGTGGCACATCGAACCTTTGCGCCGGCAGATGCTGTTGCTCATGGTCCCCGGCAGCCTCGCGCTCGGCCTGCTGGCTTTCATCAGCAATCCGTTGACGGAACACCTGGCCCGCCAGCACCTGCGGCCAGAATTCTATTATGGGCGCTTCGTGCGCCTGGACCCGTCGGGGCGTGCCCGCGCGGGTCGCTCGGTGATCGGCCTGATCGTGCTGATGTTCGCCATCTTCTTCATAGATAGCCTCGGATTTGTCCGCCTGACCCACACGCCGTTCCTGATAGACCATGCCTGGCGGTCGCCTGACCTCGCCCCACGGCTGACCATCGGCCTCGTCCATGTGGTGGCAGCCCTGGCCGGCGGCATCCTCTATGCAGCCCTCGACGATCGGGCACTCTTTCTATGGGTGCTCGGCATCTTTTCGCTGGTGCACCTGTCCTATACATTCCCGATCCGTCTCGCACCTGAGCCGTCCGCCGCGCTGGCCGAGCCGATGCTCTACGCAATCGCCGTCAGCCTGTATACCGTGTTGAACTTCGCACTCTGGGCTGACCTCTCGACCCCGCGGACAATCACCGGCAACGCCGCACTCGGCGTGGCCGCGTCGGCCTGGTCAGCGACGTTCATCAGTACGGCCCTGGCCATTCAACTCGAGGGCGCCGGCGTGTCCGTCGAACTCCACCTGCGGATCGTGGATGCGCTGGCGGTGCTGCTTTTCCTGGGGCTGCTCCTGGCTGCTTACTTCGGTGGCATCCGGCGCGGCTCCGATGGGGCCAGAGAGTAGCCGCAATGCTCAAACGATGCCTTCACATGATGGTCCTGCTTGTCTTTGCCTGGGCAGCGGCCGGCTGCACGCGCGAATCGCCGCCGAGCGGGCTGTTCAGCTTCACTGCAATCCTGGGCGGCGAGCACACCCTCGCCGCGGGCGACCGCGTGCTGGGAGATGTCTACATGATGGCGGGCAGTCTGGTCGTCGAGCCCGGCGCGACTGTGGCCGGCTCGATGCTCGTCCTGGGCGGCGATGTAATCCTGAATGGCGCGGTGGGCGGGGAGGTAACGCTTCTGGGTGGTAAGCTGGGGATCAGACCGACGGCGCGGCTGGCCGGTGCACTGACCATCGCCGGCGGGGAGCTCGATCTGTCGCCTCAGGCCCAGGTACAGGGCGGTGTGCACGCGGAACAAAACATACCGGTAGAGCCAACTGGCTCAGGCGGTGGCCTTGGAGCAGCTTTGCTCTCGAGCCTGGCCACTGCGCTCGGTATCGCCATTCTGGGGTATGTACTGGCACGCTACCTGCCCGGCCCGCTGGCGCACGTTACCGACACAATTGTGGGCCATCCGATTGTGGCGGCTGCCATGGGGATGTTGGCCGGCATCACCGCCCTCGTCCTGCTCGTGCTGGTGGCTTTTACCATCGTGCTCATCCCCTTCAGCCTTACAGGCGGCGCAGCGCTGCTCCTGGCGGTTGCCTACGGTTGGGCGGGCTTCGGCATGGCAGCGGGCGAGCTTCTCGCAAGCCGGTTCGGATGGCGCTTGCCCCGGCCCGCCAGCGCATTCATCGGCGCGCTGCTCTTCATGCTTGCCCTGGAGCTGCTGCGCCTCGTGCCTCTTATCGGCGGCATCATCCCGCTGCTGACCGCGATCGTGGGGCTCGGGGCGGTCATCCTGACCCGTTTCGGTCTGGCGCACTTTGCGCCCGCGGCTGATGAGGCGCCAGACGAACTGCCCCCAGATCTCCTGGAGGAGCGGAAGAAATAGGTGCGGCGGCCCCGCAGATTATTCCCTGCCGTAATGGCTATACGCACCCAGGGTGCGCTCGCGGGCCAGCGCATGATCGACGATCGGTGCGGGATAGTCGCGGCCGATCACGACGCCGAGTTCACGCTGCAGGGCTGGCGACATGGCCTCCGGCTCGTGGATGTACTTCGCCGGCACTGATGCCAGCTCAGGCACCCACCGGCGGACGTAGGCGCCGTCGGGATCGAACCGGGCGCCCTGCCGCGCCGGATTGAAGATGCGGAAGTAGGGCGCGGCATCCGTGCCTACACCCGCGGTCCACTGCCAGCCGCCATTGTTCGCCGCGGGGTCGCCATCCACCAGGTGCTGCATGAAGAAGCGCTCGCCCCAGCGCCAATCGATGAGCAGGTCCTTGACAAGGAACGACGCGACGATCATGCGCGCCCGGTTGTGCATCCAGCCGGTTGCCGTGAGCTGGCGCATGGCCGCGTCGACCACGGGATAACCCGTGCGGCCGGCGCACCATGCAGCGAACTCGGCCTCGTCGTTGCGCCAGGGGATCGCGCGGTATTGCTCGCGGAATGCTTGCTCCAGCACATGCGGGAAGTGATACAGGATCGCCATGTAGAACTCGCGCCAGATGAGCTCGCTGTACCAGGTTTCGGCGCCCTTGCGCGCGCCGGGGCCGGGGCCATCTATGACCGACCGTGCGGCGACAGCCGCGCGGCGGGCCGAGATCATGCCGAAGCGCAGATAGGGCGAGAGCTGCGAGGTGCCATCGAGGTCCATCCGGTTGCGCTCGGCGTCGTAGCGACCGATAGGCGCGTCGCTGCCGCCCGCAAACGCAGCCAGCCGTCGCAGCGCTTCAGCCTCGCCGGGCACGAAGAGCGCACCGCCGGGCGGCGCAGGCTCGACCGGAATCGACAGACCCAACAGGTTGTCGGGCAGCGCAGGCAGCCGGTCGGGCGGCGACCAAAGCTCTGCCGGGGTCGGCGGCGGGAGGGTCCGCCACGCGCGGCTGTAGGGGGTGAAGACCGTGTAGGGCGTGCCGTCGGCTTTCATGACGGTATCCGCAGGCCAAACGGTGATGCCGGTGGTGAGGTGCAGGGGCAACGTCGCGGCGACCGCCGCATCGCGGCGCCGGCCGTAAGGCCACGGGTCGGCCTCGGCATAGATGGCCACCGCGCCTGTCTCCGCAACCAGCCGGGCCAGTTCATCCCCCGGTGCGCCCCGGCGTACGACCAGCCGGCTGCCGCGGGTGCGCAGGTCCGCATCCAGCGCGGCCAGCCCGCCCAACATGAAGGCCACCCGGCGCGGGCTAACGTCGGATGCGGTCAGCAATGCCGGGTCGAGTATGAAGACCGGCACGACGGCGTCGCACGTCTCCAACGCGGTGCGCAGCGCGTCGTTGTCGTTCAGTCGCTGGTCTCGCCGGACCCACCAGATGGCCGTTGGCATCGCGCCCCTCTTGCCTGTAGCAGTCCCCAACACAGGATTCTCCGGTCCATCAGCCGCCGTTGCGCGCGGGCAGCCACCTGAGCAGGGGCAGTGCGAAGAGCGGCGCAACTGCCGCGAGTGCAAAAGCCGTGCGCAGGCCCCACATATCGCCCACCCAACCCACCAGGAGGACGACGATCGAGCGGAAGACGAAGCTCAGCGCCATGTAGATGCCGTTCGCCAGTGTGCGGTTGTTCGGGAAGCTCTCCTGCACCAGCGCCATGATGATCGGCGTGATCGAGAGCGAGGTCACGCCCAGCAGGATGAGCAGCGGGAAGCGCAGCCACCCGCCCGTCGCCAGAAAGACGAACATCAGCACGGATGCGGGAAAAATGGCGAAGAAGATCATCAGCCGCCGGCCGAAGCGGTCGCTCAGCGTGCCGCCGAAAAACGCTCCCACGACCCCAGCCAGTTGGAGCACCGACAGCGACGCGCTCGCGAGCCAGAAGCTGTCGCCGGAATCGTACAGCATCGCGGGCAGGTAGGTGACCAGCGCCGCGCTCATAATGACATGGGCGATCATCATGCCGAGCAGCGACGGCAGCAGACGGCCCTTGCCGCGCAGTTCTTCACGCAGCGAGGCGCCCCCGCGGGCGAGGCTGGCCGCGCTGCGGCGGTCCGCCGGCAGCGCGAAGAAGAGCACGGCCGAGGTGAGCAGACCGCCGAGCATCAGCCACGGCATCTGCTCCTGTCCCGCAAGCGGAATAAACGCACCGATGACCAGCGGGCCGATGAACCGCCCGGACTCGCCGCCGACCATCCACAGGCTCATGCCGAGCCCCAGCTTCTTGCCGGATACGTTGCCCGTCATGACTGGCCCGACCGCATGGAGGCACGCGGAACTGAGCCCGGCGACGGTGAGCAGCACGGCGAGCGCCAGGTAGCCCTGCGCAACACCGAGCAGGCTCATCGCGACGGCTGTGATCGCAGGCGCCAGGATGACGAAATAGCGCGCGCCCAAGCGATCAGCTGCGCCGCCGATGACCGGCTGGAGCAGCGAGGCCTCCTGCATGAACACCGACAGCAGGCCGGCCTGCGTGTTCGACAGGCCCATCGACTGCCGGAAGATAATCAGCAGGGGCGCGAGAAAGGCCGTGTAGCTGTCGTGGATGCCGTGGCTGACAGCGATAGTACCCACCCGCCCTGCGTCGAACCGAGCCGACTCGTCTGGTGTGGCGGTCGCCTCAACTGCACCGGAAGCTCCCGGCGCCAGGTCACGCGTGATTGCCATGCAATTCTCTCCGGCACGTGTTATGGTGCGACAGGATAGCATGAGCGCGCCGGAGGGTCAACTTCACCCGGACTTTTCGGTGCGTGTTACGCTGGAGTAGAAATCAGGTTGAGATCCCGAGAAGAAACCGGGGTGAGCCTTCTCGCGATTGTCCCGTGAGTTTGTCATGCGACCTCCCGCAAACAGCCATGCTCCCTGACTAACAGGATATAACAAGGACTCCCCAGCGGCCTCGGCCAGTTGGGGAGTTAGGGAATTGGTCAGGTGGCTAAGTACACTTTTGCCCTATTGACAAGCACTGCAAAGCATGGTAGAGTAATGCTTACTTACAACCAGTTAGTAAGTAACGCTTTATCCCCTCGCTTCGGCTATCGCTGGCCGGGCCATCGTCGACTGGGCCATTGCCGGCCTAGTCCCGGGAGGCAACGCGCGTGGCTCAGATCCGAGAAACCGCTACTGCCCGCATCATGCGTGAGATCAATCGCGCCGCCGTACTGGACTTCATCCGTCGCCGCAGCCCTGTCGCGCGCTCCGAGATTGCCGAACAACTCCATGTCAGCCTGCCCACCGCCATGCGCGTCGTCGAGGACCTGCTCGGGGAGGAACTGGTGCGCTACTGCGGCAGCAGCCCTTCAACCGGCGGACGCCCCCGCCCCCTCATCGAATACAACGGTTCGGCCCACGCGGTCATCGGCATCGACTTGGGCGGCTCGCACACCTTCGGCACGGTGGCCGATCTCTTCGGCAAGGTCCAGTGCGAACTAGATGTCGCACGCCAAAACGGGGATGCCCAGGCCAATCTGGAGAGCCTGTTCGAGGTGATCCAGCAGCTCTTGGATGCCCCGCGTCCAACCGGCCAGCGGGTGCGGGGCATCGGCATTGGCGTGCCGGGCTTCACGCTCAGCCCGGAAGGCATCGTCACCTGGGTGCCCAGCCTCGGGTGGCGCGACCTGCCCCTGAAAGCAATCCTCCACGAGCGCTTTGGCCTCCCTGTCTTTGTCGAGAACGACGTGAACCTGGCTGCGCTCGGCGAGTGGGGCTTCGGCGCGGGCCGCGAGGTCCGCGACCTGGTCTGCATCAATATCGGCACCGGCATCGGCGCGGGTGTAATCATTGACGGCGCGCTGCACCGAGGCTTTCGCC
This sequence comes from Chloroflexota bacterium, assembly GCA_029555885.1. The sequence continues at coordinate 2,277 of JAKPQT010000292.1, read as the reverse complement.
AGTCCGCCGGCGAGATCGGCTACATCCTACCCGGCCTCAACTACCTGAACTGCCCGGTGACCAAGTACGGTGCGCTCGAAAGCCAGGCTTCGGGCCTCGGCATCGCGCGGCGGGGTATGCAAGCACTGGCCGACCTGGGCCGGCCAGTGACCGGCGACCTGAGTGCAGAAGATGTCTTCAGCGCGGCACGCAGCGGGGAAGACTGGGCTGCCGCCGTCGTCGCGGAGACAGTCGACTATCTCGCCCTCGCGATCGCCAACGTCACGGCGATATTCGATCCCGAGGTGATTGTCCTCGGCGGCGGCGTGGCCGGTTCAGCGGATCTCCTCATTGATCCCATCCGCAGCCGCATCCGAGGGTGCACTCCGTTCGATCCCGCGCTGGTGGCGTCGCCCCTCGGCCAGCGCGCGGCTGTCATGGGCGCCATCATGCTCGTGCTGACCGGCACCACCGAATCCCTGGTGTTGCGCCGGCTGCGCTAAACCGATCAACCATCTATCATCCTACTTCAAGGACAGCGAAGACCCTGAAAGGAGAACCCCCATGGCACGGCACATCAGCCGACGAGACTTCCTGCGGCTCTCCGCCGCAACGGCAAGTGGCGCACTCCTGGCAGCCTGCCAGCCTGCGCCCGCTCCCTCTGCTCCGGCCCCTGCGGAAGGGGCCGCCGAACAACCGGCTGCTGCCCCGGCTGCGGCTGAACCCGTCAACCTGCGTCTGGCCGAAGGCAGTTGGGTCGGGCCCGAAGGCCTGAAATTCTGGACCGACCACATCATCCCGAAGTTCGAGGAGGAGAATCCCGGCATCAAGGTCACGTACGAAGATGCCGAAGGTGCTGACTACGTTGACAAGCTGTTCACGATGGCCGTCGCGGGCGAAGCGCCTGACGCCTTCTTCATTTGGTGGTCCAGCGGGCTGATGGAGAAAGGCCAACTGCTCCAGCTCGATGAGTACTTCGACAAGGAATACATGGCCGACTTCTTCCCCGGCAACATCGCGGGGCAGGTGCTCGACGGCAAACTCTACGGCATCCCCAAGTACATCTCCACGATCTGCCTGGGCTATAACAAGGACATCCTCGATGAGGCCGGCGTCTCCGTGCCCGACGGGACGTGGACCTGGGAGCAGTACCTCGATGCCTGCCGCAAGTGCACCAAGCGCGATGCCGACGGCAAAATCACCCAATGGGGCACATACATCGGCCACGACTACCTCGCCCACTACGTATGGATGAACCACGGCGAGTGGATGGATGGCGACCTGTTTGGCACCAAGCCACTCTTCCGCGAGCCGCCTGCGCTGGAAGCCCTCAAGTTCAACTGGGATATGGTCTACGGCGAGGACCCGGTAGCCCCGCGGCCGGGCGAAATCGCCGACTTCGGCTGGCACAATGTCCTGACCACCGGCAAGGTGGCCTTCATGGAATCGCATAGCTGGATGGTGACGAACTACATCGCGGAGAACAACTTCAACTGGGGCTTCACCGACCTGGTCAACGGGCCGGATGGCACCAAGTCGGGCCTCACCTTCACCAACGGCTACTCGATCTACAAGGGTACCAAGCACGTAGATGAGTCCGTCAAGCTGGTCAAGTTCCTGACTGGCACCTGGGCCTCCACCGAGATGTGCACCGGCATCCTGGGCCTCCAGCCTGCCCGCCGCAGCCTGACCTCGGTGTGGGACACCCAGTCCATGGGTGCGAAGGAAGGCTACGACGTCTCGGCCTTCTCCCGCGTCATGGAAGTGGCCCGGCTCGTGCCCGAATTCAAGGACAACCAGAAGATTGCCACCGAAATCTGGAACCCCATCTGGGAGCAGGTCTGGATCACGGGCGACCTGGGGATCGAAGAGGGCGTCAACCTGGCCGCGGACCGGATCACCGAGTACTACGAGTCGGCAGGCATCGCCTGAGCCGGCCACGGTTCGTAGTAGGCGGCTGAGAGCCCCGGGCGCTGAAGCGCCTACTACGAACACTTCTATGAGCGCTATGACCCCACTGACCCACCGCGAGCGCCTTCTGGCGACCCTGCAGGATGGCCGGGCCGACCGGCCGCCCCTCCTGGGCGGCTGGGTGTTGGGCGACGCGCAGCACCAGGCACTCGCAGGGTGTACGCCCGACGAATACTGGCGCGACCCTGCACGCTGGGCCATCGAAGCCCACCGGCGACTCGGCGTGGACGCGATGATCGCGCTGCACATCCCGCGCGAGCCGGGCGACTACCGAGATGGGCTGACGCACGAAGCGTTCGAGGCGTACAAGGAACGCTATCCCACGGT
>JAKPQT010000103.1 GCA_029555885.1 Chloroflexota bacterium | reverse complement strand
ATCACGGAGCCGGTCGCACGCTTCATCGATCCCATGATCGTCGATATCCGGCCGGTTCCCGGATCAACCAACTACTATTTCTACCAGCATTACACCGGCCAGATTGTCTTCTGCATCACCCCCAGCCCGAGCATCTGGGGCACCGACACGCGCGAGACGAGCGAGTTCCTGCCCATGGTGGCGCGGCGCATCGTGGATCTGATGCCCCGGCTCACCAACATCCGCGTGCGGCGGACCTGGCGCGGGCTCTACCCGATGACGCCAGACGGCTCGCCCATTGTCGGCTGGGCGCCGGGCGTCGAGGGGCTGCTGCTGGCCGTCGGCATGTGCGGGCAGGGGTTCATGCTCGGCCCCGCGCTGGGCGAGCTCATCACCCGCATGGTGCTCGACCAACTCACGCCGGAGGATTACGAGACGCTGGCGATCCTGTCACCGGCGCGCGAGTTCAAAGGAACGGAAAAACTGAAGTAGCAGGAGAAGCATGACAGAAGAAGAGCTGCTTGCGTTCGGGTTTGAACTGACCACGCTGAAGCGCGTGCCGCGCTCCGGCTGGCTGCTGCGCGGGGTGCCCCAGGTGGAAAGCGTCGCAGAACACGCCTACGGCATGGCGACGCTGGCGCTCGCGCTATGCGACGTGCTGAACGTAGCGGGGGAGCTTGCCGCTCCGCTCGACGTGGGGCGCGTGCTGACCATCGCGCTACTGCACGACCTGGCCGAGGCGCGGCTGACCGACCTGCCCGGGCCCGCCCGGCGGCTGATTCCCGAGGATGTGAAGAGCCGGGCGGAGGCCACCGCCATGGCGAGCATCCTCGCGGCGCTGCCCTCCGCGGAGCGGCTGCTGGCCGCGTGGCGCGAGTTCGAGGACGAGAGCACGCCCGAGGGTCGCCTCGTCCGCGACGCAGACAAGCTGGAGATGATGGTGCAATGTGCGCGCTACGAGCGCAGCGGCGTGCGCGGGCTGGACGAGTTCTGGGCCGCGATGGACGCCCACATCTGGCACTATCCTCTGTGTGCGGTCGCGTATGCACGGCTCAAGGAGCGGCACGCCCGCCTGTGAACCAGCCGGCGCCTGCGGTTACAAACCGCAGGCTGCCAGGCCAAGCGTGCCGAGGCACGCTACGCGCTCCCCTGGGCGAACCTGCTTCAGCGGGTTTCGTGCACCGGGCTGCGGTTTACAACCGCAGCCCGAGCTGCGCTGACCTTCGACTCCCATTATGTAGACCGCAACAGCACCGGCTTGATGTGCGCGGTCCAGACGGCATACCCCTGCGCGTTCGGGTGCAGCTTATCGGACCGGTACAGCTCGCGCCGTGGCAGACCGTCCGGGCCGAGGATGGCGGGCGTCAGGTCGATGAAGTACAGGTGGTCGGCGGCCGTCGCCGCATAAGCCCGGATCAGGTCGTTCGCCTCACACACGATCGGCCAGAGTGCCCAGCGCGACGGCGTCGGCGTGATCGAGATGTAGTAGATCGGCGTCTCTGGCAGCGCGGCCCGCACATTAGCGACAAACGTCCGGTACCCTTCGAAGACCTGCTGCGCGGTTTTC
>JAKPQT010000263.1 GCA_029555885.1 Chloroflexota bacterium | reverse complement strand
TACTTCAACCCCAACTGCTGCTGCCGGTACAACTCATCCGGCCGCGTGTGGATGCGGCTGACGTCGTGCGCGGTCATGAAGCGGGGCCCGCCCGCGGCGAAGGTGCCGAGCAGGATGCGCGCGGTCTTGACGGCCATCGCGGTGACGTCGAGCACCTGCTGGGGCGTCTTGCCCAGCACGATCAGGCCGTGGTTCTGAATCAGGATGACCTTCGGCCGCTCGCCCCACTCTTCGATGTAGCGCTGGATGCGCGCCCATACCTCGCGCGCCAGCGGGACGCCGGGATCCGTATAAGGCACCAGCACGGGCGCGGGGCCGCAGAGCACAATCTCATCCGGGAAGAGCCGTCCGGCATACGCCTGCTCGAAGCCCGCGGAACAGGTGATCATATTCACAGCACTGGCGTGGGTGTGCCCGACGAAGTTGACATCCGGCAGGCTCAACGCCAGCGCGTGCAGCAGCGTTTCGACGGAGGGATGCCTCGTCGCAGCGGGGTCCACCCGCGCCGTGGTCAGGCCTTCCTTAACCTGCTGATCTGTCAGGCTGGGCTGATCCATCAGCGCCTTCACCCGCTCGAACGAGCAGCGCACGAAGCCATCGGCTGTGATGGTGCGCAGCTCAGTGCCGCTGGCCTTGACCCAGAACGTCTCGCTATCGGCCCGCGCCGAGGTGTTGCCCTCGCCCAGGATAACGTAGTCGTTCTCGAGGCGACCCAGGGTGTTCGATAAGGCCACCAGTTGCGAAAGAGTGTCGTGGTTCATCATGTGTCCTTCGATTGAATTTAGAATCTATCCGAAAAACCGCTGAGGCACGATGTGCTGTGGCTTCGCCACAGCCGAGACCGGCCCCATCAGCATCAGTCGGGCGGGCGCGCATCCCATTCCTGCTGGGCAAATGTCAACGCCTCTTCGGCCGTGAGCTGACCGTCGAGCACGCCGATCACCGCCATATAGAAGATCTGAAGCACGTCCTCGTATTCGGCCAGCTCAGCCGAGACGAGGACCACATCATCGACGGCCGCACGCGCAGTGGCTGCGGCCTCGCGGCCCACCAGCCGCTCGTAAGCTTCCGAATTGATGACCGATTGGCGCGGTGGGATCATGCGTGAGGTCGCCTCGCGCGACAGATAGGAGAGCCATTGCCAGCAGGCTTCCGTGTTGGGCGAATCCGCGGAGATGAAGTAG
>JAKPQT010000254.1 GCA_029555885.1 Chloroflexota bacterium | reverse complement strand
TTGTGTGGAACATGACCGTTAACCCTTAACCCTTCTGTTGATTATGGCACATACTATATGCTGCCGGCTGTTCTCTGTATGTTGGTTTAACTGCTATCACGCGCCGGGCTCACGTTTCATTCCTGGCCGACCGCCGGTGTGAGGCCCTCGGTAATCAGCTCCATGGCGCGCGTGATCGGGACGCGGGCCACGCCCGCTGCCTCGTCGACCCAGCCGTAGCGATTGAGTGCATCCCTGCTGGCTGCCTGGTAACGTTCGAGCGCGCTCACCGGGTTGACGCGTATCTCCACTGCGGCGGGCGGCGCTGCGGTCGCGATGGGCGAGCGGCCCTGCTGGCGCGTCTCCGGCGAGCTGTAAAAGACGTTGGTGAGCAGGCTGACCGCGATGAGCGCGATGATGATCAACCCGCCGACAATGGCCCCGGCCGCAATCAGGATGTTCAGTCCCACATCGGACGTTTCGTGCTGCGCCTCGGTCGTGCCGGAGGGCGCGCCGTGCGGGATGGCTTGGGCGTGCGAGTCATCGCGCACGGCATCCACATCGTGCTGGCTGTGGTGGATTTCCCCGCGCTCGTGGGGCTCCGCCACCCCAGGCGGCGCAGCCTGCGCAACCTGCCTGCCGGCGGCTTGCTCTTCGACGGCGCGTTGTTCGGGTGAGGGCCGTTCGGCCGCGAGCCGGTCGGCGCCCAGCCGTTCGGCGGTTTCCGGGTCGCTCACGCCCCGGTCGCGCGCCTCCTGTTCGGTGAGCTTGCGCCCAGGTTCAGGGCCGCGGAAGTAACCGGATGGCTGGTGTCGCCCGCGGGGCTCACGCTTCGGATCGGTCGAATCAGGCTTATCGCTCATGCCGCACAATCCTGTTGTGATGTGGTTCGGAAGCCACAGTGTTGTCCTGCATGGGCGCAGGCAGGCCCGCAGGCAGCAGCGGCGCCCGCGCCAGGTTCCAGACGAAGAAGGCTGTCCATAGGCCGCCGATGCCGAGCAGCGCGGTCAGGTGGGGCCAGACTGCGCCGACGCCGGCGGCGCCCAGCGATGGGACGATCAGCCAGAAAGTGTCGAGGCCGCGCATCAGCACCAGGAAAGCGGCGATGGCTGCCAACAGCCGGCGGTTGCGCTTGACATCGCGGAAGATGAGCAGTACGAACGGCAGCGCAAAGTGGAGCACCAGGATGGCGATAGCAATATACTTCCAGCCGCCCGCCATACGCGCCAGGTACCACGGGACTTCCTCGGCGATGTTCGCGCCCCAGATGAGCAGGTATTGGGAGAAGGACAGATAGGCCCAGATCATGACGAAGGCCAGCATCAGGCTGCCGAGGTCATTGAAGCGCCGGGGTGAGACCGCTGCGTCGAGCGGCGGCCAGTCCGACGCCCAGGCTGCCAGGGCCACCGCCAGCGCAAATGCGCCCAGCATCATGCCCATCGTGACCATCAGCCCGAA
>JAKPQT010000243.1 GCA_029555885.1 Chloroflexota bacterium | reverse complement strand
GGACGAGCTGGGCTCCCGGCTCATCGCCGCGCGGCTCGTGCATGATGTGATGATGCTCTGCTTCCTGATGGAGCGGCAGTACGCGCCGTATCCGAAGTGGTTCGGGACCGCGTTCATGCGGCTGCACGCGGGGCCGGATCTCGCGCCGGTGCTGCACGAGGTCCTGGCAGCGGAGACGTGGCAGTTACGCGCCGACCACCTGGCGACGGCCACCGAGTATCTCGCGGCGAAGCACAACGCACTCGGGCTCACGCCATTGCTGCGCGCGACGCGTGCGCTCTTCTGGTCGCGCCCCTTCCCCGTCATCGGCGGCGAGCGGTTCGCCACCGCGCTGCTGGCCGAGATCACCGACCCGGAGGTGCGCCGGCTGACCGAACGCCCCCCGACCGGCGGCATCGACCAGGTCAGCGACAACGTGGACATCCTGGAGAACACCCCGCGCGAGGTCGTCCGGCGGCTGTTCGAATAACGGCCTCACCCCGTGCGGCCTACGGCCGCACGGGGTGAGGTTCGTTAGCACCACCTTCCGCGCGAAACTTTTCACACTTAACGACGTCTTAGGATATATCGTCGCATGCTGTGACAACCAATACTCGATTACTCGGGGGCAAAGATGCACCACTCTATCCTGCGCGCGGGCCGTCTGCGGGCGCGCGCCATCTACGTCGTGCTGCTGCTGGCATTGGCCGGCAGCCTCCTGCCGGCTGCATCTCTTGCCTCCGCCGATGATACGCCGACGCCCCGCCCGACCGCGACCGTGCGTCCGACGCGGACGCCTTCGCCGACACGCACCCCGACCCCAACCGCAACTGCCACCCCGACCCTGCCCGCGACCGCGCCCGATCTGCTCACGGCAGGGAACGAGGCGCTGCTTGCCAGCAACTTCACGCGCGCTGAGGAAGCGTTCCAGGCTGCGCTCAAGCTGGACGCCCAATCTGTCGCCGCGCTGACCGGACTGAGCCGCACCTATGCAGTGCAGATGGGCCGCCAGCGGGACGCATTGGCCGCGGCGGAGCAGGCCGTCGAGCTTGATCCCTCGTATGTGCCCGGCTGGATCGCGCTGGCCGACGTGCAGGTCGACCTCAACCTCGTGGCCGATGCGCTGGCGTCTGCCGAGAAGGCGGTCGAGTTGGCGGAGGACAATGCCGCGACGCAGGCCGCGCTCGCGAGTGCCTATCGCATTGATAACCGGCTGGACGACGCGCTGGCGGCAGCCGCGCGCGCGGTAGAGCTGGACGGGCAGTCCGCGTATGCATACGGCGCGCTGGGCCTGGTCCACGGGGATCGCGGCGATCTGGGGCGTGCGGCCAACGCGCTGAAACAGGCGGTTGCGCTGGAGCCGCAGTTCGTCTGGTGGCGCCAGATGCTTGGGGACATATACGCTTTAGCGGGCGAGAGCAGCCTGTCGCTCAGCGAATACGACCGCATCACGAAGATCGCACCGGATTATGGCTACGCACAGATCGGCCTGGCGTGGCGCGAGATCAACTTGGGCAACAACACGCGCGCGAATGAAAAGATCAGCAAGCTGCGCGAGGCGCACCCTAAGGCCGTGGAGCCGCGACGCGCGCTGGCCGATATCACCCGCTATACCCAGGGCAGCGCCGCAGCCATCGGGCGCTACGAGGACGCGCTTCGCATCGATTCGACCGACTTCCTCACCCGGCTTGGACTGGCCCGCGCGCTATACGAAGCAGGCAATTGCCCGCGTGCCGAAACCGAGTTGAAGACCCTGCAGCGGCAGTGGCCCCGCAGCGTAGCCGTGCTGGAGCTATTCAGCGCGGTGCGGCTCTGCCTGAGCGACACCAGCGGCGCGCTCAAGTATGCCCGGCAGGCCATCGACATCCACCCCTACTACCTCCAGGCCTACATGCGCGCCGCAGACGTCCTGTACTCCGACGGCAAGGCGGATGAAGCGATCGACATGTACATCGCCGCCATGCGCATCGGCCATCGCGACGGACAGGAGCACACCGTCTTCGGCTCCTACTTCTACGATCTGGGCGATCTGGAGCGGGCATTGCAGGAGTACAGTCTGGCGGCCGTGATGTGGCCGAGTTGGAGCTGGCCCGCCTATGCGCTCTGCTCCATCTACATCGACCAGGATCGGCTGGACCTGGCCCGCCAGGCGTGCGCCGCGGGCTACGAGCTGGATCCCACCGATGCGACGATGGCCCGGCAGTACGCCTGGATGCTGCTGCGCGGGGGGCAGCCGCACGAAGCGCTGGACGTGCTGACCAGCCTGGAAGACAAGAGCGATGCGACCACGCAGCTCTTCCTCGGCGTCACCTATTACCTGCTGAACCAGAATCAGGCCGCGATCGGGGCCTTCGAGCAGTATATGAAGCTCAACCGGGGCGATGAGCCGAACCTGGAGGAACTCGTGGCCGCGCTGCAGGGCAAGTACCGGCTCACGTACGCGGAGGCGCAGGACCTCGCCGCGCAGCGTCTACCCGCGGCCATCGGCCGGCCCGTCACCGTCAGCTTCGAAAAGGAGCCGGGCCGTACGGGCCTGGTGATCGAGGTCAGGGGGCAGCCCGGCGAGTCGTCGGAGCGCATCGTCATCGCCGCGCTGCAAGCGCTCGCCCAGATGGGCCACATCGCCCCGCGCATGACGCCTGTCGTCAACGGTGCGCACGTGCGTGCCGTAACCAGCGATGGCGAGCCGATCCTGGCCGCGTTCGCCGGGGTCGGACCGCTGCGCGAGTACATGACCGGGCTGATCGACGGCGAGGAGTTCCTCACCCGCGTGACCTATGAGCCGCTGGAGGGCGGCAACGCGACAGACGACGCTACCTGGAGCGAGGACGAGGTGCGCGCGCTGGGCGCGCAGGCGGAAGCAGTGCGCGAACTGCCGGCGGTCAAACCGGTGCCCTTCGAGGCCATCACCCAGGCAGAGCTGGAAGACGAGATGGCCGCGATGGCCGACGAAGATATCGAGGCGCTCAAACAGGACGAGGCCGTGCTGCGGCTGCTCGGTCTCGTCGAGCGCACCACAGACCTGGCGAAGCTGCTGACCGGCGCGCAGGCCTCCTCGCTGCTCGGCTACTATGACCCGCAGAAACAGGCATTCGTCTACGTCTCCGACAAGACGCCCTCGGCCGTCGAGAAACTCACCATCGTCCATGAGTATGTCCACGCGCTGCAGGACCAGCACTTCACCTTCAGCCTGCCGACCACGCAGGTGGACGACGACCGGCGGCTGGCGTACCGTGCGCTGGTGGAAGGCGACGCGCAGTTGGCCGAGAACCTGTATGCGGAAGAGGCGCTGGGGTTCAGCGAACTGCTCGCAGCTTCCGCTTCGTATAGCGCCGCCCGGCTGAACCGGGACAAGCTGGACCAGATGCCGCCCGTCATCGTCGAGTCGCTGCAGTTCCCCTATGCCTCGGGTCTGACCTTCGCCAGCCTGCTGTACGACCAGGGCGGGCTGGAGGCGCTCAACAACGCGTTCGCCGCGCCGCCCCGCTCGACCGAGCAAGTCCTCCACGTGGACAAGTACCTCAGTCAGGAGCAGCCGGTGACGGTCAAGGCGCCGGCGCTGCCTGCCGCGCTCAAGGACACCTGGCGCGTGGCGGACAGCAACGTCTTCGGTGAGCTGTACTGGCGGCTGGCCCTGCAGACGCGGCTCGGCCCGATGGCCGGCGCGTATGGGGGGACGGGCTGGGGCGGCGACCGCTACACGCTGTTCCAGAAGGGCGACAAGGCCGGTAAGGACGACAAGTCGTCCGTCTATATGCTGGCCGCCGCCGCCGTGTGGGACAGCGAGGCCGATGCGCAGGAGTTCGCCGAGCTCTATGCATCGGCCATGTTCAGCACGCAGGGCGTCACCGAGACGACCGCCGACCTGCTCAGCAGCCGGCCTGTGCGCACGTACAAGGAGCACGGCTTCACCACGGCCCTGCGGCTGGACGGCAAGCAGACCCTCCTCGTCGTCGGCCCGGACGAGCAGGCGGTGCAGGCTGTGTTGGAGGGGACGAAACGATAGAACGCTGATAACGCTGATGATACTGATTGACGCTGATCTGCTATAGCTTGGTACAACCTCAAGGTCCGTGTTCAACAGCGCCGCCGGCGCAGCCAGCCTGCCAGCGTCGCCGCCCCGCCACCCAACAGCAGCCACGTCGCCGGCTCGGGGATCTCCGCCGGCGGCGGGGGCGGCACGCTGCCCGGCGGGGGCGTGGGGTCCTCCAGGCACTGCCACGTCTGCCCGTAGTCGTAGGAACGGTACAGGTAGTACTTGCCTTTCCCCCCGGCGGGATCCTTTTCGTAGAGTTCACCGAACAACTCGACCCCGCAGACGCCGGACGGCAGGCAGTATTCCGCGGCCGCATGTATCCGCAAGGGGTAAGGTGTGGCCGGTTGCCACGTCTGCCCCCCGTCGCGGCTGACGATCGCAGCAATATAGTGATCAACGGCCCACAACGTCTGGTCCTGGTGGTAGCGCGGGGAAATGAGCAGTTGGGGCGAATTGGCGAAGAACTGCGGTTGGGAACCTGGCAGGTGCTGCCAGGTGGCGGCGGCGTCCGTGCTCTTGTAGACTCCCCAGGCCACGGCCGAGCTATCGTAACAGAAGAGCGTGCGATCGCTCGCAAACTGCGGCGAGAAGGCCAGGCTGTAGATGCCCAGGCCGCTGAGATCGAGCCCGGTGTCGGCGCGTTGCCAAGTCAGGCCCGCATCGGTGGATAGCACCAGGCCGCCGTTGTAGTGATAGGCGCCCAACGACATCAGCACGGTGTGGTCCTGCGCGAAAGCCGGCGAGACGAAGATACGATCGACATCCAACCCCATCGAAATGCTTTGCCACGTCTGCCCACCGTCCTGGGAGATGTGCACCGCCCCCGGGTTGGAGGGCGGCAGCGAGTAGCCATACCCGGCGAAAAGGTGCTGCGCATCGCCCAAGGCAAAGGTGTTCGGCATGGCTTGAGGCAGAGAGACGACCCGCCAGGTGAACCCGCCGTCGTGAGAAATGTTGGTGGCCGTGCGAAAGGTGACGCTCAAGGTCTGATCTGCCGCAAAGTTCGTTGAGAGGTCGATCTTGGCGCGATAGCTCTCGGTAAGCGGCAAGTCCGGCAGGTGTTCCCATGTGTGACCGCGGTCCATGCTGCGATACAGGTAATAGATGTAATTTTCCGTGGCCGCCCACTCGCCCGCGGCGAAGAGGACATTGTCCTGTGCGACAGTCAGCGAGGGATAGATATGGCCCTGGTGGGACACCTGACAGACGGGCAAAGGGGGCACAGCCTGGGCAACGGCGGCAGATCCGAGGAGGCCCAGCAGGAGCAGCGTCAGGCAGGACCAAGCCAAAGACCTATGCCACATAGTACGCCTCCTACTCACAATCTGGCCCGGGACAGGGACACAAGTCGCACTCCGCCGCAGCCCAGGTCTGGCCGATGACGGTCAACTGCTGGACGGTGGGCTGCTGTTGTAGTGGGCAATCGACCAGGCCGATATCCAACAGATCGCTGGCCGTGAAGTCCTTGATCGATCCATCACCCCTGGGACGACAGTCATGGGTCGAGAACCAGGCCAGACCATTGAAGTAGGGCACGCTGCCGCCGGGGACAGCGTTGGCTGTGAACCAGGTCAGCAGCGGTTGGGTTAACACCTCGCGTGTGTAAGCCTGTTTCGCCTGCCGGCCCTGCCACGAGCCAGGCGGCATACCGCCTGGTTGCAGGTTGCCTACCTCAGTGATCCAGATTGATTTCTGTGCCGTGACACCGGGATTGACATTCTGATAGAAAGTGTGCGTACTAACCAACGCCTGTCGCAGACATGCGAAGTCTTCAATCCAACACCCCGTGCTCTGCGGGATGGGGTAGGCGTGGATGGCAATGCCGTGGAGCGGTCGGGGTGCTGGATTCGGCTCTTCCACTGGATTCGCCAGGTAACTGGTAAATCCATTCCAAACTGCACGGGCAAACGTGCCGTTATTGCCCCCGGCACCCGGCGGACGAGCGCCACCAAAAGGGAAAAGCCGTGCAGTCGAGTCGGCCATAGTAATGGCATCGTAGTAGCGGATATATTGTTGAGCCAGGTACTTGCCTAACCCGTCATAGTTTGATCCACCGTAGTAATTTTCGTCTGGATATTTCTGGTTGATGTACGTACCACAGTTGTCGCCATCATACACAATATCCGGTTCATTGAAAATCAACCAAATGCGTCCAGGATGATCGCGAGCATTGTTAGCGGCACGCTCGGGAGTAATGCGACGCGAATCTGCATCATTTGGACACCAGATCATGGGAACGTAATAGGGGTCTTCCATCGCTAAGGCCATCTGTTCCGCGGCGGTCGCAGCATCCAATACCTCTGGACAATCCCAATCGTAGTTCCAACTTGGATTCAGACCCCAAAATCCATTGCTCCAGTTGGCGCCGGGTATTTCTCCAGCATCACCTATGCCTTTCCAACCGTAGATGATGGGCGTCGGTGTGGGCGTCGGCGTGGGAGTGAAGTCGCGGCGTACCAGCGGCAAATGTTGTCGATAGCTCGCGACATATTGCGGCGTGCCGAGGATGGAGCGGAACAGGCCATCGGGTGTCGGTGTGACAGTCGGAGTCGGTGACGTACGGATCGGCGATCGGAACAGCTGCTCCGCAGGCCCGGCCGCGCTGCGCGGCAGTTGCGGGCTCAGCAAGAATGTGACTACGAGGGCGAGGGCAAGGGTCAGAGGCAGTCACAATGTACGAGAAGCAATACGCAGCATGGGTTCCTCCTGGGTGAACGACGGTGTTCAGGCAATCCGCTTATGTGCTGCGAAACGGAGTTGTTACTGATGTGAAGAATATCACAGTCAATTATGTATGTCAAGACGATTCCGCAATATCGACTTTGGATAACGTCTCATCCCATGCTAAACTACCTTCACCACTGACAAGGGGGTCATCGTGAATACGCAGGATTACATTGCGCTCGAAGCCAAATACGGCGCCACCAACTACAAGCCGCTCGACGTCGTGCTGACGCGCGGACAGGGCGTGTGGGTGTGGGACGTGGAAGGCAACCGCTACATGGACTGCCTCTCCGCCTACTCCGCGGTCAACCAGGGCCACTGCCATCCCAAGATCGTCCAGGTCATGCAGGAGCAGGCCGCCCGGCTCACGCTTACCTCGCGCGCGTTCCGCAACGATCAGCTCGGGCTGTTCTACCAGGAACTCTGCGAGCTGACGCACTCGCACACCGCGCTGCCGATGAACAGCGGTGCGGAGGCGGTCGAGTCGTGCATCAAGGC
>JAKPQT010000233.1 GCA_029555885.1 Chloroflexota bacterium | reverse complement strand
CGTATCGTCATAGAAAAGGGCGGCTGTCGTCCGGTAAGGTGGCTCGGCCGGCGCGAAATACGGCAAGCTGGCGCGGTAGATGCGATATTCGGCCGCGCCCGGCGAGGTGGACCACGCAAGCCGGGCAGTCGTGCTCCCCATTTTTGTGATTGTGACTTGCGGAGGTGCAGGTGGCGTAACCGCGATGGAGCTGTCGGCCCCGCTCGCCGGAACCTCCTGGCCCGTGGGGCTGGACAGCTTTTGATAGCTGATATCCAGCGTTGACAGGCCCTCGGCGCGGCCGACCAACGTGAAGGCCGCGATGGGGCCTGAGCCATTGGCGGGCGGCGTGGGGTTGAGCTGCGTCGCGGAGTACCACACCTTGCCGCCGACCGGGCAATCGGGATTGCCGGGGTCCGCCGCATTGCAGGCCACCCGCTTGATGATGAACCCCGGGTTCAGAAAGCTGTAGACCGGCTCGATCTGCGTGCCGGGCGCCGCCGCGTCGGCATCGACGACCTGGAGCAGCGCGGGGTCGAACAGGACGTGGACATCCGCCGCGTAGAGGTTCGCCACATCGTTGACCCAGATTTCCACGCGCACGGCAGCGCAGCCTGCGACCGTGGGGCTGGCCGCCTTCAGCGTCACCGTTGCGGCCAGGGACGTATCAGCCTCGACGGGTTCGTGCGCCAATGCGTCAAGCGGCGGCTGCGCCAGCAGACCAGCGAGCAGCCCGGCCACAGCCAACGTGATAACTTGGTGGAAAAACCGCACGGGTTGCCTCCAGGTAGAATGGTTCACAGGGACGCGGGGGCAGCCTTCCGGTTGCCCCCGCCGGTTCAGTCAGAGAGCGCTATACGCTCAGGATGCTCAGGGCGTCCAGGGCGATTCGACCTTGTAGAAGTTGCCGCCCATGAGCGACAGGTCCAGGATGTCGGTGACGCCGTCGCCGTTGACATCGCTGTTCGCGCCTGCGCCGCCAGTGCATGTCGAGGCGGTGTAGTAGCTCATGCCCATGCAGCCGGCGTCGAGCACATCGATCACATCGTCATCCGTGCCATCGCCGCCGAGCAGAACCACCTTGAGCAGCGGCGTGGTGGGGATCGATGAAAGCGGTTTGCTGTGTACCCAGCTCCCCGGGATCGTGGTGTCCGAAGGCGTAGTGCCCATCTGGGTCGTCGGGAGATAGAGCGCTCGGTCGACCTGGAACCAGAAGGTTTCGCCCTGGAACATCATCCACGGGGTCAGATGCGCGGTCGTGTATGCGCCGCTGGAGACGGATGTTCCCGACGCATAGTCGACGCTCGTGTCCTTGTCTGCGATATTCTTGGCGAGCAGGGTCGCGCCGCTGTCATTCGTGCGGCCCTGCAGGTCGATGAAGCCGGTGTAGTTGGCGAGGTTGCCCAGGGTGAGCGTACCGTCGTCCGTATCCGTGATGTCGCGCGCCGACACGCTGGGCAGGCCGTAGCCCGCGTTGTTGACATAGACCTTCGCGCCGCCATAGGCGCCCGCGTTGGTATCGACTGCGGCGTGCAGGATGTCGAGCGCGCTGGGGTAGGGCGAAGATGGCAAGGCCAGCACGGTGAAGTTCAGCTTCATGATCGGCGCCGCATCGCCGTCCCACTCGCCGGACTGGAGGTAGCAGGTGCCCGTTACGGAGCCCACAGCCAGCGTGGGGTCGAGGCAGGTCGCGCCCGCCCAGTCGCCCTGGTACGTGGCGGTGTTGAGCTGCAGGACTGTGTTGTCATACGCGACCTTGAACGCGATGCCGTTCACCTTGCGGGCGTCGCCCTTGACCATCACATCGAACGAGGTGCCCACACCCGCGCGGCGCGCG
>JAKPQT010000221.1 GCA_029555885.1 Chloroflexota bacterium | reverse complement strand
AGGTAGGCTTCCTTGTCCATGTTGACCTCTCTTTGGGCTGGAAAAAATGTTGTCAAGACCGGGGAGCAGGAGTACAATCCTCCTGTGGCCCGATTATACGCTTAAGTTCCGCGTAACACAATTCGCCGCAAGGAGGTGGGCCCATGACACCACAGATTCGCAAGTATGAAGACGGGCGCATCGGCCGGTTGGCGGACAACCTTGTCCGCGCCCACGTCGCACCGAAAGTGATCGAGGAAATCATGGCCGGCGGCGAGACAATCACCCGCAGCAGCTCCGGTGAGGCGAAGGCCGCCTGGTTCCGCGAGGCCATGCAGCGGATGAACCGCCTGCTGGAGCGGGACGTGCGGTGCAGCGTGCGCGAGGCGCGCGCGTGCTGCCTCGGCGGCAAGCGGCTCCAGCAATCGAAGGCCATCGCGCGCACCTATGCCACGCTGGACGAGCGCATCGCGGCCGCGAACGAGACCCATTTCGTCTTCGGCCATAGTGTCATCCGGCAGCCGGACGGCCGCATCATGGTCGCGTTCGAGGAGGAGGGCAAGGAACATTACCGCTGCGTGTGCTTGCCGAAGGCACAGGAGCCGCTGCCCATCACCTATTGCTATTGCTGCGGCGGCCACATCAAGCACCATCTTCAGATTGCGCTGGGCCGCAAGCTGGACGTGACCGTGCGCTCATCCGCCCTGTCGAGCGGCGGCACGCGGCCCTGCACGTTCCTGTTCTCGCTCGTCGAGAACGACGTCCAATGAATCCCACCGAAGATGACGCGCCGGCCCTCCCGCCACTGGTGACGCGCAGCGACCTGGCGCGCGACCTGCGTAGTCTCGGCCTGGCCGCAGGGCAGACGGTCATGGTGCACTCCGCACTCGGCGCGGTCGGGCGCATCGTCGGCGGGCCGGACACCGTGATTCACGCGCTGCTCGACGTGCTTACGGGCGCGGGCACGGTGATGATCTACGTCAGTTGGGAGGAATGGGAGCGCGCGCTGGCCGAGGGCGTCGATAGCCTGCCCGAGGCGGAGCGCTGCGCCTACCTGGACGAATCTCCCCCGTTCGACCCGGCCACTTCGCGCGCGGAGCGGCGTTGGGGGATATTGACGGAATACCTGCGGACGTGGCCCGGCGCGCG
>JAKPQT010000213.1 GCA_029555885.1 Chloroflexota bacterium | reverse complement strand
CGGGTGTGCTGGATGAGCACAACGCGGTCCGCCGTGCCGCGGGGCTGTTCGACGTCTCGCACATGGGGGTGTTCGAGGCCAGCGGGCCTCATGCCGAAGCGTTTCTCGACCTCGTGCTGACGAACTACGTCCGCTGGTATGCGCCGGGCGAGAGCTTCTACGCCTACCTCCTCGACCTGGACGGCAACGTGATCGACGACCTGCTCGTCTATCGCCGCGCGGCGGACCGATTCCAGATCGTGGTCAACGCGTCGAACGCAGACAAGGACTGGGCGTGGCTGAACGCCGTCAACAACGGCGAAGTGTTGCTCGACCGCCAGCGGCTTGACCTGCGCGTGCTCCGTCCCGCGACGCTGCGCAATCTCAAGGACCGGTCGAGCGGCGATGACATGCGCGTGGACCTCGCGCTGCAAGGCCCTGCGTCGCTCGCCATCCTGCAGAGCCTGACCGGCGATGCCCGGCTACGCGACCAACTTGCGCGTCTCAGGCGCACCGGCGTGACCGAGTGCGTGCTGGCCGGGTTCGACCTTGTCATTGCACGCACCGGCTACACTGGCGAAGACATCGGCTACGAGCTGTTTGTTCATCCCGACCGTGCGGTCGCATTCTGGGAGACGCTGCTGGCCGCGGGCCAGCCGTCCGGCCTCCAACCGGCAGGGCTCGCCGCGCGCGACAGCACACGCACGGAGGCCGGGCTGCCGCTGTACGGACACGAGTTAGCTGGCCCGTTCAACATCTCGCCTGCCGGTGCGCGCTTCGCAGCCTATGTCAAGCTGCACAAACCCTACTTCATCGGTCGCAACGCCTATCTTGAGGCCGAAAAGACCCGCACGATGGAGGTCGCGCGCTTCCGCATGAACTCCCGCGGGGTGCGGATGCCGAAGACCGGCGACCCGGTCGTCAACAGCCGCGGGCAGGCCATCGGCTGGGTGACGAGCGCCGCGGTGGATGTGGATGGTGTCATTCTGGGTCTCGCTTACGTCCAGAGCCGCTACGCCAAGCCTGGCGACGATATCGGCATCTTCAATGTCCCGGCAAAGCCCATCTTCGAGAAGGACAACAAGGCCGAGCTCCAGCCCGGTGACAAGGTCGCCCTGCCCGACAGCGCCACCCTGCTCCCCCGCTTCCCCGACAAAGCAGAACGGGCCCGCTGGCGCGGCGGCATCGGCAGCGTCTCGTCGGCTGGCCCATCGTCAGCTACCGAGTAAACAGAGTCGGGAGGGGGTGCGCACACTCTCTCCCGACTCTGATGGCAACTTTTGCAAATTGCTTGTTCGCTCCGGCGCATTTCGTGCTATACTGAGACCAGTTCACTCCCATCGTGTCCAGCAACATGGCGCTAACTCCGCTCCGGTTGGCCCAGGAGGCACGCAATGAAGCTCTGGCTTATCGTCCTCATCGTGCTCATCGTCCTGCTTGTCGTCGCCTATCTCGGCATGGGCTACGTCATTTTCGACAAGCTCGGCAACATCAAAGGGTCGTGCGCCGAACACCTCGCTAACCGCCCCGACAACTTCGCCCTCCACCCTGATTGGCCCGCCGACTTCGACGTCACGCCCTACTATATGTCTCCCTATGAAGTCGTCAGGTTCCCAAGCCGTGATCCTGGATTTGAGGTTGCCGGCTGGTGGATGCCCAGAGACCCGGACGCGCCCGCGGTCATCCTCGTGGACGGGCTGGGCGGCTGCAAGAACTCCATTGCCGTCCTGGTCCCTGCCGGGATGCTCTGGCGCAACGGGTTCAACGTGCTGATGATCGACCTGCGCGATACCGGCGACTCCACCCAGGACGATGGCCGCTCGACCATCGGCAACGAGGAACACCGCGACGTGCTCGGCGCATGGGACTGGCTGGTCAGCGAGAAGGGCTTCGATCCCAGTAAAATCGGCCTGTTCGCCAACTCACTCGGCGGCGCAAACGCCAACTACGCATTCGCTGCGGAGCCGCGCATTGCCGCGCTATTTCTGCAATCTACGTTCGGCAATCTGCAGCAGATCATCAGCGCGGAGCTGACGCGCAACAACTATCCGACCTTCCTGGCGCCCGGCGCACTGCTCATGGGCAGCATCCTCACCGGAACGAACCTGTTCGCGCGCAACCCGGTCGAGACCATTCGTCAGGCCGCGGGTCGCCCCGTCTACATCGTCCACACCCGCGCGGACACGCGCATCGCGATCAGCCAGAGTGAACAGCTCGCCGCGGCCGCGCAGGCTGCCGGAGTGAACGTCACGACGTGGTTCCCGGACAACGGCGAGCACGTGCAGACGCCTGCCGCATATCCGGACGAGTTCGAGCAGCGGATGGTGGGATTCTTCAGGAGTACTTTCGGTGATTAGCAGCAAGGCAATGGCTACAGGCCCCGGAATAGCACCGGCCGCGGGGAGGTGCTAGAGCCTCCGCCCCTTCGCCACCATCAGCCCTGGCTGGCAGGTGCGGCAGAAGTTCGTTGCGATGCGCTCGTACGTGATCTCGCTGATGCGGCCCCCGCAGCGCGGGCATTCGCCGTCAGCCTTGCCATGCACTGCCAGGAAGTCGCGTACTTCTACGTCGATGCTGTCTCCCACCCGCTCACGTAGCACCTCGATCGCCTTCGCCAGCACGTTGCGCATGCAGCCGTATAGTCGGGCGATCTCATCCGCGCTCAGGCTGGCACGGCGGCGGAAGGGGTAGATTTGGGCGCACCACAGAATCTCATCGGCATAGGCATTGCCGATGCCCGCGAAGAACTCCTGGTTGGTCAGGATGCCTTTGACTTCCCCGTTATGTCGCCTCAGCCGCTCCGCGAACAGCTCCGGCGTCAGCGCGGGATCGTCAGACTCGGGGCCCAGGCTCGCAAAGCCGGGCACCTGGGATAGGTCTGCCACCAGGTAGATCTTCCCCATGTCCTTCGCATCGTGATAGCGCAGCTCCATGCCATCGGCCAGCGCGAGGACGAACGCATCGCGCGTCCGCGGCTTTTTGAGGGGTGTGCCGTAACGGAGACGTCCCATCAGCATGGGGTGATAGACGAGGATCATCCCATCATCGAGGCCGAGCAGCAGATACTTCCCGCGCCGTGCGACGCCTGTGATGCGCCGGCCCGCCAGCCGCGCGGCCACGTCGTCGCCGAAGAAGTTGCGCACGATCAACGGTCGCAGCACCGCCGCAGACGCTATCTGCACCGCGGCCAGCCGCGGCGCGAGATATGCGCGGATTACCTCAAGATCGGGCAACTCAGGCATCGGTTATTACTCGCACAGGCAATTCCAGGGTGAAATAGCACGCAGATGACGCTGATAGAACTGATTTACCTGATAGGGTCTTTAGATCTAGCAAATCAGTCTGATCAGCGTCATCTGCGTGCTATTCGGGGCGCTTCCTAGCTGCACCCCGGCGCGTAGCAGAGCGTGAGTTCCTTCGCCGCGCGCACCTCGTCCAGCCGCTTGAACGGTGCAGTGTGCGGCGCGGTCTTGAGCAATTCCGGCTGCTCGCGCGCCTCCGCCGCAATCTGAAGCATGGCATCCGCGAACGCGTCCAGCGTCTCCTTGCTCTCCGTCTCCGTCGGCTCGATCATCAGCGCCTCCGGCACGATGAGCGGGAAGTAGACCGTCGGTGGGTGCATGCCGAAGTCCATCAGCCGCTTGGCGATGTCCATCGTGCGGATATTCGGCGCTTCCTTGAGGATACCCTGCGCTACGAACTCGTGCATGCAGGTCCGATCGCCATGCGGAATCGGGTAGGTTCCACGCAGCCGCGCCTGCAGATAGTTCGCGTTCAGCACCGCATTCTCGCTGATCTCACGCAGGCCCTGCGCGCCGTGCATACGGATGTACGTATACGCGCGCACGAGGATGCCGAAGTTGCCCCAGAATGCCTTCACCCGCCCGATGGAGCGCGGCGGCATGTGCCAGCGATAGGTGTCCTCCGCATCGCGCGCGACGATGGGTCCCGGCAGGTAATCCGCCAGATGCGCGGCCACGCCGACTGCTCCGGAGCCCGGCCCGCCGCCGCCGTGCGGCGTGGAGAACGTCTTGTGCAGGTTGTAGTGCATGACGTCGAACCCGACCGCCCCCGG
>JAKPQT010000212.1 GCA_029555885.1 Chloroflexota bacterium | reverse complement strand
TCAACAACTTGGCACTGCGGGCCCGGACACCTGTGTCGACCTGGCGAACTACGGAGACTTTAGCGACGAGGCATCGGGCCGCCGCCTGGCGGTCACGGCTGACCTGGCACGCTTCGCAGATGATTGGCGCGCGATCTCTCCTGACGATGGCCCCTTCGCGGAGCGCATCGTGCGGGGTGCGGACGCCTTCCGCCGCGCGGGCGCGTTCGACATCGGCATGGGGGAGCCGCCGGAGCTGGCCGGACCGCTGGCGTCGGCGCGCATGCTGTGGGAGATGCGCCGGGTGTTGCCCCACTTTGTGGGTGAGTCGGCGCGCCCGATGGGTGATCTCGCGCCGCAGATCAAGGCTCCCTTTCTGCGCGGCGTCTACTGCAACCTGTTCCTGCCCGAAGTGCCCGCCTGGTTTCTCTATATGCTGCTGGCGCTGCTGACAGACGGTCAGTTGGGGCTGCTCAAGCGCGGCTCGACCGGCTTCGTTGCGCCCATCGCGGAGCGGTTCCGCCAGCTTGGCGGCGAGCTGACCTGCGGTGCGACGGTCGAGCAGGTCCTCGTCGAGGAGGATGCTGCGGTCGGGGTCAGGCTGGTCGGCGGCCAAGTCGAACGGGCAGACGCAGTCATCTCCGCGGCAGACGGTTACAGCACCATCTTCGAGATGCTGGGCGGGCATTATGCGGACGAAGCGATCCGGACCCGCTATCGCGAGTGGCCGCTCATCCGGCCGATGGTCATGCTGAGCTACGGCGTCAGGCGGAGCTTCGCGGGCGAGCCGCATCTCCGCGTGTTCCAACTGGCGGAGCCGCTGGCCGTCGGTCCGCAGGCCGTCCCTGCGCTGATGCTGCGCATCTTCAACTACAGCGACCACTTTGCGCCGTCGGGCAAGACGGTCATCCAGGCGACTTTCGATGCCGAGTGGGATTACTGGCGTAGCCTGCGCGACGATCCTCCTGCCTACGAGGCCGCGAAGGCGCGGCTCGCCGGTGAGGTACTGGCCCGGCTGGAGCGCCACTATCCTGGCCTATCGGCTCAGGTGGAGATTACCGACGTCGCCACGCCCTACACAACCTGGCGCTACACGCGCAACAGGCAGGGTGCGTACGAGGGTTGGCTGCCGACCCCGCGCCTCCTGATGACGACGCTGCCGCGCACGCTGCCGGGCCTGCGGCGTTTTGCAATGGCAGGCCAGTGGGTCATGCCTGGCGGCGGCGTGCCCACATGCCTGCTCTCAGGCCGCGATGCCGTTCGCATCCTGTGTCGCCAGGACGGTGTCACCTTCCGGCCCGAATGAGCATCTGACCCCGATGGAACAACTCGATATCTGATTGACAGGCGTTCGAGGCGTCGGCTATAATCCTGTGACTTGAAGCACTGAGAATTCTGCGAGGGGGTGTCCATGACTAGCAACCCGTTCGGCGCGCGTGCCGTTCTGGAAGGTTCGCGAGAGCCTATTTACTACTACCGGTTGAGTGCACTGGAGGAAGCCGGACTCGGCGCGATCTCCCGCCTGCCGTATTCGATCAAGGTGCTGCTGGAGGCGCTGCTGCGCCAGGTGGACGGCTTCGCGGTCACTGAGGCAGATGTGAGACATCTGGCAGCGTGGGATGCGGCCAATGTCGCAGCCGTCGAGCTGCCATTCAAACCCGCGCGCGTCATCCTCCAGGATTTCACCGGCGTGCCCGCGATCCTCGACCTGGCGGCCATGCGCTCCGCAATGGCCCGCACCGGCGGCGACCCGCGTCGCGTCAACCCTCTCATCCCCGTCGATCTGGTCATCGACCATTCGGTGCAGGTCGATCAATTCGGTTCGCAGTACGCGCTCATGTATAACGCAGAGCGCGAGTTCGAGCGCAACCGCGAGCGCTACGAGTTCCTCAAGTGGGGCCAGAAGGCTTTCGACAACTTCAACGTCGTGCCCCCCGCTACGGGCATCGTCCATCAGGTGAACCTGGAATACCTGGCGAGCGTCGTGCAGACGCGGCAGGTGGACGACGACAAGGTCGCGTTCCCTGATTCGCTCGTCGGCACGGACAGCCACACGACCATGATCAACGGCCTGGGCGTGCTCGGCTGGGGCGTGGGCGGCATCGAGGCGGAAGCCGTCATGTTGGGCCAGCCGATTTACATGTTGGCCCCGCAGGTGATCGGCTTCAAGCTGACCGGCGCGCTGCCCGAAGGCTCGACTGCCACGGACCTCGTGCTGACCATCACCCAGATGCTGCGCGCACGCGGTGTGGTGGATAAGTTCGTGGAGTTCTACGGGCCGGGACTCAGCCGCCTGACGCTGCCGGACCGCGCGACCATCGCCAACATGGCGCCGGAGTACGGCGCGACCATGGGCTTCTTCCCGGTCGACGCGGAGACGCTGCGCTACCTGGCGTTGAGCGGCCGCTCCGAGGAATTGGTGGACCTGGTGGAGCGGTACTGCAAGGCCCAGGGCCTCTTCCGTACCGACGATTCGCCCGATCCGGTGTTTACCGATGCGCTCGAGCTGGACATGAGCACCGTCCGGCCGAGCATGGCCGGGCCGCGGCGTCCGCAGGACCGCGTGCTGCTCGACGGCGTCAAGGAGAGCTTCCGCAAGGTCTATCCCAAAGAAGCGGAACGCATCACGCATATCCCGACGCGCGCCGCCGATGCGAGCGCCGGCGACCTGGAGGACGGTGCGGTCGTCATCGCAGCCATCACCTCCTGCACCAACACCAGCAATCCGAGCGTGATGGTCGGCGCGGGATTGGTGGCGAAGAAGGCCGTCGAACGGGGCCTTAAGCCCAGGCCGTGGGTCAAGACCAGCCTGGCGCCTGGCTCGCAGGTCGTCACCCGCTATCTGGATGAGGCCGGGCTGACCCCGTATCTGGAGCAGTTGGGCTTCTACACGGTCGGCTACGGCTGCACGACCTGCATCGGCAACTCCGGCCCGCTGCCCGAAGAGGTGGCCCTGCCCATCATCGAGAAGGGGCTGGCCGTAGCTGCGGTGCTGTCAGGCAACCGCAACTTCGAGGGCCGCGTGCATCCGCTCGTGCGCGCGAACTACCTCGCCAGCCCGCCGCTGGTCGTCGCCTACGCGCTGGCGGGCACCATCGACATCGATCTGGCGCAGGACCCGCTCGGCGTGGATGCCGAGGGCAACCTGGTGTATCTGCATGACCTCTGGCCGGCGCAGGACGAAGTGCGCGAGACCATCGCGGCCAGCCTGCGACCGGAGATGTTCCGCCAGCAGTACGGCAATGTCTTCTCCGGCAACGAGGCGTGGAACGAGGTCAAGGTGACGGAGGGCGACTACTACGCCTGGAATCCCGTCAGCACCTACATCCAGGAGCCGCCGTTCTTCGTCGGGCTGGAGCCGGAACCGGCCCCGCGCACCGACATCACGGGCGCACGCGTGCTGGCGTATTTCGGTGACAGCGTGACCACGGATCACATTTCGCCCGCCGGTTCGATTGCGACCAACAGCCCTGCAGGCCGCTACCTGATCGAGAACGGCGTGGCGGAGATCGACTTCAATTCATACGGCACGCGCCGCGGCAACCACAACGTCCTGGTGCGCGGGACCTTCGCCAATATCCGCATCCGCAACAAGCTCGTGCCGGGCGTCGAGGGCGGCTACACCCGCTATCTGCCGGCTGATGAGGAGATGTCCATCTACGATGCGGCGATGCGCTACATCGCGGATGGCACGCCGACCGTCATTCTGGCCGGTAAGGAATACGGCACTGGCTCCAGCCGCGACTGGGCCGCGAAGGGGCCGCTGCTGCAGGGCGTCCGGGCCGTGCTGGCAGAGAGCTTCGAGCGCATCCACCGGAGCAATCTGGTCGGCATGGGCATCCTGCCGCTCCAGTTCCTGCCGGACCAGAATCCGGAGAACCTGGGGCTGACCGGCGAGGAAACGTTCGATATCGCGGGCATCGCGGGCCAGATGCAGCCGAAGCAGCGGCTCACGGTCACCGCCACCTCGCCCGATGGCACCGTCAAGGTCTTCGAGGTCATCTCGCGCATCGACACACCGGTCGAGGTGCACTATTACGAGAATGGCGGCATTTTGCAGACGGTCCTGCGGCAGATGATGAAGGAGTAGGAGAATCATGGCATACACGAAGATTGTCGTACCGGCGGATGGCGAGCGCATTACGGTGCGCGAGGGCAAGTTGAGCGTGCCCGACAACCCGATCCTGCTCTGGATCGAGGGCGACGGCATCGGGCCGGACATCCTGCGCGCGTCCAAGCGCATCTGGGACGCCGCGGTGCAGCGGGCCTACGGCGGGCAGCGCCGCATCGCGTGGATGGAGATCTACGCGGGCGAGAAGGCCGCGAACCTGTTCGGCGGCGACTACTTCCCCGCCGAGAGCCTGGACGCGATCCGTGAGTTCCTGGTTGGCATCAAAGGCCCGCTGACGACGCCGGTCGGCGGCGGCTTCCGCAGCCTGAACGTCGCGCTGCGCAAGGACCTGGACCTGTACGCATGCATCCGGCCGGTCAAGTGGTATCCCGGTGTGCCCAGCCCGTTGCGCCACCCGGAGCTCGTCGATGTCGTCATCTTCCGCGAGAACACCGAGGACGTCTACGCGGGCGTCGAGTACAAGGCCGGCTCGCCCGAGGCGCAGAAGGTCGAGCGGTTCCTGAAGGAGGAGATGGGCGCGAAGTTCTGGCCCAACTCCGGCATCGGCATCAAGCCCATCAGCGAGTTCGGCTCCAAGCGGCTCATCCGCAAGGCGCTGGAGCACGCAGTCGCCAAGGGCCGCAAGAGCGTGACCTTCGTCCACAAGGGCAACATCCAGAAGTTCACCGAGGGCGCGTTCATGCAGTGGGGCTACGAGCTGGCGAAGCAGGAGTTCGGCGACGTGACCATCACCGAGCAACAACTGTGGGACGAGTTCGGCGGCAAGGCGCCTGAGGGCAAGGTGGTGGTCAAGGACCGCATCGCGGACATCATGTTCCAGCAGATGCTCCTGCGGCCCGCGGAGTACGATGTCATCGCGACGCCCAACCTGAATGGGGACTACCTGAGCGACGCGGTTGCGGCGGAGGTCGGCGGGGTCGGCATTGCGCCCGGCGGCAACGTGGGCGACTACCTGGCCGTCTTTGAGGCGACCCACGGCACCGCGCCGAAGTATGCGGACCAGGACAAGGTGAATCCCGGCAGCGTGCTGCTCTCCGGCGTGATGATGCTGGACTACATCGGCTGGACCGAGGCCGCGGACGCCGTGACCCGCGCGTACACGCAGACCGTCGCGGACAAGATCGTGACCTACGACTTCGCCCGCCAGATGGACGGCGCGCGCGAGGTCAAGACGTCGGAGTTCGCGACCGCGGTGATCGAGCGACTGTAACGTACGGTTGCAGGTTTGCAGGTTGGAAGGTTGAAGGTTACGGGCCGCCGGTGCAGTAGAGTGCCGGCGGCCCGTTTGATTACTTACGGTTTATGGACAGGATTTACAGGATCAACAGGATTATGCATTCAGTTACCTGGACATCCTGCAAATCCTGTCAGAGAGCGTTTGCAGCCTTCTATGAACCCGATTTTTGCCCTGACCCCGACCCTGGCCGACTGGCAGTCGTTGTTGGCCCAACCCGACAAGCAGTGGAAAACAGGCTATTCGGCCCGCACGTTGGCTTCATGCTGGATGGATGCCGATGGATTTCCGCCGGAGGTCGCCGCCGCGTTTCAAGCCGGCAGCGAGCTCTTGCTGACGGGGCTGCGTGCTTTGCTTGGCGTGCCGGAATTCAAGGTACCCTTGCCGGGTGGAGCGCGGCCTTCACAAAATGACATCTTCGTGCTGGCGCAATCCGCAGCGGGCGCGGTCGCAATCATGGTCGAAGGTAAAGGAGCGGAGTCGTTCGGGCCGACGGTGGAGGAATGGCTGCGCGGGGCTTCACCCGGCAAGGTGCAGCGGTTGGCATTTTTGACGCGGATTCTGGGGCTGCCCGCAGAACTGCCCGGCGCACTACGATATCAACTGCTGCATCGCGGGGTCTCCGCGTTGCTCACCGGGACGCAGTACCGCGCTGTGGCCGCGGTCATGTTGGTTCATTCGTTCAACCGGGAACACGCGGGCTGGTCCGATTATCAACGTTTTACGGGTCTTTTCGGGGTGATGGCGCGTCGGGGAGAGGTGCAGCGGTTGTCCTGCGCGCCGCCGTTGCCGCTGTTCGGCATGTGGGTGACGGGGGAGGAACGGTTTTTGGAAAGTTGACGGAATTGTCCTCCGCGCGACCGCAGCTACAGCGACGGGCTTTTCCTCTGCCCATGCGTCTCGGTGCAGCATGATGCGCTATCGAGATTGCAGACCTTCGAGGTTTCGGGCGAACCATAGGTTTGCACAACCTCGAAGGTCTACTTTAGTGAGACGATCCTCTCCACCGTCGCGTCGACGTTCAGCGCGGTGGTGTCGATGACCGTCCAGCCTTCCTGCGCCAGCCCTGCAATGACCGGGTTCATCAGCCCGTAGACGATCCGGATGCCTTCGGCAATGTACCCGGCCGCGGGGCTGTCGCCGGCGCGCGCGAGGTTGCGCCGGTGTGCTTCGGCCTGCTCCGGGTAGAGCACGACCCGGTGCAACCCAGGGTGGTCGAGCAGGTCACGATAATCCGTGTCGCAGTTGGCATCCCAGAAGTCGTCGATGACCACGGCGAAGCCCGCCGTGTGGTAGCGCAGCGCCATGTGGACGGCGCTGGTGCGTGCCAGGTTGACCTGCAGCGCCAGCTCGTCGCTCAACTCGGCCGCAGGCAGTGCCAACCCGGACACGACCATCATGCGGATGTCGTCCACCGGGATGTAGAGGCTGCGGGGGAAGCGTGCGGCCAGCGCCCGGCTCGTGCTGCTCTTGCCGACTGCGGGCGGGCCGACGACCAGGAAGATGGGTGCCGGATGTGCCTCAGCCATGCGCATGCCACCGGCACGGTTCCAGCGTCAGGTGGTCGAAACGCACCTCGAACGACGACTCCAGCGGGCTGCACGCGTACAGGCCGAAGCGCATCGGCTGCTCCGGCGCGGCGGGCGGGTCGAGCTTGCCCATCTCTGCGGTGGTCTCGCCCAGCCGGTGCAGGTGGAAGACGCGCATCTGCCGGAAGTCTGTGCCGTCGGGCGAGGACTCGAGCAGGAAGTCCGGCCCGCGACGGCTCAGGCGATACCACATGACCGTCGGCGTAGGGATATCGGTCGTCGCCCAATCCGAGTAGCCCAGGTTCGTGACCACGCTGCCCAGCCGGGCCATCGACGCGTCCTCTGCTTCGGCTGATGCCTTGAACCAGTTGTCGCTGTCCAGATAGACGATGAGCCCGCACTGGTCGTACCGGTTGCGGTAGGTGAACGAGGCGCGCGCGGTGAACGTGAAGTTGTCGCGGCGCTCCCACAGCAGGGCGGGCGCGTTGTCGTTGCGGAACCCGTAGTAGGTGCGCTGCCAGAAGTCGGTGTCGGGGTCGGTGGTGAGGGTGACGGATTGGTCCGTCACCTCGTAGGAGGCCGGCGGGTGCAGCCATGCGGCCGCGGACAGGTCGAGTTGCATGTCGGTTCCTTTCATGTTCTGACGTGAATGTGCAGCGGGTCTTTGGGCGATGCCGTGTGTATCTCAAGATCGGTCAGCGCATCGGCCACGACCGTCGCGCCTAACGCCAGCAGTTCAGCGGCCGCGTGCGTCGATGCGATGCCGACCACGCGCATCCCCGCAGCGGTCCCCGATGCAACCCCCGCAGGCGCGTCTTCGATGACGATGCACCGCTCGACCGGCAGCCCCAGCCGCGATGCGCCCGCCAGGTACGGCTCCGGCGACGGCTTGCCCCGGCTGACTTGCTCCGCGGTAATGAGCACGTGCGGGATCGGCAGCCCGGCGCGCGCCAGCCGGGCGCGGGCCAGCGCGGTGCTGCCGGAGGTCACGATGCCCCACGCGTCCGGGGGCAAGGCGGCCAGCAGATCGGCCGCGCCCTCGATGGCAACCACGCCGTCCGTGTCCGCAACCTCCCGCACCGTGAACTGCTCGGCCTCCGCCGCCACATCGAGGTGCGGTGCGACGGCCCGCATGGTCTCGACCGTGCGGACGCCGTGCGCGTGCTGCATGATGGTCGCCAGGTCCAGCCCGTGCCGGTCCGCCCAGTGCTGCCAGTGGCGCACGATGCAGGTAGTGGAGTCGATGAGCACGCCGTCCAGGTCGAACAGGACGGCATCGCACGCGAGGCGGGGCGGTGCAGGGTTCATGGGGTCGTCCGTTCCAGTAAGGTACGCGGCCGCCTGCGCGGCGGTCAGCCGCGTGAGGTGTTGCTCATCCTCGCTGCCGTTGGCGAGGTATTCGTAGTCGGTCCGGTAGAGGTAATATGTGCCGCATGCAGGGCACTGCCGGAGCTGGAGCGCGCGGCTGCCGTAGGGCCGGAAGTCGTGCACGACGACCAGCGCGTCCGCTGCCGGCGGGAGGTGTGTGTTGTCCTCGTCTCGCCCGTACTTCTGGTGTGCGGACTGCTGGTCCGCCAGCTGCGAACAGACCGGACAGGGCGGGGCAGGGGGATTACTCATGCCGCGTGCCGATCCAATCTACATCCACGCCGGCGCGCGTGCCCAGCCGCTCCATCAGCTCCCCGGTATGTTGCTGGAGGTGGCGGATCGTGTAAATCTGCAACTCCAGCTTGTTCATCGGCAGCCAGTCGAAGCCGGACGGACCCGCCAGGTCCTGCTGCGGCACGAGCTCCACGGCCTGCTGCCGGCAGAACGCCAGGTATTCGAGCACAGTCGCCTTGTCATAAGGCTCGCCGATCTTCGGCAGCTCGTGCGGCGGCCACGGCTTCGGCCCAAGGAACTCGTAGTCCTCGCGGTGCTTGCTCCAGGTTCGGAACGTCTGCCCGGAAGTCTGCAAGTAGAGATGGGTATAGAACAGGGCATGGTAGGCGATGCGCCAGAACTTCGTCTTGTCCTCCGGCGCATCCCAGAGCGTCGCGGGACAGCGGGTGATGGCCTGCTCGAGCATGGCGAGCGCGGCCCGATACTGGGAGATGATGACCTCGGCTGTGTGCATGTGTACCTGCTTTCTGCCCGTTCGGGCTGCGCCGCCGATGAAGCGAAGCGTGGGGCCAGTTTAGTCCCGTCCCGCCGGGCGGTCAAGTCAGTGGCTACTGTGGGCCCGCGCTTTCGAACTTGCTTTGTGCATTTGAGTGCCCTATGGTATCATGCGCGCCGATGTCGTTGGATGAAATGAGTTCTTATCCCTCTCCTTGAGGCTGCTTCATTGACCATCACCATACCCCGTGCGGCAGTGTTGCCGCGCTTGATCGAACCTGCACAGCCACCTTCGGCTACACCGCACATGCCTGTGCCCGATCCTGCCGCGCCCAATGGCCGGATGCCGCGCGGCGGACCTTTCCGGAATTACGAACGCCCCGATACAGTCACTTTCTTCCTGACTGCACCCTTCAAGCCCGCCGTCCACCTCGTCGGTGACTTCAACGGCTGGAATCCGCATGCCACGCCCATGCAGACGGACTGCCAGGGCCACTTCTGGGTGACGCTGCCGCTGACGGGGCGGATAGAATACCGGTTCGCTGTCACGATGGACGGCTCCGGCAAGCAGGTGTTCGTCGCAGACCCGTATGCGCGCGAAATCCGTTGGGATGACCTGGGACCGAAGGCCGTCTTTTCGGCAGCGCCGGACTTCGCATGGGACGAGGCCGGCTGGCAGCGCCCGCCCCTGCGTGACCTCATCATCTACGAAATTTCCGTTCGCGATTTTGCGGGCGAGAAGCGCAACTTCGGCGAGCGGTTCGGGACGTTCGCCGGCATCCAGGCCCGGCTGGACCACCTGCAGGCGCTCGGCGTCAACGCGCTCGAACTGATGCCCATCAGCGAGTTCCCCGGCGACAGCTCGTGGGGCTACAACCCGATCTTCTACATGGCCCCGAAGTGGCTGTACGGCGCGCCGAACGAGTTCAAGGCGCTGGTCAACGCGGCCCACCGGCGGGGCATTGCGGTCATCCTGGATATGGTGTTCAACCATGCCTGGGCCGACCATCCTTATTACCGGATGTACCCTCCGCTCTTCGGCCCCACCGGCGAGAAGCTGCCCCACCTCAATCCCTTCTTCCATCACCACAACAACGGCCATGCCAATAGCTGGGGCGGCCTCGACTGGGACCATGCCTCGCCCTACACGACCGCGTACATGCAGGACATCGTGCGGTTCTGGCTGGAAGAGTATCGCGTGGACGGCTTCCGGTTCGACTGGCTGGGCGGCGTCGAGTACGACCCGTGGCAGCCGCACAAGGATGGGTTCGACCCGTTTACCGGCATCGGCCCGATTGCCAAGACCGCGCGCGAGACCGCGCCCACCTGCTATCAGATCGGCGAGTACTGGCCCATCAGCGGCACGAACCCGGCCAAGACCGCGGCCCGCCTTGTCGAGCAGACCGAGATCGACGCAGTGTGGAACGGCACGTTCCATCACACCCTCGAGAACTGCCTGACCCAGATATGGCAGTGGGAGCTGCAAAACATCCAGCACGCGCTGGGCGGTTTCCGCAGCGAGGGGTTCGCGCGCGCCGACCAGGTGGTCAACTACGTGGTCAGCCACGACGAGCGCCGGCCCGAACACGAGATTCAGTTCTGGGGCGCGCACATCCAATTGGCCGATCCCGCCGAGGCCGCGCGGTATCCTACCCGCTGGGCGCTCGCATTGGAGAAGGCCCGGCTCGGCCTGGCCGCGCTGCTCACGTCGCCCGGCGTGCCCATGCTGCTGGCCGGGCAGGAGTTCGGCGAGGACAGCCCCCGCACCATCGAGTTCTGGCCGCTCGACTGGAAAAAGCTGGACCGGTATGAAGGACGCCGCCAGCTCAAATACTACCAGCGGCTCATCCGCCTGCGCCACGAGCATCCGGCGCTGCGCTCGGATCATGTCGAGTATTACTGGGACGAGTTCCCGCGCACGCGCGTGCTGCGGTACAAGCGGTGGGACGATGCCGGGGATGTGGTCGTTGTGGCGCTCAACTTCGATAATGCGAGCCAGAAGACCGGGTTGGGCTTCCCGCATGACGGGCTCTGGCGCGAGGCCATCAGCAACCGGGTCTATCGGATCACGGGCCACTGGCGCGACCTGACGCTGCCGGCGTGGAGCGCGATGGTGTTTGTACCGGCCAGTTAGTTTGTAACGCGCTTGACGTCACATAAGGGGCTGGGTATAATCAGCCAGACACTCATGGTGCAAGTCTGAACAAACTTTAACCACATTCAACGAGTATTTGTGCATCCTCTGAAGGAGAGCGCCGGATGGCTGAGGAAGAGCTGGCACATAGCGAAGACACGGCGAACAGTGAAGAACTGGGCCGACGCAAGTTCCTGACGGGTGTCATCGGTTTCGTCGGAAGTGTGGTCGCGTTCATCGTCGGGTTGCCCGCTATCGGGTATCTCATCTCGCCCGGCGTCAAGCGGCAGAACGAAGACCAGTGGCTCACGCTCGGCCCGATCAGCAGCCTCACGCCCGGCGTACCAACCGGCTTTCCCTACTCCCGGCGCATCAAGGATGGCTGGGTCGAGTCCACGCAGACGGGCGTCGCCTATGCCGTGACGGACGACGGCCAGAACGTCCAGGTCTTCTCCAATGTATGCACCCACCTGAGCTGCCGGGTGAACTGGGACGAGGCGCGCAATGGCTTCTTCTGCCCCTGTCATGACGGCCTGTTCGGGCTGCACGGCGAGATATTGGAAGGCCCTCCACCCCGCCCCCTCGACCAGTTCGAAACCAAAATCGAGAACGGCCAGATATCCATCCTGTTGGAGGCGTAGCGTGGCGAAAACCCCTGCTTCCGGCCCGGGACGCGGCCAGGCCATCTTCGCATGGCTGGACGAGCGCGCGGGCCTCAGCACGATCTGGAAGACCGTCTTCGCGCGCGCCGTGCCGGAGACCAACTGGTTCTACACGCTCGGCAGCGCCAGCACCATCCTGGCGATGCTCCAGGTCATCACCGGCATGCTCCTGACCATCTACTACGTGCCCTCGCCGGATCACGCATACGAATCCATCGAATACATCATGAACGAGGTCACGTTCGGGTGGTTGATCCGCGGCATGCACCACTGGGGCGCGACGCTGATGGTGCTGGTCGTCTTTCTCCACATGCTGAAGGCGTTCTTCGTGGGCGCTTATAAGTGGCCCCGTGAGCTGACCTGGATCACCGGCGCGCTGCTCCTGCTGATTGTCCTGGTGCTCGGGTTCAGCGGCTACCTGCTGCCCTGGAATCAGAAAGCCTACTGGGCGACCTCGGTCGGCACGGCCATCATCGGCGCGGTGCCGGGCATCGGGCCGACATTGATGCGGATCGCGCGCGGCGGTTCCGAGATCGGCGCGGTCACGCTCATACGCTTCTACGGCCTGCACATCTGGTGGCTGCCGATTGCGCTGCTCGGCCTGATCGGTGTGCACCTGTACCTGATCATCAAGATCGGCATCACGCATCCGCCGGAGCGTGACGAGTAACGAGCGACCAGTAACGAGTAAAGAGTAACGAGTAATCAGTAACGATTCACGAGCAACGATCAGTCGCAGTCTTACTCATTTCTGATTAATCATTACTCATCACTCGTTTCTCATCAGCGAGGTCCCATGAACGAAGCCGAGAAGCAAGCCTATCTCGCCAAGTACAAAGAGAAGAAGGCGAACGGTGAGCTGTTCTTCCCGCATTCGATCGGCAAGGACGCCGTCGTTTCGCTCTTCATCTTCATTGTGTTGGTGTTGCTCGCCGTCTTTGCGGGCGTGCCCGCGGAGCCGCCGGCCAATCCATCGGACTCATCCTACATCCCGCGGCCTGAGTGGTACTTCCTGTGGATGTTCCAGCTCCTGAAGTACTTCCCCGGCCAGCTCGAGGGCGTAGCAATCGTGGGGTTGGGCGTGCTGATCGCTGTTGGGCTGTTCGGCCTGCCATTCTTTGACCGCAGCGCCAAGCGCCACCCGCGCAATCGACCCGTTGCCAGCCTCGTGATGATCGCCATTGTCGCGGGCATCGTGTTCCTTACCATCCAGGCCGTCGTGACGACTCCGCCCCAGGCCGAGGCCATCTCGATTGCCGGCGGCGAAGACGCCAAGATTGCCGCAGGTGAGCAATTCTACGCGGAATATTGCGCGGCGTGTCACGGCGAGGCAGGCGAGGGCGCGGAAATCGAGAACCAGCCGGGCGAGTTTACCAATCCGCTCAACGATCAGGACTTCCTGACCACCCATACCGACGACAACATCTTCAACGTGATCGACTACGGGTGGGATTCGCTGGGCATGCCGCCGTTCGGCCTGCGCTACGGCGGCGCGTTGACCGATCCGGACATCCGAGCCATCGTGGCCTTCATCCGCTCCTGGTACGTGGTGGAGGACGAGGAAGGCACGGAGAACCTGGCCCTGGTCGAGACGCCGAGCTTCAGCCAGCATGTGAAGCCCATCTTCGACAAGCGCTGCCTGAGCTGTCACGGCCGCCGCGTCAAGGGCGGGTACAGCGTCGAGACGTACGAGCAGGTGATGAACTCCGGCGACAACCCGCCGGTCATCATTCCGGGCGATGCGGCGAACAGCATCCTCGCGCAGATGTTGCGCGGCATCGAGACACCGGCCGGCGGGCAGATGCCGCCGGGCCGCCCGCTTCGCGCAGACCAGATCGACCTTGTAGAGCGTTGGATCAATCAGGGCGCGCTGAATAACTGAGGACGGGGTTACTGGTTACTCATTACTCGTTACTCATTGCATGACCAGTAACGAGTAACGAGTAATAAGTAAATACGCTTCGCGATTCGATGAGAGGGAAGCATGAGTAAACTTGCACGGGTGTCGCTGCCCAGGGCGCTGGCCTATCGCGGTGGACAGCCGATGATCGCCTGGCTGCTCCACCGCATCAGTGCCATCGGCATCGTGGTCTTCGTGTCCATGCACATCTGGGCTGCATTCTTCCTGTACGCTGTAGAGGGCACGACCGGCAGCATCGCAGGCGCGCTCACCGACTTCTACGAGGCGCTGCCCATGCAGATACTCGTGCTGTTCTGCGTGCTCTACCATGCGATCAACGGCCTGCGCATCGTCGTCCTCGACATGTGGCCCGCGCTTTACCGGTTCAACCGCGAGGCCATGTGGGTGCAGTGGGCAATCTTTCTGCCGCTGTTCCTGCTGCCTGCCGTGCTCATGATTACGGGCGGACACTAAGGAGGCTGTGATGGCGATGATCGGTGCAGTACCGCGCGGGCGGACAGGCAGCAAGTTCGAAACGTATATGTGGTTCTTCACGCGCCTCACAGGTATTCTGTTCCTGCTGATGGGCGCGTTCAACATCGTCTATGCCAATCTCGCGGGCGGGCAGGGCAACATGGACGTCGGTGCGCAGATGCGCTGGGCCTTCTTCCCCATCTCGTTCCATGTCGAGTCCAGCGCGGTCGAGGTGACGCCCAATTTCGCCAATCCCTTCTGGCAGGTGTACAGCTTCCTGCTTCTGACGTTCACGGCCACGCACGGGTACAACGGCATCCGGGTGATCCTGCAGGATTACGTCCGCCACCCGCTGCTGCTGGCGTGGCTGAAGGCGCTGCTGTTCCTGCTCTGGGCCGGGCTCATCCTGGCCGCAATCTACCTGATCTTCGTCTTCGCAGGCTGACGCCTTCGGTTCGCCCCGGCTGCTGTGCGGGGTGCGCGGGCGCTGCGTGCGTGTTGAAAGGAGCTGATAGCCGATATGGTGCATCGTTTTGACGTGATCGTCGTCGGCGCTGGCGGCGCAGGCTTGATGGCGGCGCTCTATGCGTCTCGGGGCGCAAAGACTGCTGTCATCAGCAAGCTGTATCCCACCCGCTCACATACGGGCGCGGCCCAGGGCGGCATCGGCGCAGCGCTTGGCAATATGGAAGAAGATCACGCTGAGTGGCACATCTTCGACACCATCAAAGGCTCGGACTACCTGGCGGACCAGGACGCGGTCGAGATCCTGTGTCATGGCGCCATCGAGATGGTCTACGAGCTTGAGCATATGGGTCTGCCGTTCGATCGCACGCCGGAAGGGCGCATTGCGCAGCGGCCTTTTGGCGGCCATACGAACAACGCCACCAAGCAGCCCGTGCGCCGGGCCTGCCACGCCGCGGACCGCACCGGCCACATGATCCTGCAGACGGTCTATCAGCAGTGCATCAAGAACAACGTGGCCTTCTTCGACGAGTACCAGGTGTTGGACCTCCTGGTGAACTCGCAGGGGCAGGTTGCGGGCGTGGTCGCCATCCATATCGACAGCGGCGAGATCCACACCTTCCATGCCAAGTCGACCATCTTCGCGACGGGCGGCTTCGGGCGCATCTGGAAGATCACCTCGAACGCGTATGCACTCACCGGCGACGGCGTGGCCGTGGCATACCGCCGCGGCGTCCCGCTGGAGGACATGGAGTTCTACCAGTTCCACCCGACCGGCATCCTCAACCTCGGCATCCTGCTGACGGAGGGCGTGCGCGGGGAGGGCGGCGTGCTCATCAACGGGCAGGGCGAACGCTTCATGCCGAAGTACGCACCGACGGTCAAGGACCTGGCCTCGCGCGACGTGGTGTCGCGGGCCATCTACCAGGAGATTCGGGCGGGCCGCGGGGTCAACGGCAAGGACTTCGTCTGGCTCGACGTGCGGCCTGACACGGTCAACAAGTATTTTGCGGAAGACGGCATCAAGAATCCGGACGGCACGCCGCGGCGGCTGACCGCGACTATGATTCGTCAGAAGCTGCCGGACATCTCGGACTTCTGCAAGACCTACCTCCAGGTCGATCCTGTCAAGCAGCCGATGGCGATCCAGCCGACCGCGCACTACGCGATGGGCGGCATCCCGACCGACAACGATGGCCGGGTGGTCATCGACAGCGCGAACACGCCCATGCCCGGGTTCTTTGCGGCGGGCGAGTGTGCATGCGTGTCGGTGCACGGCGCGAACCGCCTGGGCACGAACTCCCTGGTGGATATCCTCGTGTTCGGCCAGCGAGCAGGCGTCCACGCGGCTCAATACGCCAACGGCGTCGACTGGCCGAGCCTCCCTGCCGATAGCGAATCCGCCGCGCGCGCCGGCCTCGAGGCCCTGCGCAGCAGCACCGGCCATGAATCCGTCGCGGACATTCGCCGAGAGATGCGCGAGCTGATGATGGACCACGTCGGCGTGTACCGGACGGCCGAGCTGCTGGAGGAAGCGTTGCAGCGACTGGAGCAGCTCCAGGACCGGTTCCGCAATGTCTCCGTCATGGACAAGGGCAAACGCTGGAACACCGAATTGCTCGAAGCGTGGGAACTGGGCTGCATGTTGGACCTGGCCCAGGTGACGGCGGCTGCCGCGCTGGAGCGGCAGGAGAGCCGGGGCGGCCACTACCGCGAGGACTTCCCTGAACGCGACGACGTCAGTTGGCTGAAGCACTCGCTGGCGTATCGCGCCGAAGATGGCACGATCGAGATGGGCACGAAGCCTGTGAAGCTGGGCCGCTACGAGCCGGCCAAGCGGGTCTATTGATGGATTGGGGGGCACGATGAGAGTACGGGTCAAAATCCGTCGCTTCAACCCGGAGAAGGATCGCAAGCCCTACTGGGCGACCTATACGGTGGACGCGGAGCCGACCGATCGGGTGCTGGACTTGCTCGTGCAGATCAAGAGCTATCAGGACGGCTCGCTGACGTTCCGCCGTTCCTGCGCGCACGGCGTCTGCGGCTCGGATGCCATCGTCATCAACGGCCGCAACCGGCTGGCCTGCAAGGAACTGGTGCAGGATGTCGGCAGGAGCATCCAGATCGAGGCGCTGCGGGGGCTGCCCGTCATCAAGGACCTGGTGGTGGACATGGAGCCGTTCTTCCGGCAGTATCGCTCCATCCTGCCGTTCCTCATCAACGACGAGGCTGCGCCCTACACCGAGCGCCTGCAAAGCCCCGAGGCGCGCGAGCGGTACGATGACACGACGAAGTGCATCCTGTGCGCCGCCTGCACGACCTCATGTCCCAGCTTCTGGGCGCACTCCGGCTTCGTCGGGCCGGCGGCCATTGTTCAGGCGCATCGGTTCATCTTCGATGATCGCGACCGGGGCGCGCAGGCCCGCCTCGCCATCCTGGCCGAGGCGACGGGCGTCTGGCGCTGCCGCACCATCTACAACTGCACGGAGGCCTGCCCGCGCGATATCCAGATCACCCAGGCCATCGGTGAGGTGAAGAAGGCAATTACGACCGGCGAGATTCGGTAGCCCGGTCGCATCGCGATAATCCGACACAAAGACCTTCGGGGTCGACCTCGAAGGTCTTTCTTGTTTCGATGCCGTCAGTCGCCGGGCAACTGCCGCTCCCGGAACATATCGACGTAGCGAATGCCCAGGAAGGGCAGTCCTTCCTCATTCTCGCCGAGCGTCACCTCGAGAGACAGGGTGCGCTCCCCGCGCAACACCCGCAGCATCACCTGATCGCCCGGTTCATAAGTGGCAATGATATCCGCGAGCCGGTGATTCGCATCCAGGGGCACATCGTCAACGCGCATAATCAGATCGCCGACGCGCAGCCCTGCGTCGTCTGCGGGCGAGTCCGCGATGACCTCGCGCACGAACGCGCCGCTCATGCCCAGGTTCGGCACGGCAGGCAGCTCGGGGAAGTCCGGCATCCGCGGCATCTCCGGCAGTTCCGGCATCTCCGGCAAATCGGGCAGGCTGAAGCGCTCGACCGGCGCGACATCGACCGGGGCCGCCTGGCGGGCGATGAGATAGGCGACTGCGCCGCCCATGAACAGGCCGCCGCAACAGCCGAATATCAGCGCAATGACACCGACAAGCAGGGCGATCGTGCTGGTGCGGGTTGGTTCCGGCGTAGGGTTCATCTTCAAGCTCCTGACAATGGAAGGATGCTGCTAAATTACTACAAATCGAACCGATTGACAAGCACTATTCAGGATGCTATATTGCAGGTGTGGCCTGAACTTCGTTACTCCGGGGTCATTTGCACCTGATTCTTCTCAGTGGAGGAAGCATGACTCGTCCCTTCATCAAGGCCGGCATCTTCGGTGGGATTGCCCTGCTGGTTCTGAATCTCCTCGGCCTCATTCCGGTGGTGGGCCTGTGTACGTTGCCGTTGAGCCTGATCGTGTACGGCGTGGCCGGCGCGCTGGCCGCCTCGTGGATGCCAGCGCCGCGCACGCCTGGCTCGGCCCGGGCGAGGGCGCGCTGGCGGGGCTGATTGCCGGTCTCATCGCCGGCATCTTGCAGGTCATCCTCACGCCCCTCAGCCTCTCTGTGTCCGGCGGCACGGAGGCCCTGCTGAACCAGTTGCCCGCGGAGAGCCTGCGCCAGTTCGAGGAGCTGGGGCTGAACCCTGAGGCCATCTTCGGGCCGGGCACGTTTGCCGGGTTCGCGCTGATATGCTGTCTGCCGCTTACGCTGGTGCTCGGCGCGGGGCTGGGCGCGCTGGGCGGTGTGATCTACGCGTCGGTGCGATCCGAGAATATGGGGTAAGGGGTTTCTGATACACGAACCCGTTTTGTTGAACAAAATGGGTTCGTGAGGCCCACAAGCATGTCCACCCGAGCGATCCTGCACGTTGACCTCGATGCCTTCTTCGTGGCCGTGGAGCGGCTCGATAATCCGGCATTGATCGGCGTGCCGGTCATCGTCGGGGGCCGGGCCGAGGTGCGCGGGGTGGTAGCCTCCGCGTCCTACGAGGCGCGGAAGTTCGGCGTCCACTCCGCGATGCCCACGGCCCAAGCGCTGCGCCTGTGCCCCAACGCGGTGCTCGTCTCCGGCCACCGCGGCCGCTA
The DNA here is from genome assembly GCA_029555885.1 of Chloroflexota bacterium. The sequence goes on along the minus strand of JAKPQT010000212.1, from coordinate 13,360 downwards.
CTCCGAGATGTCCGACCGGGTGATGGCGATCCTGGCGGATTATACCCCGCTCCTTGAACCTCTCTCCATCGACGAAGCCTTCCTGGATGTCAGCGGCACGGAGGCCCATTATGGCCCGCCTGGCCGCCTGGCCCACGCGATCCAGGATCGCATCGAAGCGGAGCTCAATCTGTCCGCCTCGTTCGGCGTGGCAACCAACAAGCTCGTCGCCAAGATTGCCAGCGACCTGCGCAAGCCGCACGCGGTCACGGTCGTGCCGCCCGGCGGGGAGGCCGCGTTCCTCGCGCCGCTGCCCATCCGCAAGCTGTGGGGTGTGGGCCAGGTGACGGGCCGCGAGCTGGAGCGGCTCGGCGTGCAGACCATCGGTGACCTGGCGCGGCTGCCGCTCAAGGACCTGCAGTGGCATTTCGGGTCCGGCGGGGAGTGGCTATGGCGCGCCAGCCAGGGGCTGGACGACAGCCCGGTGACGCCGGAGCATGAGACCAAGTCACTCAGCCGCGAGGAGACGTTCGCCCAGGACATCCGGGATGCGACCGTGCTGCGCCGCGAGTTGCTGCGGCTCAGTGATGCGGTCGCGTCGCGGCTGCGGCGCTACGGCTTCCAGGCGCGCACCATCGGACTGAAGCTGCGCTACGGGGATTTTTCGACGCTGACGCGGCAGACCACGTTGGAGGATGCGACCGATTCAGGCCCGACCATCTACGAGAGCGTGTTGGCCCTGTTCGACGCCGCGTGGGATCACCGCGCGGTGCGGCTGCTGGGGGTCAGCGGGACGGGGCTCACGCGGGAGGGCCGCCAGCTACGCCTGTTCGAGCAGGGGGATGAGCGCCAGGCCCACCTCGACGCCGCGCTTGACAGCATCCGCGCGCGCTACGGCGAGCGGGCCGTCCAGCGCGCGTCGCTGCTGGAGGAGCCGGAGGAGTTGTGGATCGGGCGGACGGTGAAGAAGTGACCTCACACGGTGAGGTCTACTCCGAACAGCTCCGGCAGCCGACGGTCGTCACCGCGCCGTCCGACAGGCCGACCAGCAGCAACGCGCCGGCGGTCAACCCTTCCGGTGCAGCCACACACATCGGCGCGACATCCTCGGCCAGCTCCAAAGGCAGCTCCAGCCAGGATTCCCCGTTGTCCTCGGAGAGATACAGCCCGCTATCCATCAGCACCAGGAGCCGCGGGGGCGCGGGATATTCGGGGTCGAGCAGCACGGCGTTGACTGCGCCCGCGGGCAGCCCGGAGAGGTGCGTCCAGTTCTTGCCGCGGTCCGCGGAAATCCACAGCCCTGCTTCCTCCGTGCCGACGAGGATGATGCCGTCCTGGGCATAGTGCGACGACAGGGCCAGCGCCAGGACCGGCGCAGCTTCTTCGGGGAGGGGGACCTCGCGCCAGGCCCGGCCGCCGTTGGTGCTGCGGAACAGCCCCGTCTCCGTGCCCGCGAACAGCGTCTCGTCGGTGCCGAAGTTCGGTGAGAGCGCGAGGCACAGGACGTTCAGGTCAATCAGCCCGAAGTTCCACGCCACCCAGTTCGAGCCGCGATTGGCCGAGCGGAACACGCCGTCCTGCATCGACCCGGCGAACAGGATGCCGTCCTCTTCATAGGCGGGCGAGATGCACAGGGTGGATACCGTGGGCGGGGGCGCGGGCAGGGTCGCGACCTGCCAGGTCTGTCCGGCGTCGGTCGAGCGCAGGACGGAACCGGCCACGCCTGCAAAGACGGTCTGGTCGTGCCTGAACGCGGGCGAAACGGCGACTGCCGGCGTCGGCAGGGCCTCCGGCAGGTTCAGCGCGGCATAGGCAGGCTCCCAGGTCGCGCCCCGGTCAGCCGTCCGGAGCAGGCCCGCGGCGGTCGCAGCGAAACAGATGCCGTCGCCGGCAAATTCGGGCGAAGGCGCAAGGGCATAGACCACAGCGCCGGCATCGGCGGCTTCTTCGAAGACTGGTTCTGACATGATTGCGGCTCTCTGTCTGTGGGATTCATGTGAGAAGGCATTTTACGGGCAATCGGCGTGCAGAGCAAACTTGCCCGGCATAGCGGACGGTGATAGCATGGTATCGTTACCATTTCAAGGAGAAACTCGAATGACACAATATAATCTCACTGCCGCGACCAGTCCTGACCTGAAGAAGGACGACCTCATCGTCATCGCAGGCGCAGGCGGCTTCATTGCCGGTGCGCTGACCCGCCACTTCCACGAGCAGGGCTTCACGCGTATCCGGGCCATCGACAAGAAACCGCTGCCCTACTGGTACCAGCGGACCCCGGGCGTCGAGAACCTGTGCCTCGACCTGAGCGATCGTGCGAATGCGGAAAAGGCCGTCGAAGGCGCGGCGGAGGTCTACAACCTGGCCGCAGACATGGGCGGCATGGGCTTTATCGAGCGCTTCCGCATCGAGTGCCTGCGCAGCATCCTCATCAACACGCACCTGGTCGAGGCGGCGTACCGCGCGGGCGCGCGGCGCTACTTCTTCTCATCATCCGCGTGCGCGTACAACACCGACCTGCAGAAGGACCCGAACGTGCGCGCGCTCAAGGAATCGGACGCGTATCCGGCGATGGCCGAGCGCGGCTATGGCTGGGAGAAGCTGATGAGCGAGATGTTCTGCCAGGAATACTGGGCCGAACGGGGCATGAAGACGTTCATCGCGCGCTTCCACAACATCTACGGGCCGAACGGCACATGGTACGGCGGCCGCGAGAAGGCTCCCGCGGCGCTCTCCCGCAAGGTCATCGAGGCGAAGGACACCGGCAAGCTGGAAATCGACATCTGGGGCGACGGCACGCAGACCCGCAGCTTCTGCTTCATCGACGACTGCGTCAAGGGCATCGACATGATCACTCACTGCGAGGACCTGATCGCCACGCCCATCAACCTCGGCTCGCACGAACTGGTCTCGATCAACCAGTTGGTGGACTACATTGAGGACATCGCGGGCGTCAAGCTCCAGCGTCATTATCAGTTGGACGCGCCGAAAGGGGTCGCGGGCCGCAACAGCGACAACACCTTCATCAAGTCCGTCCTCGGCTGGGAGCCGAACACGCCGCTCCGCGAGGGCATGCGCCGGACGTACGCGTGGATCGAGGAGCAGTACTACGCGCGCAAGGCAGGCAAGCAGGTCGTCAGCGAGCACGTCGTAACCGCCTGAGCGGGAGGCCATCTGATGCAATCGACAGTGGCACCTGCGCCAGCCGCAGCCGATATTCGGGCCGACATTCGGCACGTCATCGGCAGCATCCCCTATCGTATGGCCCTGGCCGGCGGGTGGATCGACCAGCCCTTCCTCTCGCAGCACAACCCGACGCCGCCCGGCTCGATGGTCGTCGTCGCCCTGGAGCCGGAGTTCCGGTTCATGGATCGGTGCGGCCTGGGCACGAGCACGCGCCGCGTCGCGCAGCGCATGTGGGGCGACCGGCTGCCCGACCGGCCCCCGGCTGACCTGGTGCGCGAGCTCTACGACGCGGAGAACCAGGGCCAGGCCGAGCCGTCCGGCTCGCAGGACATGGCCGGCCTCATCTATCCGGGCATCAGCCGGCTGGATTACGACATCACGGTTGAGGACGGCTACTTCCCGGCGCACGTCGAGAACTGCTGCGACCCCGATGTGGCCGCGTGGGTGGGCCGGGTGATTCATCTCGTACCGGTCTGCCCGCGGCCCGCAGGCTACAACCCGCTCGGCATCAAGAACCTCGATGCCGAGTGGATCCGGCGGCTGGGCCGGTCGGGCCAGGACTGTTACGCGGCCATCCTGCAGCGTAACCTCGCTGCGCTGGGCGAGTCATTCAACGAGTGTATGCGCTGCTGGGAGGCGCTCCTGCCGCACGTGGTCCGCCACCCGACGCTGACCGTGGACCTGATGGCGCTGCTGGCGTATTACCAGGCGCGCTATCCGGGCGCGATGTACTCCGGCTGTGGGGGCGGCTACCTGTTCGTCGTGGCGGATGAGCCGGTCCCCGGCGGATTCCGCGTGACCGTGCGGCTGCCCGGCCGGGAGGCGCAGCGATGACCGTCGTCGAGGTCAGCGGCAGCTTCGATGACCTGCGCGCACACCACGTGCGCGGGCTGGAAGCGGCGGCGCAGCGCGGCCCGGTGCGCGTGCACCTGTGGTCGGATGCGCTGGTCCTCGCGCAGACCGGCAGCCCGCCGAAGTTCCCGCTGGCCGAGCGGCATTACTTCCTGGCCGCGCTGCGGTATGTGAGAGACGTAGTCGTGGTGGACGAGCTGCCTGCCGGAGTCGAGACTCTAGCCGGTCAGGATGTGGACCCACGCTCGTGGGATGACCGGCTAAAGCCTGCACTCGCTGACGCAGCCGACGAAGAAGTCACGAGTAACGAGAAACGAGTGATCGTGACCGGCTCGTTCGATTGGCTGCACAGCGGCCATGTGCGTTTCTTCGAGCAGGTGAGCGAGCTGGGGCGGCTGTACGCGGTCGTCGGGCACGACGCGAACATCCGGCTGCTCAAGGGCGAGGGGCATCCGCTGATCGGCGAGGCGGAGCGGCTGTACATGGTCGCGTCCATCCGCTATGTGTACCGGGCGATGCTATCGACGGGGCACGGCTGGCTGGATGCAGAGCCGGAGATCGAGCGCATCCGGCCCCATATCTATGCGGTGAACGAGGACGGCGACAAGCCGGAGAAGCGTGCGTACTGCGAGGCTCACGGCATCGAGTACATGGTGCTCGCGCGGCAGCCGAAGGCCGGGCTGCCGCGGCGGTCGAGCACGGAGTTAAGGGGCTTCTGAGTACCATAACCTCTTGTCGTTGCCGTACCGAAGGTGCGGCAACGACAAGAGGCTCTTGGAACTAATACACACACTCCCGCGCGGCATCTGCGAACGCGACGAGCTTCTCCACCGGCGTGTCGAAGAAGTGGTCGGAGCAGGAGCAGATGTAGCCGCCGTCGCAGCCGACCGTCTCGAACAGCCGGTGGACCATTGCGCGGATGTCCGCGGGGCTGCCCGCGGTCAGGGTGTTGAACTGGTCCAGCCCACCGATGAGCGCGATGCGATCCCCTACCTTGCGCTTGAAGTCCCACGGCTCCTGGTTGCCGCCCACGCTCACCGGCGCGAGGGTTTCCGACGCGTCGCAGCCGTTCGCCACGATCAGTTCCTCGATGCCGACCGTGCCGCCGCAGGTGTGGTAGGTCACGAGGAAGCCGAGCGAGTGCAGCGCGTCGTGCACCTTGCGGTCATAAGGCAGGCAGAACTCGCGGTGCAGCGTCGGTGAAATGACGGTCGAAGAGGCGGACCCGCCGCCGGTTTCGATCAGGTCGAACTTCGCCCCTTTCATCGTCTCCACGAACTGGAGCTTCTTCTCCAGCAGGATCCCCAGCAGCCGGTGCACCCACTCGGGCCGGTCCACCGCGGCGAAGATCAGGTCGGTGATGTCCATCAGGCAGGCCGCGTGCTGCCAGCAGCCGGCCTGGTCGCCCCACACGAATCCGCGCAGGATCCCCGCATCGCCCACCTCGTCATAACGTTGCGCAATCGGGGCCGGGTCCAGCGCAGGGACGGGCATGTACTTGCGGATAAGCTCGATATCCTCGTCGTGCTTGATGAGGTACTCGGTGATCCACGTGGTCTTGCGGTCGCCCTCGGTCTTATAGGTCAGCACGCCTTCGGGCGTGTGGATGGTATGGTGCGCGATGCGGTGATCCGGGTCGCTGCTGACCGCGGTGACTTCGTCGCGCCAGGTGGGCGTGTTGAACTTGGTCATGTCGGCATCGACCAGCCAGAACTGGCCCATGTCCTGGAAATACTGGATTTGCGCATCCAGGCCGACCTGCTGGAAGGCCTCCAGGTCGGAGATGCCGCCCATGTATTCGGCCAGGTGGTAGCCCTGCCACTGGTGGACCGAAGCGGGCAGCCGATCAGGCTTGCCGCGTTTGAGGGCCGTCAAGAGGCGCTCTTTGGAGTTCATCAGATGCATCTCCTCTCTTTAGTGGGCATCGTGCCCCGGTGCTGCGAGCGGCTGCCCGCTGGAGCGGCGGACGATGATCGCCGTGGGCAGCACGATTTCCTCCGGCGCGTGCGGCGTGGCCTGGCCGTTGCCAAGCTCCGCCAGCCGGGTGAGCAGCAGCTCGGTCGCGCGCTTGCCCATATCATATGCAGGTTGAGCTGCAACGGTGAGGAAGGGCTCGAAGACCATCGCCTCGGGCAGGTCGTCAAAAGCAACCATGGCGATGTCCTCCGGCACGCGCAAGCCCGTGTCGCGCAGTGCGCGGTACGCGCCCATCGCCAGGAAGTTGTTGGCTGCGAAGACCGCCGTGGGCTGGGGCGAGACGCTGAGAACCTGCTGCATCATCTCATAGCCGGATGCGATGGCGTACGAGCCGTGCAGGATGAGCGCGGGCTCCGGCTGGATGCCGGCTTCGAGCAGCGCGGCCCTGTAGCCTGCCGCACGTTCAGCAGCCGTGGAGACCTGTACCGGGCCGGAGAGCATCGCGATGTGGCGGTGGCCGAGGTCCAGCAGCAGGCGCGTCAGCTTGTAGCCGCCCTCGCGTGAGTCGCAGCGCACCGTGTCGACCGGCCCGCCTTCCACGCTGCGGTCCACAAGGACAAACGGTACTTCGCGCTTGCGGAGCCACGCCACTCCTTCGGGCGCGCTGCACGCGGGCACGAGCACCACGCCGTCTACCCGCTTTTGCAGCAGGATGTTCAGATAGCGCGCCTGCTCGGCCTCAGACTCATCCGTGTTGCACAGGATGACGGTGAAACCGGCATCGCTCGCGGCATCTTCCACCCCGCGCGCGACGGTCGTCCAGAACGGGTTGGTGATGTCGGTGAGCACGAGTGCGAGGGTCTTGGTCTGTTTGAAGCGCAGGCTGAGGCCGAGCGTGTTGGGGACGTAGCCAAGCTCGGCGACGGCGGCTTCCACCCGTGCGCGCACCGGCTGGCTGACATAACCGGACTTGTTGAGGACGCGCGACACGGTCATCGTTGAGACGCCGGCCTTCTGAGCTACATCACGTATGGTCGCCATTGTCCACCTGCCCAGACTGAAAGCTGCGCGATGTTATGCGTAACGGAAACGATTGTAAGATAGCATACACGCGCGGGGATGTCAAGCGACAGACGATGTATGTCAGTCGTCCGCCCGACGCCGCTCGTCGGTTGGGAACTGGGCGACGGCCACGAGCATCAGGTACATCATCGCCAGGCAGAGCGAGAAGAGCGCGGAGAAGACGAACGTGCGGCTGTTGGCGAGCGGGTTGCTGAGGCGCGTCCAGATATCCATCAGCAGCAGGGAGGGATTGGTCAGCAGGTCCCAGCTATTCCAGCGGGGGAACCGGCCCAGGTAGACACCAAAGCCGCTCACCGCGATGACGCCGAGCGTGAACAGCCAGCCTGCGGCGCGGCCCGCCCACTGGCGCACGAGACCATGCACCAGGAACAGCGAGATCAGCCCCAGGAATGCGCCGGTCCAGGCGAACGCAATCAGGAGGATGAGGTCGTACCAGACGGGCACGCGCGCCTGCGGCCACTGCAAGTGCAGCATGTCAGTCAGGATATAGGGCGCATTCGGGAAGAACAGCAGCCAGAAGAGCAGGCAGGGCACGATCAGGGGCCACACGAGGCGGCGGCCCTGCTTGTGCAGGTGATGTGCGAGCAGGGCGCTCAACATCGGCAGCCAGGCCAGGAACAGGTTCCATACCAGGCCGAAGTGCGCGGTGCTGCGCGCGTACATCGCGCGGACGACCAACAGTGCGCCGCAAACTGCGGTCGCAAAGAGCAGCGAAGCGACAATCGCAGTTTCGCGGCGGTTGGCAGTGAGCCAAGACCTCACCCGTGACATTGCACCTCCGGTATAAAATGCGACGAATCCTTGATGGTCCAGCCAGGCAGGCATCCTGAGCGGAGCCTTGCCCGCAGGGCGAGGCGTAGTCGAAGGAGTCGGACCCCGGGCAGTGAGGCGCTCCTTCGACTGCGTGCGTCCCTGTGCCAGGCTGCGCCTCGCCCGGACGCCCTCCGCTCAGGATGCGCCGCAATCGGGTCATCAGCGATGTGTTGGGACTCCGCACCTCCGTAGGTTGGCGTTCTCAGTCGGAATATAGGACGCCGCGCTGTGCAAAAAGGTTCAAGGTTGGAAGGCGTTATTCCCCCTGCCCCAGGGAATATCCCGGCTCGCCGTCGAAGGTGTACAGGTTCTCGGTCTTGATGATGTCCAGCCCGGCCTCATTCAGGCGGGCGAGGAGCGCCAGCACTGCCGTGTACGGGAGACTCTCGGCGGAACCCATGTAGCGGCAGCGCCAGTGGTCCGAGCGGAAGGTCTCGGGCAGGCCCTCGGGATACACCTTGACGCCGCGGTTGGTAATCATGGACAGGCTGAGCGGGCCGGCGTAGGCGGCGGTCAGCCGCTGCGCCAGTACGTCAGCATTGCGGCCTGGCTCGTCCCAGTGCAGGAAGACATCCACGCCGACGAGGTCCTTCACCGCCCGCTCGTGCCGGGTGAGCCTGAACTGCACGCCCTCGCCGCGATACGCGGCCGGTTCGGTCTGGGTGGGCCGGCGGTCCAGCCGCGCGATGACCGCGTCGGTGAACGCGCGGGTGCCGACGCGTTCCTGGCTGAGGCCCATGCGATAGGTGTCGCCCGTATGGATGCCATCCTCGAGGGTACAGAGCCACGCGTTCTTGATCCGCTCGGCAACCGCCGGCTGGCCGATGTGGACGAGCATCTGGATCGCGGCTTGCAGCAGCCCCGATGGATTGGCGATATCCTTCCCCGCGATATCCGGGGCCGAGCCGTGCACCGCCTCGAACATGGCCGCCGCATGGCCGATGTTGGCGGAGCCGGCCAGCCCGATGGAGCCGGCCACCTGCGCGGCGATGTCCGACAGGATGTCGCCGTACAGGTTCAGCGTCACGATGACATCCAGCATCTCCGGCTGCGCGGCCAGCCGGGCCGCGCCGATGTCGATGATCTGGTGCTCGTGCTGGATATCGCGATACTCGGCCGCGACCTCATCGAAGACCCGGTGGAACAGGCCGTCGCTGAGCTTCATGATGTTGTCCTTGGTCATGCACGTGACCTTGCGCCGGCCATACGCGCGGGCATACTCGAACGCGTACCGGATGATGGCCTCGGAGCCGGGCCGCGACACGATCTTGAGCACCTGGACGACCTCATCGGTCTGCCGGTGTTCGATGCCTGCGTAGAGGTCCTCCTCGTTCTCGCGGATGATGATGATGTTCATGCCCGGATGGGGCGACGCAACGTAGGGGCTGTACGACTTGCAGGGCCGCACGTTGGCGAACAGGTTGAGCGACTTGCGGATGGTCACGTTGACGCTCTTGAACCCGTGACCCTGGGGGGTCGTGATGGGCGCCTTCAGGAACACCCGGTTGGCGCGCAGCGTGTCCCATGCCTCCGCCGGAATGCCGGAGGTGACGCCGCGGCGATACACCGCCTCGCCGATCTCGATGACATCATATTCCAGATCTGCGTCCGCGGCATTGAGGATGGCGAGCACCGCACGCATGATCTCAGGTCCGATCCCGTCACCGTATGCCACCGTGATTCTCGTCGTCATTGCGTCACCCTTTCCTGTCTGGTAATTGAGCCATCGGGGGCAGTGGCGTGCCACGCCAGCGCCGCATCCAGGTCGGCCGGTTCGTCGAAGCGGGCGACCGTCTGGAGGAAGTCCGCCAGGGATGCAGTGCGCTGGAGCAGGGCGCGCAGCTTCGCGCCGATGGGGTCCGTGGATGACGGACCGACGGCATAGGAGCCGTGGAAGGCGAAATAGGCCTGGTTGAGCTTGCGGATGGTGTAGCCCCGCTCGACCAGGACCTCGCGCTGCGCGTCCATGTAGGCCTCCGCCTGCTCGACCTGGCCCGCGGCCAGCAGCCGGTCGACTTCGAGGCGGGTCTTGCGCATGAACTCACCGAACTGGAAGTCCGGTTCGGCGGTCTCGTGGTGCAGCCAGTTGCGGCGCATGGAGAGCGGCCGCGGCCAGTCGGCGGGGTCCAGCCGGTCGGGATAGTAGCGCTCCATCACGCGCTGGGCAATCTCCCCTCCGATGATGGAGGCGACCGTCTCGTTGAGCGTGCGCATGGCGCGGCTGTCGTAATAGTTCCAGCCGAGCGGGCGGAACATCAGGTAGGTGTGCGTCCACTCGTGCGCGACCGTGTCGATGACCCACTCCAGGTTGGCGTAGGCCACCACCATCGTGGGATAGGACGAGAAGCCGCCGGTGCCGTCCACCAGCGCGCTGCGATCCAGGTCGGCCTGCACCGCGGCCTCGATGCGCTCCATGTCCTCAACGGGGAGGGTGGGGTCGAGGTACACCCCGCGCTCGACCAGGATGCGGTCGCGCGGGGAGACGATCAGGTAGTTGGGGCTCTCGGTGAACTGGAAGCGGACGGGCGGCCAGACCTTGCCGAGCGTGGTCAGTCCCTCGTCCGCCAGCACCGCGGCCACCTGGCGCTCGAGAATCCACTCCGCAGCGGGGCGTCGCGCCTCCTGGCTCGCGCGCAGGGCTGTCAGCTCGGCGAGCAGCGGGGCCGCTTCGGCTTGCGAGTCCGTAATGGCAGGGTCGGCGTAGATGCGCTCGATGTCCCGCTGCAGCCGGTCCATCTGCCCGACGCCGTCGATGTACTCAGCGACCAGCGCGCTCTGCTCCGCAGGTGGAAGGTTCGCACCGGGCCGCGCGAACAGGTCGCCCGCCTTCTGGCCGATAGCCTGCACCTCCCACGCGGCCAGGCGGAACTGCTCCCCGCTGACGGCCCGGTTGACCAGGAAGTCCGCGCGCGCAGCGCCCAGGTAGCCGTCGGTCTGCACCAGGAAGAGGATGACGACGCAAAGCAAGACCAGCCAGAAGCGGCTGCGCACGCGGCTACCTGCACGCTTGCGGGCCTTGCCCTGCAGGCGCGTATTTGCCCTGGTTGCGGCGGACGTGCTCATGATGGTGCATTATAGGGCATCCTAGCCGTGGGGCAAGGCACGCGGCTTACACTGTGGGAGGCTGGAAGCCGGAAGCTGGAAACTGGAACCCAAATCTGTAATCTGCAATCTTCAATCGTTTTGACGGCCCTGCACACTAGTGCTATGCTTGCCCCCATGCGCACATACGAGATTTCCCCCGCCGGTCTCTTTACCTTTGCCCAGCGCGCCGCAACGCTCAACGCCGCGTATGCCGACTACTTCGTGCCCCTCTGGGTCAACGCACAGCAGATGGAGGCGATGGATCAGATTTACGACGTGGCTGCGCACTGGTCGGTCGTCGCGCACGCGGACCGCGAGCCGGTCGGCATGGCGCTCCTGTCGCTGCGCGGGCCGCGCGGGTGGATCAGCGCGGTGGGCGTCATTCCGGCGTGGCGCCGGCAAGGGGTGGCGCGGGCGATGGTCCGCCGCCTGCTGGAGAACGCGACTCACCTCGATCTCGACGAGGTGTGGCTGGAGGTCATCGAGGAGAACGCGGCTGCCGCGACGCTCTACCGCGAGCTGGGTTTCCGCGAGGCGCGCGAGCTGCTGACCTGGCGCTACCCGGCGGACGGTGACCCGCTGCCCATCCCGCGCGAGCTGCTGCTGCCCGCGCCGGTGGACCAGGTGCTGGCGCACTTCGCGACGTGGCATGGCGAGCCGCCCTCCTGGCAGCGGGAGGAACCCACGCTGCGCTACCTTGCCGCCCGATCGAGCGCGTACGAGTTGTGGATGGAGGACACGCTGGCGGGCTACTGCGTGGTAGGTGAGCGCCCCGACGCCATCTCGATCCTCGACATCGGCATCAACCCCGACTTCGGGCCGGTCAAGGCGGGCCGCACGCTGCTGCAGGCCCTGGCGCACCGCTTCCGCGGCCGCGCGTTCACGATGATCAACGTGCCCGCGGACGATGACCTGTCGCGCGCGCTGGCCGCCCTGCGCTTCACGGTGACGATTCGGCAGTGGGAGATGCGGGTTGGGGTGAAGCGAGGAACGAGTAACGAGTAAGGTGAAATCAGGCAGAGCAGGCGCAGCGGAAGCCGAAGGTGTTTGAGGTGGTGTTCGGGTGGTTGGAATGGCGCGTTGCTGCTCGAACCCAACTCTTGCCGTTATACCAACTGCCTCCCCGCTGCACCCGTCGTTCGCCGGTCGTAGGCCCCGTTGGATTTCGCTTCGGCGATTTGGCATAATAAGCTTCCTCGTACCAATCGGCTACCCATTCCCATACGTTTCCGGCCATATCCAGGATCCCAAAGTCGGGCGTAGCTCCCTTCGGATAACTGCCGACTGGCGTGGTGGTCTTGATGCGATTACCGCTGTTGCAGAGGTGTTCCGAGGACAGTTCGTCGCCCCACGGATAGATGCGCGCCTGGACTCCGCGCGCGGCCTTCTCCCACTCAGCCTCCGAGGGCAGGCGGAATATCCGGCCCGTGGCTTCACTAAGCCAGTCACAGAAGGCCACCGCGTCGTCCCATGTCACTTGTACCATCGGATGATCATCTTTTTCGAGAAGGTTGGTCTTCAGGCCTCCGGGGTGCGTCCAATCGGCCCCCTTCACGCGCTCCCGACTGTCGTCGGACCTAACCCCCGCCCACATCCATTTCTCCGCCGCGGTTCGATAGTTCTGCGCCTTCGCGAACGCTGCGAACTGTGCGTTTGTGACCGGGGTCCGGGCAATGTAGAAATCCGGCAGCGAAACGATGTGCTGCGGCTTCTCGTCCGAAAAGGCTTGCTTATCCGCCTGTGGGTCGCTGCCCATGCGAAATTCGCCCGCCGGTATGCGAACCAGCTCCATCTGGATGGGCGAAGTGATTGTCAGAACAGCGAGTGGGGCGGCAGGCACAGCAGGGGCGACCGTCGCTTGCTCCCGTGGGGTGGCCGTTTCGGAAGAATCGGGCTCAGATGAGAACGGATCAGGCCAATCGGTATCAGGGCGATTGGCTCGTAGCCATGCGATCAGCGTGACCCTGCCGTTTCTCTGTTCAAGGCGAGCAAGAAGTTCACGAACCAACGTTCCCTTCGTCGTGCTGTCGAGACTGTCCGCGTCGATGCCCAGATCGAAGCAGATGTCTTTGATCTCCTGCAGGCTGAAGCGATCCGTCATCGCCTGGCGCAGCGCGCCGCGCACGAAAAGGACGTTCTGGGGTGTGTGGTTCGGCATGGCAGGTTCCCTCTCTGCTGGCAAGTTTACCACAAAGGGCTATGCTGCGAAAAGTCACTTTGGGGGTGCGGCGATTCGTTCACTTGCTGGTCAATTCGTTGACGGCAGGCGCATTGTGCCCCCGGTTGGAAGTACGTCCGAGGCGCGTCACTTTCTTGGCATCTTCATGAATACACGGTATAATCGCGTGTCCGTCAGTGAATCGACAGGGGTGGGATGGGTATGACTAACGGCATCGCCACAACCGAACTCGCACAACAACTGGAGACCCTGCGCCGCGCGATCCGC
>JAKPQT010000207.1 GCA_029555885.1 Chloroflexota bacterium | reverse complement strand
TCTTCCAGGTCTGCCCCGGCTTGTCCACCATCTCTTCGCTGGCGAGCATCCGCTCCAGTCGGGCCTTCTGCACCACTGCGCGCCGCGCAAGGTCCTTGGCGATGCGCCGCCAGTGGAAGTGGATGGTCTCGCCCTCGATGTTCTTGGCCTGGCCGCTCAACCGGCGGATGGAGCTCTCCAGCTTGCGGACGCGGTCCTGCTGCTCGCGATACGCGGCCCACTGCTTGTCCAGCTCGCGGTCGATGCTGTAGGCGTAGTCGCTGTAAGTTCCGGCATGTTCCTTCAGTTTGTGGGTGACGTCGTCCAGCGCGAGGATGTGCGTCACCGTGCGGTCGAGGAAGGCGCGGTCGTGCGAGACGATCAGCACCGTGCCCGGATAGTCGTTGAGGTAGGTCTCCAGCCAGTCCAGCGCAACGATGTCGAGGTGATTGGTCGGCTCATCCAGGAGCAGGAGGTCCGGTTCGGACAAGAGCAGCCGCGCCAGCCCTAGCCGGGTCTTCTGCCCGCCGCTGAGGCTGCTCACGAGCCGCGTCTGCGCGACATCAGCCATGCCGAGGCCCGCCAGCACGGCCTCGGCATCTGCGTAGCGTGCGCCGCCGCCGAGTGCCTGGAAATCCGCCAGGGCGGTGTCGTACTCTGCCAGCGCGCTCGCCAGCGCCCCGCCTTCTGCCGTGGACAGCGCCTCGGCCAGCCGCGCCAGCCGGACTTCTGCGGCTTCCCGCTCGCCTTCTGCCGCGCGGAGCACATCCGCAACGGTCGCGCCCTCGGCAAACTCCAGCGCCTGGGCGAGGTAGCCGACGCGCAGCGCAGCGGGCGCGAACTGTACCGTGCCCTGGTCGGGGGGCAGCTCCCCGATGAGGATGCGCAGCAGCGTGGTCTTGCCGCTGCCGTTGGGCCCGATGAGGCCGCCGCGCTCCCCGCGATTGAGATTGAAACTGACCCGGTCCAGCACTTTGAGGTCGCCGTACCACTTGGTCACATCACGAACTTGCAGCATGAGGCAAACTCCAGAAAACAAAAACGCCGCAGACAACGTGCCTGCGGCGTAATATAACTCTTCAGATCCAACAATGGGACAGCAGGCGCGCG
>JAKPQT010000148.1 GCA_029555885.1 Chloroflexota bacterium | reverse complement strand
CTCTTATTTATCGTTGAGGGTGCAGTACCAACCAAGCTGAATCCAAACTCACGACCCGGGCAGTAGGGCGTACCCGACGTGTTTCTAGCAATCTTTTCAACCTTGATCGTCGCGCGGCTGTTGGTGAAGGTGCAGACCACTACATCCTTCGCTGCAACACTAATGCCCGTGATCGAAGTTCCAGTACCGGACGTCAAGGCAGCGCCGTTCTTGGTGCAGGCATAAGCCGAGCCGTAGCCATCGGCAACCGTGCCCGTCCCGGGAGCTTCAGTAATGGTGTAGGTGCCGGGATCGACCGCCACGACGCCGGTGGAATCGCCATCGTCTGTTAGAGTATAGCTATAGTTGGTTAGACCGCTGATCGTGATGTTCCAGTTGCTGCCATCAGCTGGAACCAGGTTCTTGATAACACTTATGTTTCCCTTGTTGAAGGAAACTTTCACGCAGTCCGAAGCTGAAGAAGGCGTAGATGCAGACGGGTAGGAGCAGACATCCAGCAGGGTGCCATTACCGATCGCCGCAGAAGGGATCGTGCAAGAAGACTTGGTATCATACGGATAGTTCGCACCTGCTGGGAATGGATCATCGGTAGCGTTAGTAATTGTGCAAGTTACCCCGCCAATCGGCTGTAACACGGCGCCAAGGCAGTTGTAAGGGCTCGTATCGGCGCAGGAATACAGAATGGGAGAAATCGCGGTCTGGGCCTGCCCGTTATCCCATTGCGAGCATACTGCGTAGTTGACCAAGCCATCCTCGTCTGTATCGAACAACGCGCAGGCATCGCCGGTGTTGCTCCCACCCAGACTTATCTCATCCCAATTCCAGTCGATCTTCAATGGCTCAAGAGCCTCATCAATACAGACCCTGGTCAGGTCCTTCTGTACCGGTTGATCGTTGGCGTCATCACTGTCGTCGGTGCATTCGACCGCGGCAGGTCCTTCAGGGGCGGCCAGGCTTTCTGCCGGTGTTGCGACCCATACCAGAAGCGCCAGGGCCAACGCAAGCATACTCAAGAAAGTGAGACGTACGAGAACAGGCGTATTCCGTTCGTTTTGAAACATGATGCTCCTCCCTCAGTAGATGATCCGATACCAGCAAGGTCCCAGAGACAATCTCGTCAAGTCGCCTCCTTCCCGAGCCCTATCGCGAAGGTCGCGTTCTCCAAGCAAGAAACCATCGCAGCGTTACCCTCCATTCAAGAACCAGGTGATCGCGCTGTGTGGCTCTCCCTCAGCCGACAGAAATACAGCACCTCTCATCAACCTTATTTGCCCTGCGGCGATTTTCGGGTACAATGCGCCGCGTGACTGAGATCCCCCCGGATTCAAGTCCCCAGGCCTCCAGCAGTTGCCGCTGCTGGGGGCCGGCCTGTTTTTTGGCGCCGATGCGCCACGGCTCCCTGACTCACACAGCATGCCACACGGGGCCCAAAATCCGCTGTATTATATCACACATATGCAAGAGTCAAAATGCGATTTTTGCCAAATGAGTCCCAAGCTGTCCAAGATGTGTTATCGTGCACATATCGACTACAAATGGCATATTGTTTAAGACGTGGCAAGGTGATAAAAGTTACGTTTCTGCCGGCGCACCGGACACGAACATTTGCGCGCTGACAACAACATGCTACACTGCCCAGTGTAACATGCAACATTCAACCTGCAACGTGCACCCAAATATCAGGCTACGATAATCTTCCTCGAGGTGAAACCGTGACCCAGCATAGCATTGTACCTCTTCCCCTGCACATGACCGAGCGCGCCGGCGCCTTCCGGCTCAGCGAGACGACGACGATCGCAGCATCCGGCGCGGCCCGCACGGTCGGCCAGCAGCTCGCCTGCGCGCTGGCGCCCGCGCTGGGCTTCGCACCCGCGCTGGCTGCCGCGTCCAGCCTCGGCGGTAATGTCATCAGCCTCCAACTTGACGCGGCACTGGCCGACCGGCTCGGGCCGGAAGGCTACCTGCTGGCCGTCAGCGAGGACCGCGTGGAGATCAGCGCGGCCGAGCCTGCGGGCCTGTTTTACGGCACGCAGACCCTCCGCCAACTGCTGCCGCCGGATGTGTTCCGGCAGGCCGCGGTCAGCAGCGCGGCGTGGGAGCTGCCCTGCGTGGAGATCGAGGACCGGCCGCGCTTCGGCTGGCGCGGCGCGATGCTCGATACCGTGCGCCACTTCATGCCCAAGTCGTTCGTCAAGAAGTTCATCGACCTGCTCGCGCTGCACAAGCTCAACCGCTTCCACTGGCACCTGACCGACGACCAGGGCTGGCGCATCGAGATCAAGCAGTACCCCCGGCTGACCGAGGTCGGCGCGTGGCGCAAGCAGACCGTCAGCGGCCACTGGCGCCGCAACGAGCCGAACACTTACGACGGCAAGCCCCACGGCGGCTTCTACACCCAGGCGGATATCGCGGAGATCGTCGCGTACGCGGCCGACCGCTGCATCACCGTCGTGCCCGAAATCGAGATGCCCGGTCACGCGCAGGCCGCCATCGCCGCGTACCCGGAGCTGGGCAACACCGATGTGCTGCCCCCTGAGCCGCTCGAAGTCAGCCCCGATTGGGGCGTGAACGTCCACGTCTTCAATGCGAACGAGGGCACGATACTGTTCCTGCAGGGCGTGTTGGACGAGGTGCTGGCGCTCTTCCCCAGCCAGTACATCCACGTGGGCGGCGATGAGTGCCCGAAGCGCGAGTGGCACGAAAGCCCGGCCGCACAGGCGCGCATGCAGGAGCTGGGGCTGGCGGACGAGGAGGAGCTGCAGAGCTACTTCATCCGGCGGATGGACGACTATCTCGTGCAGCGCGGGCGGCGGCTGGTCGGTTGGGACGAGATTCTCGAAGGCGGGCTCGCTCCCAATGCCATCGTGATGTCCTGGCGCGGGGAGGCGGGCGGCATTGCGGCGGCGCAGGCCGGCCACGATGTCATCATGGCCTCCAACCGCTACACCTATTTCGACTATCTTCAGTCGGAGGATCGGGACGCGGAGCCGCTCGGCATCGGCGGCTTCATCTCGCTCGAGAAGGCGTACAGCTTCGAGCCGATCCCGCCGGAGCTGACCCCCGAACAGGGCCGCCACATCATCGGCGGGCAGGGCCAGCTGTGGACGGAGTACATTGCCGACCCCCGCCATCTGGAGTACATGGCCTTCCCGCGGCTGGTCGCGCTGGCCGAGAGCGTCTGGACGCCTGCCGAGCGCAAGAACTACGCTGACTTCCGCGGCCGCCTGTCCACCCATCTGCAGCGGCTCGACATCCTGGACGTGAACTACCGCAAGCCGACCGACTGACGGCAGCCTGTAGGGGCAAGGCATTCCATGCCGTTCCAGGGATTGGAGTCGAGGCTTCAGCCGGTCTGGTTGTGTACGTGCGCAGGCAACCTGACCGGCTAAAGCCTCGACTCCACGTGCATTGAGAATTCCTGGTAGCTCGCCGTCACATGCCCTGTCCCTACTTCGCGCCCGCCAGCGCCTGCTCCAGCGCGGCCATCTCGCGCTCCACCGCGTCCATGCCGGGGAACGGGCGGGCCGCCAGGCGATACCAGTAGCGCGCGTTGCTCTCGTCCGGCTCGGCCATGTGCACGATGCCGTGCAGCCAGGAGCCGTGCGTCGTCAAGTCGTCCTGTGCAATCCGGTGTGCTGCGTCCCACTCGCCCGCCCGCAGCAGGCGCAGTCCCTCCAATAATTGCTTCATATCACCTCTCGTCATCCGGCACGGCACCCCGCGCCTCTCTGCCCGCACTATACGTTACCCCCCACGCCCCTGTCAACGGAGCTTCCATCCAATCTTCAATCTTCAATCTGCAATCCTCAATCCGTCCCTTGACCGCTCGCCGCCCGCGCCGCTATACTGCGCCCATGCCTGCCACCCGTCGCGCGTCGCGATCCCGGCTCGTCACCTTCTACGCGCTGCTGCTGACGCAGACCTTCTCGCTTATCGGCAGCCGCATGACCGCGGTCGCAATCGGCATCTGGGTCTTCCGTGAGACGGGCCAGACCGCGCCGCTGCTGCTGATTGCCTTCTTTACCGAGCTGCCCGGCATGGTTGGCGGCAGCCTGGCCGGCGTGCTGGTGGACCGCTGGGACCGCAAGCGCGTGCTTATCCTGGCCGACTTGGGCCAGGCCGCGGGCAGCCTCCTGTTGATTCTCAGCTTCACGTCCGGCGCGTTCCAGCTCTGGCATCTGTACGCGGTGGCCTTCCTGCAGGGCGTCTTTGCCACGCTGCAAGGCCCGGCGGAAAGCGCGACTGTGACCTTGCTCATCCCGGAGGGGCACCGCGAGCGGGCCAACGCCATCATGGAGCTGGGCTTTCCGCTGGCGGGCGTGCTTGCGCCGGTGCTGACGGGCCTCATTTATGCGTTGGTCGGCGTGACCGGCGTGCTGGTCGTGGACCTGCTGACCTTTGCCGTCGCTGCCGGGGTCATCGCGGTGTTGAGCATCCCGCGGGCCGCGACGAGCGCGGAGGGCGCGGCCGGGCAGGGTCACTTCGGGGCAGAGCTGCGCACGGGCGCCCGTTTCCTCCTGCGCCGGAAGCCGCTGCTCGTCTTCGTCCTCTACACCGCGTTCATCAACTTCATGCTCAACGGCCCGCTCGAATTGACGCTCCCCTACCTCATCGCAAGGACGGGCAGCGAGGCGCAGATGGGCATCGGGGTGGGGCTGATGAGCCTGGGCGCGTTTGCCGGCGCGCTGCTCATCACGGCGCTCGGCGGCTACCGGCCCCGGCTGCGCCTGCTGCTGTGGGGCACGGTGCTGAACGGCGTGATGTTCCTTGCGTTCGGCGCCGCGCGCACGCTGCCGTTGCTGGCTGCCTCGCTGTTCGTGTTGATGATTCCGCTGCCTGCGGGCAACGCGCTCATTCGGTCCCTGTTGCAGGTGAAGGTCCCGCCGGACCTGCAGGGCCGCGTGTTTGCCCTGCTCTCGCAGCTCCATCTGGCCGGGTCGACGACTTCGTTCCTGCTGACCGGCCTGCTCGTGGACCGCGTGCTGGAACCCGCGGTCGGCACGCCTGCGTGGGAGCCGTTCGCGGGGCTGGTGGGCGGGGCGCCCGGCTCAGGCATCGGGCTGCTGGAGGTGTTCACGGGCCTGGTCATCCTGGCCGTCACCGCGGTCGTGTTCAGTTGGCCCGCGGTGCGCCACCTGGAGCGCGACCTGCCGGACTATGAACCGGCTGCTGAAGATACGGAGGAGGAACCGCAAAGACGCGAAGCACGCGAAGAGTCGTGAAGTAAGGCTCGGCGGTCTTGGCGTTCTTTGCGTGAGACACTGAAAAGAAGCATGGGAGGAAGCATGAAAGTTCTGGTGATCAGCGCCAGCCCGAACGACGACGGGCTGACCGCAGCCTGCGCGACCGCCGCGCTGAACGGCGCACGCGAGGCGGGCGCCGACGTGGAAGAGGTGCGGCTGAACGATCTGCACATCGAGGCGTGCCATGCGTGTGCGAACGGCTGGGGCACGTGCCGGAGTGAGCACCACTGCCAGACGCCGGACGACTTCGAGCCGCTGCACGAGCGGGTCATCGCGG